>JAQVJW010000028.1 GCA_028694925.1 Patescibacteria group bacterium | reverse complement strand
GAGGGGTTGTAGCCGAGATTGAGGAGACAGTCTCTGGGATATCCGAATCAATCGAAGTAGCCGAACGGATGGCTGGGGTTGATATTGTCTCCGCTTCCGTAAATGTTAATGGCTCTTCTATCTCTTCTATTAACTCAGAAGGGGTTGTTGCCGTTGGTAGGGCCGACCAGCAAATTGCCGTGGATGATATTGCCCGAGCCGAAGAGGCGGCTCAAGCAGTTCAGATATCGCCCAACAAGGAGATCTTACACGTTTTCCCAAGGGTATTTAAGGTCGATGACCAGGATGGGATCAAGGACCCAATTGGGATGAACGGTATTAGGCTTGAGGTAGAGACCCACATTGTGACAGTGGGTATCCAGCCGTCAAAAAATCTTAAGAAGGTTGTATCACAAGCTGGGATGAGGATTGATGATGAGATCGCCTCACCTCTTGCCGCTGCAAAATCAGTTACCAAAAAGAGGCAACGTGATCTTGGTTGTGTCGTTGTTGATATTGGGGCAGATACAACCGGAATTGCTGTCTTTGAGGATGGGGAGATTTACTATACTGATGTTCTGCCAATTGGCGGTTCCCACATCACAAACGATATCGCTATCGGTCTTCGGACCTCAATTGATATTGCTGAGAAGGTAAAAGTTAAATACGGACACGCTAGGAAAAAAGGTGTTACCGAGAAAACAAAGGTAGACCTCTCAGAGATTGATATAAAGGAAGAGGGGACCGTTACCGCAAGACACGTTGCAGAGATCATAGAGGCACGGATTGAAGAAATCCTTAAAATGGTTCGAGAAAAGTTGCGTGCCATTGAACGAGAGGCTCTCCTTCCAGCCGGGGTTATCTTAACTGGAGGCACAGCCAGGCTACCTGGGATTGAAGAGAAAGCCAAAGAGGTAATGAAGCTACCGGTAGAGGTAGGAAAGCCTCATAATCTCTTTGGGCTTACCGATAAGGTTTACGACCCCGCGATGAGCGCGGTCGTTGGACTTCTTCTCTATAATTTTGAAGAATCAGTCACCCCAGGAAGGAAAAAGGGAGGACAAAGCGGTAGTCATGGAGCTCTTAAAACCGTTAAGAAAATCTTTAAGACCTTCTTACCATAACTTAGATTATTGAACAATTATTTTGTTCTAATTTTAATAAATAAAAATATTTTCATCTAATTTTACTCCTAAAGATTGTGGATAAGTGAACTTTGAGTGAACATTTTTCAACCTGAGACGAACAAATTATTGGTTCAGTAATTTTATCCTTTACATCCGAACACTTTATATATACAATTAGGTATAAGTTTAGAGGGATTTTGTAAAATAAACTAAAAATCTTGTTTTTGTCGCGAAAAAAGCAAGAAATTTTGAAGGAGATTCCATGGCTGAAGTTAAGCCCGAAATCGAAACATTTGCCCGCATCAAAGTAGTGGGTATCGGGGGTTCCGGAAACTCGGTTCTAAATAGGATGATAGATACCGGGGTTCGCGGTGTTGAATTTATTGCAATAAACACGGATGCTCAGGCTCTACATAACTCTAAAGCCCCTAAGAAGGTCCATATTGGAAAGAATATTACTAGAGGCCTTGGAGCAGGAGCCGATCCTGAAGTTGGCCTTAAAGCGGCTGAGGAAGACTCAGAGCTTATAAAAGAAGCGCTTAAAGGTGCTGATATGGTATTTGTTACCTGTGGTATGGGTGGCGGTACTGGTACTAAAGGAAGTTCAGTAGTCGCCCAAATAGCAAAAGAGGTTGGAGCACTTACAGTTGGGGTAATCACCAAGCCTTTCGCTTTTGAAGGTGAAAGACGCCGAAGGGTAGCTGATGAAGGGATCGACCTTCTTCATGATAAGGTAGATACCTTGATTACGATTCCAAATGATAGACTTCTTCAGATTATCGATCGGAAGACTTCATTACTTGAGGCCTTCGGAATTGTTGACGATGTTTTAAGACAAGGTATTCAATCGATTGCCGATCTGATCACCGTTCACGGCCTTATAAACGTCGACTTTGCTGATGTTAAGACGATTATGGCTAACGCCGGATCAGCTCTTATGGGTATTGGTCGTGGTAGTGGTGACAACCGGGCCGTTGATGCCGCCAAGCAGGCTATTAACTCGCCTCTTCTTGAACTTTCGATTAACGGTGCTAAAGGTGTCCTTTTCAATGTCACCGGTGGTGCTGACCTTGGAATGTTTGAGATCGATGAAGCCGCCAAGGTTATAACGCAAGCGGCCTCACCTGATGCCAACATCATCTTCGGTTCTGTAATCGATGACAGTCTTACAAATGAAATCAGAATTACCGTTATCGCTACTGGGTTTGCTGGTGATAAGAATGACCCAACCGAACATAAATTCAGTGCTGATCTTGATGATGAAGACGATGATAATGATGATTTCACCAAGACTCAAGTAGATGATAAGGATGATTCGCTTGATGATCTTGAGATTCCGGCCTTTATAAGAAAAAGGATGGAATAGGTAAAAAAGATTAATAGGCTACTAAAAGAGCGGTTAAGGCCGCTCTTTTAGGTTGCTAGAAAATCTCTCTGAATATATAATACCTCTAATCGTAACCGTGAGGGTAGGAAAGCGATGTACCTCGGAAGGGGTTGAATTAGGTGAGTACAGAGGAAAGAATTACGCCGAAAGATGTCCTGATGGCAGGACTGGCGGAATTCCAGAGGGCCGGGGTACCTGAGCCCAGGGCCACACTATTCCACCACGTTCTCGCGGAGGGCTTGCGTTTCCTTGGAAGGGAACCAGAAGGTGCCGTCCGCTTGGACCCCGTCTTCTGGGATGGGGGCCTCTGTAAGACCTCCACAACTGATAGTGGCAGGAGTACCTTCTATTCTCCTGCTTTATGCGATAGCCTCACAAGCTTTGCGAGCTGTTCTGTCTTCCGGCTCGGACGTAGTGAGTTCCCACACCTCGGTCTTGGAGTCGCAGATACCGTGGCATTGGGGTCGCTAGGAGCCCTTGAGCTTCAGATCCGAGCCTCTCAGAGCCCAAAATCTGGGCTAGAGGTCATTATCGAGGCTGCTCAGATACCCGTCCACGTCGCTCTCGAGGGCCGGCTCCTTGACGAATACGAGAAGGGTCTCATGAATTCAGTGCGAGACTTCAGGAATGAATTCAAGAAGTACCTCGATAATGATGCCGATACAACGGGCATGATTATCTAGGCCCGCCGTAGCCTAACTGCACGACAAGTTCGTTGCAGGGGCCCGCTCCGGCGGGCTTTTGCTATATGTGGATAACTTTACCCTTGAATACCATACATATGGTACCCTATACTATTTTTATACGCTAAATAACCGGTTCTCTTCCAGGGGGAGCCAAACTGAGGTAGGATTATGATTTGCCCTAGCTGTGGCAGCGAAAATCTTAAAGTTAATGAAAGCCGTGACCTTGATGGTGGTTCTGCTATAAGGCGGCGCCGACAGTGCCTTAGCTGTGATTATCGCTTTACAACCTATGAACGAATCGAAAATCCCGGCCTTTTGGTTATAAAGCGGAGCGGAGCGCGGGAAGCCTACTCCCGCGATAAAGTCCTTCTTGGGGTTGAAAAAGCTCTCGAGAAACGTTCCAGAACATCCGAAGAGATCGAAAATATCGTCAAAAATATTGATCACAAGATTCATCTTTTGGGTAAGGCAGAGATCGAAAGCTCTATTATCGGTGATATTGTCCTCGAGGAGCTTAAATGTATCGATGATGTGGCCTATCTTCGGTTTGCGAGTGTCTATAAGGATTTCT
>JAQVJW010000015.1 GCA_028694925.1 Patescibacteria group bacterium | reverse complement strand
GAACAAAGAACATAAACCATGGGTGCCACCGGTCGATCATCCATGGAGAAATTACAGTAACATTAAAAGTCAAAAATCGGACATTTCTACTTTGCAGAAAGAGGACATTTTAACTTTGGTTTGACAGCCCCATAATTTGGCCACATAAAGGGTTTATTTGAGTATTTACGCTTAGCCTATTTACTATTCAGAGGGCTCAGCCTTTGCTTGAAGTGATTCTGAGAGGACTTTTTTAGCGCCTGATCCTGCGATAACTATTTTTTTCTTTTCGATCCTTACTATATTTTTGGCAGCGATAATCCGATCGCTTGAGAAGATGTCAAAGAGGGTCCTGCCCCCAATGTATAGGCGCTCCAGGGCATTAAGCTCGACATTAATAGTGGCGTCATTTACTTTTCCGATATAGGCTCCCTCCTCAGTATATACACGAGCCCCTACTATTTCGGGTTTCTCTGGGAGAACTTTTTTGATTCGAATAACATCATCGGCCGCTGAAAGAGAGCCCAAGTCATTTATCATCACCATCCCCGTACCATAGCCCTTGATCTCAGAGGTTGGAATGTATCGCATCCCATCACCCGGCACTTCTACACTAAGCCCAACAAAGGAGCCATCTTTTGGGTCTATAAGGACATCCGTGACCGTCCCTAGCCTGGCCCTTTCTTGAAAGAGGATTATTTGAGACCCTTTTATTTTTGAGATGAATTTGACCATCCCTTCTATTATATCGAGAAACCCGGTTGACGAAAACCAGATAAAAAGGTAAAATGTCTTTAGTCTTTCAGCTCGCAACCTGAGGATGCGGGCTCCGCTCGAAGCGGATCCGACTGGAAAGGATTTTTTTAATGGAAAAGACAGGAAATTACGAATTACTATATATCGTTCACCCCGATCTTGAGAGCTCAATTGATAAGATTTTAGACCGGGTCCGTTCGTATATCACCCGTCGAGATGGTAAAATTACTTATGAAGAGAACTGGGGCAAGAGGAAGCTTGCTTATCAGATCGCTAAAAACGATGTCGGTATCTATATCCTCTGGTACTTCTCGGCCCCAAAAGAGAGTCTTGTAAAGATAGAGAAGGATCTCAGGCTCACCGAGGAAGTGTTACGTTACATGGTCCTTGCCCAAGAGCCAGAAGAGAAAAAAGAAACGAAAAAGAAAAAGACAACCGAAAAGGTAGAAAAAGAAGTAGAGAAGAAAGAAACAAAAAAGACAGAGAAGAAGGTCGATAAGAGAACCGAAAAAGAACGAATGGATGAGATCGACGAAAAATTAGGAAAACTCCTTGGCGAAGAAGAAAATAATAAGCCCAAAAGGGAGGCTAAAAAATGAAAGATCTAAATATGGTTTTTTTGATGGGGAATCTTACCCGTGACCCTGAACTCCGTTACACCCCAAATGGTCAGGCAGTTGCTAACTTTACAGTTGCTACAAATAGGCAGTGGAAAGACGCCGAAGGCAATCAGCAAGACGCGGCTGAATTTACGGATATCGTGGTTTGGGGAAAGATCGCCGAAACCGTTGCAAATTACTTAAAGAAGGGCCGCCGGGTTCACGTCATTGGCCGGCTTCAAAGTAGAAGCTGGGAGGCCCAAGATGGTAGTAAGCGAAGTAAGACCGAAGTTGTCGCCACCGATGTTACCTTCCTTGACAGGAAAGGTGATAGTGGAAGTGACTTTGATGGTGTTGATGCGCTCCCTAAAGACGACGGAAATCAGGATAAGAAGAGGGAAACGACAAAAGCTAAAGACAAAAGCAAAAAAGATACCGAAGAAGAGATCGATATCGAAGATATCCCATTCTAGGGAAAGGAAATCATGATCAAGAATAGAAAAAAACCATGTAAATACTGTATTGCCGGTGAAAAAGAGATTGACTACAAAGATATTAAGTCGATTCAAAAGTTTATTAACCAGTACGGCAAGATTGACCCCAAAAAGCGTTCTGGCCTTTGTCCCAAACATCAAAGGAAGATGAGCACGGCCATTAAAAGGGCGCGGATTATGGCCCTTCTTCCGTATATCGCAGAATAATGCTCTCAATCACCGACCTTAAAACCGGCGTCATCTTTGAAATTGCCGGTGAGCCTTGGCAAGTTTTAGAACAAGAGCACTCAAAGACCGGCCGGGCCGGAGCAGTGCTAAGGACAAAGATCAAGAATCTCGAGACTGGGGCGACGGTCGGGAAGACTTTTCAGGGTTCTGATAAATTCGAACCAGTAAGAATTGAAAGAAAGAAGGCTCAATATCTTTATCTGGATAATGGCCTTGTTTTTATGGATACAGAAACTTACGAACAATTTACCCTTGGAAAAGAAGTTGTTGGAAACGCTACAAACTTCATGAAAGAGGGGGACGAGGTTCAACTAATGCTCTATAAAGGAAGGGCGATTGCAGTTGAACTACCGATAAAAGTAAGTCTTAAGGTCACTGAGGCCCCAGAGGCAGATAAGGGAAATACCGCCACTGCCGCCACCAAGCAAATCACTCTTGAGACGGGCTACAAATTAAATGCTCCAATGTTTGTAAAGCAAGGCGATTCCATTATTGTTGATACCCGGGACGGTTCCTATGTTGAGCGGGCCAAATAGATGAAACAACGTTTAGATATCTTGGTCGCCGAAAAAATCAATGTCACAAGAAGTAAGGCCCAAGCCATTATAATGGCGGGTCAAGTTTCGATTGACGGCAAGATAATGGATAAGCCAGGAGCTGAGATTGATGATACGAAAGAGCTTGAGATCAAAGAACTCTTTCCTTATGTTTCGCGGGGCGCCCTAAAGCTCGAGGAGGCCGCCAAAGAATTTAAGATAGATTTTAAGGAAAAGGTTGTTTGTGATATCGGCGCATCTACTGGTGGCTTTACTGATTACGTCCTTGCAAGTGGCGCCAAGAAGGTTTATGCGATAGATGTCGGAACAGGACAACTCGCAAGCAAGTTAAGAGAAGATAAAAGAGTGGTTGTAATGGAGAAAACTAATATCAAAGATGTTCGGACCCTTCCTGAGAAGATAGACATCTTTGTAATCGATGTTTCTTTTATTTCCCTTAAGAAGGTATTACCAAAGACGATAGAGATAGAGAGTCAAGCCGAGGTAGTGGCCCTCGTAAAGCCTCAGTTTGAGGTCGGAAAGAAAGTCGCCGATAAATACAAAGGGATTATAAGAGACACAGAGATTCAACTTGAAGTCATTCGAGATATTGGCCAGTTTGCCGAAACTCTCGGGTTTAGGGTAGAGGGAATCACCGAATCCCCTATTAAAGGGGCTCGGGGGAACAGAGAATATTTGATATACTTAAGCACTAAACTTAAATAGCGCCACATCCCCCTCAGACATCACATAATCTCTTCCTTCAAGCCTGACTTTCCCCTTCTCCCTAGCGGCACTCCACCCGCCAGCATCAACCAATTCCTGCCAGTTTACAACATCGGCTTTTATAAACCCTTTTTCAAAATCGGTATGAATTACTCCGGCTGCCTGGGGCGCTGTTGCCCCCTTTTTTATCGTCCACGCTCTCACT
This sequence comes from Patescibacteria group bacterium, assembly GCA_028694925.1. Lineage (GTDB taxonomy): Bacteria > Patescibacteriota > CPR2 > UBA1875 > UBA1875 > STE-72. The sequence continues at coordinate 13,143 of JAQVJW010000015.1, read as the reverse complement.
TCTTGCTCACCAGCCGTGAAATAACTTTGCAGTCCCAAGAGTTCATAAGCCTTTTTAATAAGCCTCTCAAGCCCTGATTCTTTGATCCCAATCTCTGAAAGATATTCTTTCTTCTCCTCCTCTGAAAAGTCAGCAAGCTCTGCTTCGGTCTTGGCCGAGATGAAGATGGTATCCTCAGTATCTGAAACATTTGAGAGTTCCGACTCCCCGACATTATATATATAGATATGGGGCTTACCGGAAAGAAGTTGATAACCCCGAAGCCACTTCTTCTCTTCGTCTGTATTTGCTACTCCTCGGGCCGGGTTACCGGCCTCGAGTTCTTTTTGTACTTTTTGGGCAAAATTAAGTTCCGGGGTTACTTTCGAATTACTTTTAGCCTCTTTTTCAAGATTATTAACCCTCTTTTGAATCGTCTCAAGGTCGGCCAGAATGAGCTCTGTTTTGATTGTCTCCTTATCGCTCTCGGGATCAATATCACCCGAGACATGGGTGACATTTGGATCCTCAAAAACTCTTACCACCTCAGCAATGGCATCGACTTCCCTGATATGTGACAGAAATTTGTTCCCGAGTCCTTCTCCTTTTGAGGCCCCGGCTACAATCCCAGCAATGTCAACGAACTCTACTACCGCAGGAACAATCTTTTTGGTCTTTACCACCCGGGCAAGGGGGGTAAGACGTTCGTCTGGTACGGTAACAATCCCCGTATTTGGGTCGATGGTGCAAAAGGGGTAATTAGAAGCCTCCGCCTTATTTTTCGTTAAGGCGTTAAAGAGGGTGGACTTCCCAACATTTGGAAGTCCGACAATACCGATCGAAAGTCCCATGCCTCTATTCTAAATTGAAAATGATTAATTTGAAATTGCTTTTCGGCTATTGACAAGAAATACACACAAGCTACTATATTAATAAGGAATTATTAACGGGGGAGGGCCCTAATGAAGGAATTTATTAAAAAGAACCCGCCAAGATTTGTGTTTTTGGTCGGTTTGTTCATGATGCTGTTACTGTTTGGTGGTTTTATAACATATACAGCATTAAGAGATACTGTGGCAATGGTTGGTGCTACTAAAATTACAAAGCAAGACCTAGAAGACAAAATGTACTATACCACTGGAGAAGAGATGAATGTTACGTTTCTAAAAAAAGATGCTACCGCACAAGATTACGTTGCACAACTAATCGAAGACGAACTAATTAGACAAAAAATGAACGAACAAGGAATAACTGTAAGTGATGAAGAGGCTTTAGAATCACTGAAGTTGAGGATTCTTGATTTTGAAGAAAGAAGTGAGAGATTTAAACAAATAGCCATCGACTCTGAAAAAATTTCATTAGGTAAATCAAAACTAGAAGAAAAAATAGTTAGTTGGGCAGAGGGTGAATATCTGGTTTATAGGACAGCTCAGTATCTTGAAGTGCCCACAAGCGATGAGGCGGAAAATCCTAATGTAGAAGTAGATGAAAAAAAATACGAAGCAGAAAGAAAATACGCACAAGCTATGGCAAAAAGGCATCTAGAACAAATTAAATCCGGTGAGCTAAAATTTGTAGAAGCCAAGGAAGAATTAGTTAATGATAATAGGATAGGAGAAAAAGCATATCCAAAAAACTACGTAAAGCCTGTAGGAGAAATAAATAAAAAGAACTATGCAAGCAACTTTCACTTTTTTGCTATGGAAGAGTTTAGGAATCCTTTAGAGACATTGGAGAAGGGTGAAGTTAGTAACATTATAGAAATTAAGGTCTACCCCGGGGGTAATACCGGTGATCAGGGAAGAGTTGGATACTACATTCTTATTAATATTGAAGATAGAAAAGGTGGGGAATATTCTACACTAGAAGACTGGTTAAATAGTAACGAAGTTGAAACTAAAATTTATTATTAAGTGAGGTACCAATGAAAATATTAAAATTTTCGAAATATATAACATTAGTAATAATGTTGGCTGTAGCAGTAATCACTCTGACTCCCAAAAATGTAGGTGCAACAACTTGTAGCGGGGGTGGGTGTAACTGTGGTTACAGCCCGAGCGCAGCAACATGCCCCTTTGATACGAGTGACGAAGGCAATGCCAGCTGTACGAAGTTGACAATTAATACATATTACAATACTTCCACAAATCCCACGCCTGTGCCCTGGTCAGGTGTAACAATCCATAGCGCAACCTATTCTTCTTGGAGTTCTACAACGGCCATATACACTCAAGCAAGTGGTTCAAATACCAGCGGTGTTACCTGCAAACTCCTTTATTGTGGTAGCGGAACCTATTCATATGATTTCGCAGTTGACAAAAATCAAATAACGAATAAATTTTCTAACGATATCGGGTATTCTATAAAAGGGACACTAAACCACCAAACACCAATAAGCTTCAGTGGAAATACAAGTGAAAGAATTGCCAGCAATAGATCTGCCTATGATTATATTGCAAATGGGCTAACTTCACATTTAGAAATTATTGTAACCTTTAAGATGCCTACGGTTAGCACATATGTTCGCTCTGCAGAAAACTCAGCCATTAGATACGCAGACACAGAATCAGCTGCCCCATCAGGTACAAGGATAGATGATAGTTCGGGCCTCAGCAATTACACCGTAGACCTTTCTTCAGGACAGACAGGCAAATGGGTTGTATTTATTGGTAGGGTAGACGATACAAAATCTACTGATAAAGTCGCTGCGGCAGTTCAATACAAAAAGTTCGGGACTACAATATGGCGTAATTTTGGCTGGGAGTCTTCGGGTAGCCCAGATGGAACTTCTAGTTCACCCCTTTATAGTAGCGGAACAGGATTAACTGATTATTGTGCTAGCGGATACAGAACAGCATCTGATAACTGTGGCGCTCTAACTGGTACGCCGGGGGCTAATTATGGCTTTAAGCCTGTGTTTTTAACAGCAGGAACTTATTATTGGTCAACTAAGGGTATTTATGCAGACGGAGCTTGGACACACCTTCCTTATGATGATATTTATACACTGACAATTAACCCTTATCAGACAAATGTTGGGTTAAATCTATCCGTATCTCCCGATAATACAGGAACCTTAACGGCCACATATAGTAGCACTACTCACAGTACTGCTACCTATCCATGGACTGGTTTCAGTGTTCCCAGAAACACTAACGTCAGCTTTAGCGCTGTACCAGAAGGTAATAAAAAATTAATCAAAATTTGTTCCTATATCGATGCAGATGGAAATGGTACAAGGGAATATTGTGATGAAATAGCAAACAATACTTCTAGGGTTCTGACAGATGATACATATTACGTAATGGCACATTTTGAAACCATTCCTCCCAACCTTTTCTGCGACCCTCACCCAGAAGAAGGTGAGGCCCCAGTTGAAGTAGAGTTCACGGTAACCGGTAGTGCTCTAAGTACGCCTACCTATACCTTCTATCCAAATAGTAGTGATTGTACTGTCGGTGGCATAAGCCGAACCCTAAATAGTAGCTGGACAGATATCTTCTACCATACCTACGAAGAGGGCGATACCACCTACTTTCCAAGTGTGACTCACCTGGATATTGCTCCGGAGTGTAGGCTCTGTCCCGTAAACGGCCTTCCAATCGGCAACCCTGGTGATTCTGGTGGCGGTGAGGTAGCACCATAAATTGTTGGCAAAAAGTATTGATATACAATATAATCAAGTAAAGAAGTTAATCCTATTATAGGGGGAGTTTAATGAGTATATTCGGAGGGACCGGCGAACACTTCGGCCTCGACATCGGTGCAAACCACATTCGATTGGTCGAACTTTCACATGCCGGGAGTAAATATGCTCTTAAGGCCTACGCCCAAGCCCCTGTTCCGGCCGGTGTCGCTCAGAGTGACTCAAAGCTTGATCTTCAGAAACTCGCTAAAATAATTTCAGAACTCGCCCATCACGCTGGCATTAATACCAAGAATGTTGTTTCGGCTATCCCTGGTACTTCGGTCTTTAACGCAACCGTAAAACTCCCACCAATGTCGCAATCTGAGCTTGAAAAGGCAATAACCTACCAAGCTGAGCAAAATATTCCCCTTAAAATAGATGAAGTTAAGTTTGATTATCAGATCCTTTCAGAAGATCCAACCACTAAAGAGCTAACGGTGATGATAATTGCCGCCACCAAAACAAAGGTCAATCAACTCCTTGAGCTTTTAACCTATGCTGAGCTTAACGTTGTTGCCCTTGAGACTTCAACCGTCGCGATGGCTCGGTCACTCGCGATGCCCTCAGTGCCTCTAGCGATGATTCTCGATATCGGCTCTACCACAACCGAAATCGCTGTTATCGAGGGTGGAAACCTTATCCAAACAAGAAGCTTCCCACTCGCAGGGTATGGGATGACAAGAGCGATTGCCCAGAACCTAGGGCTTGAAACAGACCAAGCCGAGCAATTCAAGCAACGCTTTGGCCTCTCACAAGACAAGCTTGAAGGACAAGTGTATAAGGTCCTTGAACCAATCTTAAAGAACATCTTAGATGAAGCCATTAGGAGCGCTAAGTTCTATCAGGAACAATCCGGGAAGAAGATTGAGAGGGTAATCTTAACCGGTGGCTCTTCAAGACTCCCCCAGATAACCGAATACATTAAGACATATATGGGGGTAGAGATTAGTTATGGTAACCCCTGGAGTAATGTCTCGTATAAGACGGCTGATAGTGATAAACTAAATCAGATGGCCCCAGAGTTTGCAACCGCCGTTGGCCTTGCGATGAGAGGATAGAAGATGTTTAAGATAAACCTAGTACCAGAGGTACAACAACAGAAACAAAAAACGACGAAAAGAAATACCTTATCAACCATCATCGGGGTATCTATTTTAGCAGTCTGCGTAGCCGGCCTTCTTATTATAGGGGCCATAAAGCTAACCAAAACCGCTCAACTTAAGAGCGTTAATGATGATATTACAACCGTAGAGGCCGAATCGGCTCAATATGCCGAGCTAGAGAAGACCGTTCTCTCACTTGAAGAAGGTCTAGCCGGTATCAAACAAATATTATCGGGCGATAACGCTTGGACAAAGCTACTCCCCCACCTTGAGGCGGCTACTCCGGGTGATATCCAGTATCAAAGTATCGCCCTCGAAGGAAATACTGTAACCGGGGACTTAAAAGGGAAAGATATTAACTCTCTAGCCCGAATGGTCGAAAGCTACAAAGAATATCAAGTAGTCGTCCTTAAGGGGAGTGCCGAAGCAGGCGCTGAGGTTACCGTTTCGCTTGATGAGGGGGCTGAGGTTAAGGTAGTCGCAAACGATAATGGTAGCTGGAACTATGCCACAAACTTTAATCCCGCGATTAGCCACTCGATATCGGTCACAAGTGGTGTCTCGGAAACAAGGCTAAGTTACGATAGTGAGACTAAAGAGATCACCTCCGCTGGAGAAGGTATCTCGGCCGAAGTCAAAAAACTTTTTTCAAGTGTTGAAACAACCGCCTATAACAAAGAAGGTAACAATGTTTCCTTTAGTATTTCATTTAAATTTGATCGTGAGGCGATATGGTAGAAAAAAAGGGTAACGATATTAAAGAATACAAATATCCGCTCGCTGTAATCGGTGGGGCAACCTTAATCGCTGTTCTTGTTATTTTCCTCTTCGGAAAACCACTATTTGAGAGTATGCAACAGACAAGTAAAGAGCTCACCGAGAGAAGAGACGTTCTTGCGAAGCTTGAGGTAAAGCTCGATAACTTAAAGAGCCTACAAAGCAGGGAAGAGGAACTAAAGAGGGATAATGAGGTTGTTTTGGCCGCCCTTCCTGAAAGCAAGGATGTCTCAAGGCTCTTTGTCCAGTTTGAGTCTCTCGCCCGAGAGAGTGGCCTTACAATTGACTCGGTTAGTGAAGCAGGCGCAGGAAACGCTACTTCAACTACCACCGTCTCTGGCGGTATATCTCCTGTAAGTTACCAAGTCTCAGGAAATGCCAAGAACTATAGCGCTCTAAAGAAGACCCTTACCAATATGGAAGATGCTCTAAGACTTCTCTCAATCAGCTCTATTAATGCCAATTTAAGCTCAGGGAGCCTTTCAACTGACTTTACCATTAATACTTATGTGAGGAACTCTCAATGAAAAAGAAAGAAATAATTACCCTCGTAGTCGCAGTCGGGATCATCGCCATCTCAATCTATTTCATCCTTCAGCTCCTTTTTCCGAAGGCGCCAAAAGAGGAGACAAGTACCGAATCGGCTAATATCCCAACTGTTCCAACGAATATCGATGAGGACACCCTAAAAAAGGTAGAAGATCTTTCAGATTACGGCAAACCTGATTTAACCGGTATCGGGAAAAAAGATTTATTTGCAGGATTTTAGATAAGGAGGGTTATGCTTCAAGTTGACCAAAAAAAATTTGAAGAAGTTTTGGTCAAACTGAATTTGATTTCAAAAACCCAGCTCGATCAAGTTAAGATCGAGAGTGTTCGAAGTAGCAAAGACCTCGATGAAGCCTTGGTTGATATGAAGATCCTCGATAAAGAAGAGGTCACTAAAGCAAAGGCTATCTCATCTGGGGTCCCCTATGTTGACCTCTCGTCTGTTAAGGTTGACCAGAATATCCTAAAGAACATCTCAAAAGAGATGGCCAAAAAATACAAAGCTGTTCCCTTTGGTTTTTCGGGTAATATGCTCAATGTAGCGATGACAAACCCAAACAATGTCCAGGTAATTGAGTTTATTGAACGTAAATCAGGCTTTCGAGTTAACCCCTATATGGCTTCAGAAGAAGGAATCGAGCGGGTGGTTGACCAATATCAGGACCTCTCTAGTGAAGTGACCGAAGCCTTAAAGGATGTTGAGGTCTCAAAGCTACAGATTAAGTCGGGTGATGAGTCCCTAAAGGAGATCTCACAAGATGCTCCGGTCACAAGGGCCGTAAATACGATCCTTGAGTATGCCGCCAAATCAAAAGCCTCCGATATTCACGTTGAACCTTGGGAGAACGCTCTTAAGGTTCGTTTCCGAATCGATGGTATCCTTCAGGAGACAATGTCACTCCCGGTTCACATCCAAGCAGCCCTAGTTTCACGAATCAAGATTCTCTCTAACCTAAAAATTGACGAACACCGGATCCCTCAAGATGGTCGGTTTGATGTGATGGTTGATGACCATGATATCGATATTCGTGTCTCTGTCTCACCGACCGTCCATGGTGAAAAAGTAGTGATGAGGCTCCTTGATAAAAGCGGGGGAATTATCGAGCTTAACGGACTTGGCCTTAGGGGTCATTCTTTCCGCTTGATCGAAAAGGCCATTAAGCAACCACACGGAATGATCCTTTCAACTGGTCCTACTGGCTCTGGTAAGACAACTACCCTTTATGCTGTCCTAACAGAGCTTAACAGCCCTGGAGTCAATATCGTGACGTTAGAAGATCCAGTCGAATACCAGGTAAAGGGAGTAAATCAGATTCAGATTAATTCTCAGGTAGGCCTTACTTTTGCCTCAGGCCTCCGCTCAATCCTCCGTCAGGACCCAGATATTATAATGGTGGGTGAGATACGTGACTCAGAGACGGCCGACCTTGCGGTTCAATCGGCCCTTACGGGCCATACTGTCCTCTCGACCTTACACACCAATTCTGCTGCTGGGGTACTACCTCGAATGCTAGATATGAAGATAGAACCCTTCCTTATAGCCTCAACCGTCCATACCGCTATGGCCCAAAGGCTCGTTAGGGTCCTCTGTCCAAAGTGTAAAAAGGCCTACAAGGCCAGCCCAGCCCTAAAAGAGGCAATCGATAAATCAGTTGGGAAAATGCTCCCGGGGAACGAAAAAGAAGCGAAAGAACTTGGTTATCCAAATGTCCCAAAATCAGGCTCCGCCGACTATACCCTGTATCAGGCCGTGGGCTGTTCCCAGTGTAATAATACTGGCTATTCTGGTCGAATCGGTGTCTATGAGGTATTTAAGGTAAGTCCCGAGATAGAGAAACTCGTAGTTGATCATGCAACGACCCTTGAAGTGCACCGCCAGGCCGTCGAAGAAGGGATGGTGACAATGCGTCAAGATGGCTTTTTGAAGGCCCTCGAAGGGATAACCACCATCGAAGAGGTAGCCGCAAAGATCGCCGAGTCTTAAGTAGCATCTAGCAATAGAAGATGTGATGTAATAGAATAGAAATATAACGAAACGGGGGAAAGATGGCCGAAACACCAAAAATAGAGAAATTACTCGAGGAAGTCGTCAAGCAAGATGCTTCTGACTTGCATCTTACGGTTGGCGTCCCGCCAATGCTGAGGGTTGACGGTTCACTAAAGCCTATCGCTAATGCCACTCCTCTAACCGAGAAAGAAGTCGAAGCCCTTATCTACTCGGTAGTTGATGATGTCCAGAAGGATATCCTCCTTAAGGACATGGAAGTAGACTTTTCGTTCGCTTTTGGCGATGTCGCTAGATTCAGGGCTAATGCCTACCACCAAAAAGGCAACCTTGCTCTTGCTCTTCGTCTCATCCCAACAAAGATTAGGACCCTAGAAGAGCTTGGCCTTCCAAAGGTCGCAAATACCCTGACTGACTTGCCCCGAGGGCTTGTCCTTGTCACCGGTCCTACCGGTTCTGGTAAATCAACCACCCTCGCTGCAATGATTGATGTTATTAACAAGAATAAGGCACTTCATATCATTACGATTGAAGATCCGATCGAATATACCCATAAAAATCAAAAGTCAGTCTTGGAACAACGTGAGGTTCACTACGATACTCGCTCTTTTGCCGCAGCACTCCGGAGCGTCCTCCGTGAAGACCCTGATGTGGTTCTAATTGGTGAGATGCGTGACCTTGAGACGATCGCCTCAGCGATAACGATCGCAGAGACAGGCCATCTTGTACTTGCTACCCTTCACACCAACAATGCCGCCCAATCGATCGACCGTATGATCGACGTCTTCCCGCCTCACCAACAACAGCAGATCAGAACCCAGCTCTCAAATATCTTACAAGCAATCATCTCGCAACGCCTTATCCCAGCTATCGGTGGCGGTAGGCTTGTTGCCTCTGAAGTGATGATTGCCACTCCAGCCGTTAGGAACATCATTAGAGAGGGCAAGACCCATCAACTCGATGCCGTCATCCAAACTGGCTCAGAAGAGGGAATGCAAACAATGGACCGTGATCTTGCTTCACTTGTTAAGTCTGGCAAGATTACGCTTGAAGAGGCTAAAGGTTATGCGATTGATATTAAGGAGTTTGAACGTTTAGTAAGGGGATAAATGCTACTTTTTAACTACACTGCAAAGGATAAGAATGGCCAAGTCCTAAAAGGAGAGGTAGAGGCCGAAAACGAAGCTGCCGCCGCTAAGGTCTTAACTTCGCGCGACTTGATTCCAATTACCGTCAGTACCCATCAGGAACAAACCTTTAGTTTCTTAAACAAGATCTCACTTAAAGATAAAGTAATGATGATCAGGCAACTTGCGACAATGATTAATGCTGGACTCCCGATCTCACAATCCTTAAAGACCCTTGAGGCCCAAACCTCAAAGAAGAATATTAAAAGAGTCCTTGCTCAAGCCTCCTCCGATATCGAGGGTGGATCGCAGCTCTCATTTGCCCTGTCTCGTTTTCCGGAAACCTTTACCACCCTTGAGATAACCCTTATCGCCTCAGGGGAGACCTCAGGGGACCTTGATAAGGCTCTTTTACGCCTAGCCGACCAGCTTGAAAAGCAGCAAAGCCTCATAAGAAAAGTTAGAGGGGCTTTTATCTACCCTTCTTTTGTGATTGGGGTCGTTGTTATTGTCGCCGCTATTATGGTTATCTATGTGATGCCCCAGATGGAACAGCTCTATTCTTCTTTTGATGCTCAACTTCCATTTTTGACTCGAATGATGATCTGGATCAGTAATATCCTTTCAAAGTTTGCCCCATTTGTTTTCTTGGCCCTAGTCGGCACCATAATCTATATTAGGATTGCCATTAAACGCCCAACTGGGCGGAAGATGTGGGATAAGGTGAAGCTAAATATCTATGGTCTAAATATCCTCCTTAAGAAAGTCTATATGGCCCGGTTCGCAAGAACCTTGGCCGGACTTGTCTCATCGGGTGTTCCCCTACTTGATTCGCTTTCGATTGTTTCAAAATCAGTTGGGAATGCAATCTATGAAGAGCTCGTCAGAAATGCCGCAAAGAAGGTTAAGTCTGGTATTGCCCTCTCTGAAGCCTTAAAAGAGAATCCCCTTTTCCCTATTGTTGTTCCTCAAATGATTGCCGTAGGAGAGCGAACTGGAGAACTTGATAATATGCTTGAGAACCTGGCTAATTACTATGAAGAAGAGGTTGATACCACAGTACAGAGCATCTCAAGACTTATTGAGCCCATCTTGATCGTTGTCCTTGCCCTTATAATCGGAGTCTTTTTGGTTGCCATCATGATGCCGATCTATCAAATCGGTAGAGTGCTATAGTAGTTGACTTTAATTTCGAACATTCTAGAATAGAAGTATAATTAAAATGAGTATCACGATTTAAGTATCTAAGCTTAATACTTAAATAGATACCAAGAAACGAAAGGGGGTGAAAATGAAAACAAAAAAAGGATTTACACTTATCGAGCTTGTAGTTGTGATGGCTATTATAGCGATACTTGCTCTAATGATTGTGGGGGCTATCATCTTGGCTCGAAGAGCTTCGATAGAAACAAATAACCTAAATAATGCAAAGACTATTCAGGTTGCATTAGAAAAAGAATATGCCAAAGATGGGGATTACCCAGACTTAGCCGAGGGCAATCTAACCGATGCAATAATAACGGGTAATTTAGGGCTTACAGTATCGACAATGGCTATGGGCGGATGTCCAGATACTCTGGGGTATGGTGTACATATTTCCGAAAGTACAACCGAGGGGTACACACTAGACATTTATAATGGTACTTGCGTGGCAGGTACATATACCGGGAGTCAAATAAAAAGCCCTTAAGACATGAGGTGACGAAAAATAAAAACGGCCCCTCTCGGGGCTGTTTTTGTATCCCCGCACTCGCTCCTCTTCTCCATTTCCTGTATACTAAAGACATGATAGTAGGGGGAATAATCTTTGTACTTGGTCTTATCTTCGGTAGTTTTTTGAGTGCCCTAGAATATCGGATAGACAAGGGTGTGTCTTTGTCTGGGCGTTCTTTTTGTCCTAAATGTAAGGGCCAAATAGCTTGGTATGATAATATCCCAGTCTTAAGCTGGATTGTATTGGCTGGCAAGTGCCGGAAATGTAAGAAACCTATCTCTATTCAATATCCGATAGTTGAGCTTTTGACTGCCTTTGCGTTCGTTGGAGCGGGGCTTGTTACCGATACAATTCCCAGCTTAAATAACTACATACAATCAATCTTAGAGGGTCAATATGTAAGCCTAGGTTCAATAATCTCAGCTAAACTGCCATATATACTACTGGCGGCTATATCTTTCATTCTAATCTTAGTGGCCCTACATGATGCTAAGACAAAATATGTTCTATCGAGGTATGTCTACGTCGCCGCCTTCCTTTCGGTTACCTATAATCTCCTTATAGGTAACGTCGGTCTTCACGATGTTGCAAGTATCTACTATTACTTACTGCCCTTTATCCTCTCAGCCTTTGTCCCCGCCCTTTTATTCTTCCTGATCCATAAAGCCTCAAAAGGGAAGGCAATGGGAGCCGGGGATGCCGAAATTGCGATTGCAATTGGGCTTCTTCTTGGTTTTCCGAATACCTTAGTCGCCTATTACTTTGCCTTTATTGTTGGGGCCATTTGGGGAGGCTATTTGCTCCTTTCGCGAAAAGCAAAACTAAAGTCCGAGATGCCCCTAGGCCCTTTCCTTATAGCGGGCACATTCTTTGCCCTCTATTTTGGGGAGCAAATATTCTCCCTATATGCTAAAATATTCTTAGGTTTTTGATATTTTGGAGGGAATTATTATATCTAAATATATATCAAGAAATTTTTCAAAGAAATCTGGCTATACTTTAGTCGAGATGGTGGTTGTGATGGGTATTATCGCTTTTATCACCCTTATCGGAGCCTACGCCCTTATATCTGCTCGAGATTATTATACGCTGGATGCAGCGACCGAGGAGGTTATAACCGCAGTGAGAGATGCTCAGAACCGTTCAGTATCGTTTATGCAGGGAACCGGGGAATCAACTAAGGTTTGGGGTATTTTCTTTAATAACGATGCCAATCAAGTTGAATACGTAAGTATTCGAGAGGGATCAGAAGGGGATATCGAGGAAGGAACGGTGGAAGAGATCGACTCAAGGATCACGATATCTACCACGGGTGGCGATCATGTCTATTTCGCCTCACCATTTGCTACCACCTACCTTATGAATGAATGTGGTACCTGGGAACCATCAAGTAAACCGTCACAAGAATTTGAACCGACCTGCACTGATAGTGAGGATGGCCCAATTACTATCACCTTGGAATACAATGGAAATATCCAAACTGTTACAATTAATGAAAAGGGAGACGTCAGTGCAAACTAAGAGAGGTATATCACTAGTTGAGGTAGTTGTAGCGCTTGGGATTATCGCTATTGTCTTTTCTGGTGTCATTACCCTCATAATCAGTGCGGTTAACCTAGAACTCTCAGCTAGAACAAGGACAGAAGCAATTGCCAGAAATCAGAAGAACCTAGCCGAGGTGGTACAATTACTCGAGTCTGGCTGTGCTAAAGACGCCAATAATCTACCGGGTGAAGTTTTGGAAGGTGATTTTACCATTAATACCTATTGCCGCAGGACAAACGATATTTTGGTTGAATATGATCCCTTCGATCCCGAAGATACTACGGCTTCCTCTAGTGATTGTGGCGACCTCACAACAGATGATAATTATATAAAAATAATTTCAAAGATAAGCTGGAGTGAAAAGGGCGTCGATGAATATTACGTGATTAGTCAGATTGTGGGGGTTGACTGATGAAAAAAGGTTTTTCACTAGTTGAAATAGTTGTCGCAATGGGCATCTTTATCGTCGTAATGACGCTAGCGGTTGGCGCCTTCGTAACCGTAAGTCGAATGAAGGGTCTAACCTCAACGATGAAGGAGTCACAACAAAAGGTTCGAATTGCAATGGAGATGATGACTAGGCTTGCAAGACAAGCCGAAAAGGTTAGCGTTAGCCTAGATGGCAATACCCTCGACTTATACTTTGATATAGAGGA
>JAQVJW010000027.1 GCA_028694925.1 Patescibacteria group bacterium | reverse complement strand
TTCTTTACTTTCTCTCTGGAGCCGCTGAGCGGAATTGAACCGCTGACCTACCCCTTACCATGGGGTTGCTCTACCCCTGAGCTACAGCGGCCTGGTGGCGAGGGAGGGATTCGAACCCCCGAAGGCGAATGCCAGCAGATTTACAGTCTGCCCCGTTTGACCGCTTCGGTACCTCGCCGTAACTCTATGGAGCCACCTGTCGGATTCGAACCGACGACCGACTGTTTACAAAACAGTTGCTCTACCACTGAGCTAAGGTGGCAGAATAGGCTGCCATAAGCTTGAATATTATAGCCTCGCGGGGCCACAAAGTCAATTATTTAAGGCCCGTAAGGGTCCGTTTGGCCCAAGTGTTATTAGGATCAATCTTAAGTAGCCTCTCGATCGACTTCCTTACCAGCTTATCATCCCTAAGCTTCTGATAGTTTTTTGTAAGTAGAGTCAGATTATCAATGTTTTCATGAATTCTTGCAGCATTCTCAAAAGCAATTGCAGCTTTCTCGTAATCCTTAAGACCCTGATAAGCAAGGCCCAAATTAACATAGCGATGTCCAATTTTATCATTTAACTGAATCGACTTTTCAAAGGCAGCGACAGCTTTCTCGTATTTGTTTTGATTATGACAAGCAAGACCAAGATTATTGAGAGCGGTGTCGTTTAAAACATTCAGCTCGGTGGCCTTCTCTAGTACCTCTTCAGCCCCTTTGTACTCTTGCTGGCGGAGATAAATCATCCCAAGGAAGTGGTAGGCTTTATCTTCTTTTGGATTTAGTTGCAAGGATTCTATAAACTTAGCCTCGGCTTCTTCGAACCTTCCGTTATTGAAAAGCTTTTGACCCGCCTCAACGAGGCTCTGCTCTTTCTCTCGGTCCTCGATGTCAAACCTCTCTTTGATACTTTTCTTTAGATTCTCTTCCTCTTTTCTAAGCTTAAAGAGGAGTCCCTTTGGGGCAAGCCTAGTTGCGACATAGTAGATCAGCCCAGCTGCAAATATTATTAAGATTGCTTCGGTCATTTTTTGTCCTTCTTTCCCTCTTCGAATTTAATACAACACATAAGTCTTCCGCAAAGCCCTGATATTTTAGCCGCACTCTTTGGCATTCCGTATGCATCTTCAGCATCTTCCATCGAGATACTACCCGAGCCTACCATAAATGTAGCACAACAAACCGGTAGTCCACAACGCCCATAACCCCCGATCATCTTCGCCTCATCTCTTGGCCCTATTTGCCTTAGGATCGCTTGCTTTCCAAGATGTCTTGAGAGGTCTCTTGCGAGCTCTCTAAAGTCCACTCGCCCATCGGCGGTAAAATAGAAGATTGCCTTAGATGAGTCAAGCGAATAGCTAACTCCGATCGGACGCATTTTAAGCCCATATTTCTCAATCTTTTCAGTAAATATAGGGAACATCTCTTTTGCCTTCTCTTCAAGCTTATTGTGCTTTTCCTGATCCTCATCGGTTGCTTTTCTTTTTATGGTCTCAAGTTCCTCATCATCTTTGACCTCTTTATCTATATAGACTACTTGGCCAATTTCAAGCCCCTGTTGCCCTTCAACAACAACAAAGTCCCGTATCTTAAGATTATGTTTCCCTGCCCTATAATCCTCTATTTTTAGAGTATATGGGAATTTAATCCCAACCACTTTAGACATATTGTAAATCCTCAAGTACCATTTCTTCTATTGCTATTCTCAGGCTCACATTATAGTTCAAATCGCGATAAATTTTAAGTATTTTTTTTGCGAGGTTGATTCTCCTCTCAAGGCTCATAGACTCAGGAACAATTTTTATCACAATATCGTCTCCCTCAAGTACCTGACTATAGATACCGGCGAAAACGGCCTTAGCAATAATATCAAATAGGGTTTTAAGTCTTTTCTTCTTCTCATACTCCTCGATTATCTTAAACTTATCGATTAAATCAGCTTCCGAAAGTAGCTTTCTGGCATCGGAAATATCTTTCTCCTTCTCTCCTAATTTCGCCCCATCTAATATGAGGGTTTTTACCTCACCGATATTGTCAGGAGCAAGCCCAAGTACCTTCTCTACCTCTCTTTCATCGAATTCCTTGCGCAGAATCTCTTTCATATCCGCATTAAGTAGTTTTCGGAGTTTAATGTGTTGAGTTCTTGAGATAATTGTCTCTGGTAGCTTCTTCTCTGAAGTTGAGGTGAGGATGATAGTACTATCTGTTGGTGGCTCCTCAAGAGTCTTAAGGATAGCATTAGCCGCCTCTCCGGTCATCTTCTCGGCTTTAGTTACAAGGAGGACCTTTCTTTTTGAGGCAACTGGGGAGAGATTAATCGACTCTATAATCTCCCTGACATCTTCGATCTTTATGCCCTCACTACCATCAAGGTAGTTAAAGTCCGGATGAGCTGATTTCAAAAACCGCTTACAGCTCTCACACTCATCCTCTTTCTTGTTTCCACAGAGGATATATCTCGCAAAAAGACGCGCCAGATATTCCTTCCCGACCCCCTCAGTCCCAAGAAAAAGATAGGCATGAGAAAGCTCACCTGATGCGAGATGGGATTTTAAGATATTTACGGCCCTTTTTTGGCCTTTTACTTGACTGAATAAGGCGCTCATAGCTACACCATTATATCTTACGAGAGCGCTTTTAAGAAGGTTTTGAGATCTTCAGGTAGCTCTGCCTCAAATGATAGCTTTTTTCCCATTTTAGGCTCTGTAAATGCTAGTTTTACGGCATGTAAGAACTGCCTCGAGAGCGCCTTGTCCCTCCTTCCATACAGGACATCTCCAACCACCGGATGGCCAATTGCCGCAAAGTGAACCCTGATCTGATGCATCCGACCGGTTTTAAGAACAACTTCGACTAAACTCACCTTATTTTCAGGGAAATATCTAATTACCCTATACAGTGTTACCGAGGGCTTACCAGAAGCTTTAGGCACAACCTTGAGGCGGTCTTTTGGGGCCCTACCGAGAGGAATCTCGATCTTTCCTTCCTTGGGCTCCAGTTTACCTGAAACTAAGGTAAGATATCTCTTTTCAACCTTACGAGCCTTAAAGGCCTCTTGTAACAGCCTTTTGTATTCTTCATTCTTTGCAAACACAATCACTCCCGAGGTCTCTCGATCAAGCCGATGGACGACTCCGCTTCTCTCCCCTTTTTCGGCAAATTCAAGGTGAGGCCAAACTAGATTAAGGAGCGTTTTCTCCTTTACCTTCTTCCCTACCGGAGCATAAGTAAGAAGGCCCGCCTCTTTATTGACCGCGACTATATTCTTGTCTTCATATAATATTTTCAATTTAGGTTGCAATTTCCTTTGAAAGTTTCTCGAGTTGGTCTTTAGTCCCCATCAGGATCAGCTGGTCGTCTCTTTCGATCATCTCTTCACCAGACGGGTTAATCCTTGTCGTACCGTTAGCCTTGTTTACGGCCAGAACCGTTACTCCAGCCTTCTTTCTTGATAGGGTCTCTGCGATTCGTTGGCCAATTAGGGTAGAACCTCTTTCAATATTGAGCTCTTCAATTTGAAGCTCGGCATGGCGCCCATCAGAGATAACGTCCAGAAAATCAACTACGGCAGGTCGCAGAGCGATTCCAGCCATATGATAACCCCCAATTTGATAAGGCATCGAGACTTTATCGGCCCCCGCCTTCTTTAATTTATTGACATTCTCTTGAGATGAGGCCCGGGAAACTATAAAGATGTCTTTGTTTAGGGAGCGGGCTGTTAAGGTGAGAAAAAGATTATCGGTATCTTCACCAAGAGCGGAGATAAGGGATTTGGCATCCTTGATTCCTGCTCGCGCGAGAACTGATTCTTTGATTGGGTCGCCCTCGATAGCATTGAACTTCTTATCCATCGCCTCTTTTACGATCTTTGGGTTTCGGTCAATAATGACGAAATTAACCCCCTCATAAGCGAGCTCTTGAGCGACTTGTCTTCCGACTCGACCAAAACCACAAACAA
>JAQVJW010000014.1 GCA_028694925.1 Patescibacteria group bacterium | reverse complement strand
CATCCGAGGTGGTTGAGGTTGGGAAGAAATACAAATTTAGGGTTGTCTCGGTTGATATCGATAATCATAAACTAGCCCTTTCTTTAAAGAAGGCCGAAAAGAAGGCTCCTGCCAAGAAAGCCGAAAAGGTTGAAGCAGTAAAGGCCGAAAAGAAAACTACCTCAAAGAGCGAATCCGCAACGACTAAGAAGACTACCAAGAAGAAAGATGCCTAGTCTTTCCGAAAGCTCTTAAATTTCTCTTTCAGGGTCTCTCCTGAAGACTTGAGATACAAGTTTTTCTTCAGGAGAAAAGGTTTTAGGATAGATTAAAAATGAGTGAAGAAAAGATAACAATTCCAGAGATTATAAGGGTCGGAGATTTAGCCGATAAGCTTTCTGTACCTGTAGCCGACGTTATAACCGAACTAATGAAAAACGGAGTGATGGCGACGATTAATGAGAACATCGATTTTGAGACAGCCGAAATTATTGCCGATATTCTTGGTTTTGAAATTACAAAAGAAACTGATGAGGGACCAAAAAAGAAAGAGGTCAAGACTGATGGTAAGAACTTAAAGCCGCGTCCGCCCATTGTGGCCGTTTTGGGCCATGTTGACCATGGGAAAACCTCTTTGCTTGATAAAATTCGCGAAACTGATGTGGCTGGCGGTGAGTCCGGTGGTATTACCCAGCATATTGGAGCCTATCAAGTAGAATGTTGTGGCAAAAAGAAAGTAACTTTCCTTGATACCCCGGGCCATGAAGCTTTTGAGAAGATGCGAGAGCATGGAGCTAAGGTAACCGACATCTCTATCCTCATAGTTGCCGCCGATGATGGGGTGAAGCCTCAAACAGAAGAGGCAATCAAGCATATCAAAAACGCTGGTAGTAAAATGGTAGTAGCGGTTAACAAGATTGATAAACCAGGGGCTGACCCTACAAGAGTCCGTCAGGAATTAATGAGCAAAGGGGTTACGCCTCAAGAATGGGGCGGAGATATTGAGTTTGTCGACATCTCAGCCAAGTCCGGCGAAGGGGTAGAGAAGCTTCTTGAGACGATTATTGCTCTTTCTGAGGTGATGGAACTTAGGGCTGATCCTAATGGTGATGCCCAGGGAGTGGTCGTCGAATCAAATATGGAACCCGGCAAGGGTCCGGTGGCTTCTATTTTAATTCAAAACGGCACCCTACATATCGGTGACCATCTTCAGGCTGGAGAAACTTTTGGGACGGTCAAGTCGATGGAGGATGAACATAAGAACAAGGTTGAAAAGGCAACACCTGCCTCAGCTGTAAAGATTTCTGGGCTTAAGGCAGTGCCTGAAGTTGCGCAACTTGTCCAAGGTTTCGCATCAGAAAAAGAGGCCAGGGTCGAGGCCGAAAAAACTAAGAAATACGGAGTAGTCAAAAAGCTCCAAAATGTCAAAAAGATAGACGCGGAAAGCTTATCTGCTGATATCGAAAAATCACTTAAGTCTGAGCTTGGCGTGGTGGTTAAGGCTGATGTAGTGGGCTCACTTGAGGCGATAAAAGAGTCTCTTACAAAATTGAATAATAAATATGTCACTATTAAATTCGTCGGAGAAGGAGTAGGTGAGGTCTCAGAGAGCGATATAGCAATGGCCGAGCTTTCTGATAAGGTAATCATTGCCTTTAAATCAAAAGTGACGCCTTCGATAAAACAGGCGGCTAAAAACCGGGGCGTTAAGCTTGTGAGTTATGATGTAATTTATGAGCTTATCTCTGACGTTCGGGAATTAATGGCCGAGCTGATGCCGGTTGAGCGGATTGAAACTGTAATTGGACACCTTAAGGTCTTGGCCCTCTTTAAGGTTTCGCCAAAAAAGACGGTCGTCGGTGGTAAGGTAGAAGAAGGAAAGGCCGAAAAAGGCTCTTGGGCTAGACTTAAGCGTAAGGGAGAGGTCTTGGGGGAATATGAGGTTTCGGCAGTTCAAAAGAACATGGATGAGATCCAGGCAGCGAAAGCAGGCGAGGAGTGTGGAATATCCTTTGCTGAAAAGGTCAAGATTGAGGTAGGTGACGTTCTTGAGTTCTATACAGTCTCCGAAAAAAAGAAAGAGATGTAGGCGAGATGTCTAATCGTATCCGGAAAATTAATGAGCAAATCAGAGAGCTTGTCTCTGCCTCTATTTCAAAACATATTTCCCGAGAACTCCTGCCGACCGTAAAGGCAGTTGAAACATCTCGTGATTTAAAGCACGCTCGGGTTTGGGTCTCTTCACTCGGAGATGAAGAGAAACTGATGACTGAGATTAAAGAGCATAAGCGGGAGATTCAACACGAAGTAACGAGCCAACTATTTACAAAGTACACTCCGATTCTTGAATTCTCGATTGATCACTCGGGAGAATACGTCGAGAAGATAGAAAAGCTTTTAAATGAAAGTTAATTACACAGAAGCGATCAAGGAGATCGAGAAAGCCAAGAAAATTGGAATTATGACCCATGTTCGAGGGGATGGTGATGCCTTTGGGTCCCTCCTTGGTCTTAAGAATATCTTAGAGGAACTTGACAAAAAAGTAATTATCTTTTCAAACGAAAAGCCCGGAAAACACCTTGAGTTTATAATGGAGATGGTAACCTATGAGCCAGCTTCGCAATATGAGCCAATCGACTTACTTATAGTCACCGATGTTTCAACATTATCTCGTCTTACTTGCCCCGAGGTCTTTCGAGAGGCAAAAAAGAATGGGACGAGGGTTATGGACATTGATCATCATGCAGAAGGCGATATTTATGGTAGTATTGATGTTTTGATAAAAGATGAAAATATTTCTAGTGCGGCCGAGCTTGTTTTCTGGCTTTCCGAGGCTCTTTCGATGCGGCTTGATAGGACTACAGCCGAACTTCTCCTTATTGGGATTGAGACCGATACGAACTTCTTACAGAACTCAAATACAGTAAATAAAACCACTTTTAAAGCTAAGGCCGAGCTTCTAAAATCTGGAGCTAGGATTGAGTCGCTTGTCCGAAAGCTTAGCCAATCAACCACCATCGATGATCTGAAGTTTCGGGGAATTGTTCTTGGTAGGGCAAAACTAAATCATAAGTACCAGACTCTCACAACTTACATTACAAGAGAAGATCATAAAGAATATGGTCTTGAGGTTGGAATATCTTCAGCGATTGCAAGCCTCCTAGATCAAACAAGAGATGCTGGGGTTGTGGTTGTTATTGAAGAGAGGGACGAAAAGACTCTTAAGGTTTCACTACGTTCGAATAACTCGAATGTGAATGTGGCTGAGCTAGCTTCTTTTTTCGGTGGGGGCGGCCACGTGAAGGCGGCTGGTTTTGAAATTGAGGCGAAAGTGGCAGAACTAATCAACTGAAACTTCTTGACACCCTTTCAAAAAACAGGCTAAACTAGTAGTAACGAAAAACGGAGGGTAATAATATGGCCGGAACAGGGAAAATTTTAATCGTCGAAGATGATAGATACATTTCAAAAATGTATCAGCTTAAGCTCTCGCTTGAAGGCTATACCGTCGAGGTAGCCGAAAATGGTCGAGAAGGGGTTGATAAAGTAAAAGAGTTTATGCCGAATATCATTCTCCTTGATATATTAATGCCGGAGCTTGATGGTTTTGAGGTCCTAAAGATTGTTAAAGGGGATGAGAAGACAAAGAATATCCCCGTCCTTATCATGAGTAACCTCGGTCAAGAAGACCATGTAGAAAAAGGAATGAAACTTGGGGCAGTTGGTTATATCGTAAAATCACAATACACACCATCAAAGGTAGTCGAGAAGATTAAGTCAGTCCTCTCGGGAAAATAACAAGGAAAAAGAGGAACCATAAGGTTCTTCTTTTTTAATCTTTATTATTATGTTAATTTATATTTAACGTAGCGCTTGGGCGCTTACGATGCTGGCAACTTCGAGAAGGGTCCACCTCGCCAGGATGGACTTGTTACGGGACCACTACCGTAATATCTCGGAGTGCCGCTGCCGACTCAGACAGAGGGGCCGGTAGTGATGGGTGGAGGAGCACGCACATTACATACCGGTGTGCGTGCCCCCACCAACAAATTCCAGTGTTTCTTCGGGTATGCAGTTCGGGCAGGCTGCCGTTGTCAGATGGGTCCGCCTCTACCCATGCAAATCTGGCATCAATACCCGAAGATCGTCTCGCGTATGAAGCCAGGGGGCTGATTGCGGGACGAAGGGGTGGAGCGCGAGCACTCGGGCGACTCGCGCTTCACCCACACTTGTACCTTCTTTGCTCTGCTATTCTGGATAGCGACAGACAGAGGTCGCTTTGGTGGCTATCTCGGCGATTCTCTTGCCACTTCCAGAATAGTCAGTCCGTTTCGCACGTAGTCTAGGGCCACTCGCGAAGCGGACAAGGTTGGTGGGGCGCATCAGGCGGTGCGTTCTACCAACCCCTTACAAACTGCAAAAGCAGTTTTTTTGTTACCATAATAGAGGATATTTGATATAATCTAGGAGCGAGGGTCACACTAAAGGGTGTGGCCATGTTCTTTGGGAGGGGAGGTAAGTAATGCATGAGTTGATGCTTGAGTCATCGGCCTTATCTCTGGGCTTCATTATGGATAGGGCCCTTCTCGTCCTAGAGGGAATGTCAGATGAAGACGAGCAGTCCCAGCTTGACATCTTGGGTCAGGCTTCTAGGAACATGCGCCTCTTGTACCTTACGGATGCGAGTGATCTCATCTTTCGGCATTCAGAGATTCTCCATCTCGTAGCTGGGGGGTTGCGAGAAGCAGTTCAGGCAAGGGCGGGCAAGGAAGGGCGAATGGCCAATCAGATGGCTGAACGCACAATTGCCACCCTGGAGCAGATGGTCTTGGGGGTATCTACAGAGCCCAAGGACATCGAGTGGACGAAACGGCTACTCGGCTTTGTTGCTGAGGGATCGCTCGACTACGTACAACAGCTTCAAGGGCCGATCGTTCGATAGCGACAACCCTGTGCGCCGGCGGGTAATCCGGCGCACACTACCTACTCATAACCCTAAATCTTTAGTATAATAATCACATATGAATAAATATGAAACCGTTGTTGGTCTTGAAATCCACGCTCATCTTTCAACCGAATCAAAGATGTTTTGTTCTTGTGCCACTTCCCCTAAGGGGAAAGAGTATGAGGCGGGGAAGAAGGATGAACCGAATGTTCGGGTTTGCCCAGTTTGTACCGGGCAACCAGGGACCTTGCCGGTGGCCAACAAGAAGGCAATCGAGGATACAATCCTTCTGGGATTGGCTCTTGGTTCTACTATTCCTCCAAGATTCAATTTTGAACGGAAGAACTACTATTACCCTGACCTTCCAAAGGCTTATCAAATAACTTCGGCCACCAGTCCTCCAGTCGTTGGTGGGGGGCTTGAGATTGATAACGACGGGAAAACAAAGTTTGTCGAGCTTGACCACATTCATCTTGAGGAGGATGCTGGGAAATTAACTCACCCCAAAAGTGGTGATTATTCTTTAGTTGATCTTAATAGGGCGGGGACTCCACTACTTGAGATTATAACCACTCCTTGTCTTTCGAGCGGGGTCGAAGCGGCCGAATTTATGCGTAACTTGCAGTCAATTCTTCGGTATCTAGGTATTTCGGATGCTGATATGGAAAAGGGACAGATGCGCTGTGATGCTAACATTTCTGTGAGAAAGTTAGGAGCTAAGGAGCTTGGGGCTAAGGTAGAGGTAAAGAACATCAATTCTTTTAAGATGGTCGCCGGGGCAATAGATTATGAAGCCGAGAGGCAAATAGAGGAGCTCGAATCTGGAAACAAAATCGAACAGCAAACAAGAGGTTGGAATGCGGCTCGGGGCAAAACAATTGCACAAAGATCAAAAGAGTATGCCAACGATTATCGCTATTTCCCGGAGCCAGATATTCCACCAATTGAAATGGGCAAGGGCAAAGAGTTTGACCCAACTGTTATAAACGACAGGCTTCCAGAACTGCCAAAAGAAAAGAAAAAGAGATTTCAGGAGGAATATGGACTTTCAGTGCAGGACGCACATACCCTTTCTGCTAATTATGACCTTGCGAAGTATTTCGAAGAAACCCTTGAGCACCTTTCTCAAATTACTGAGAGCCCAGATGTGGCAAGAAGGCTTGGAAAATCTACCGCAAACTATATTATAAATGAGCTTTTGGGGAAGATTACTGACCTTGATTCAATTTATGAATCTAAAATTACGCCGGAATCCTTTGCAGAGCTAATAGATCTTTTGGACAAGGGCGAAATTACCGGGAAGATTGCCAAAGATATCTTACCTAAGATGCTTGAGAATGGGAAAAATCCAAGTGAAATAGTAAAGAAAGAGGGAATTAAGAAGGTTGATGATTCTGCAGTAGAAAAGATTGTCGACAAGGTTCTTGCTGATAACCCTAAGGAAGTTGAACGCTGTAGGGCTGGGGAAGTAAAATTAATGGGCTTTTTTGTCGGGCAAGTGATGAAGGAATCCCGAGGGCAGGCAGAGCCGGGGGTGGCGAATAAGGTTTTGAAGGAAAAGCTTTCTTAATCTGTATACTATTTACATAAGCAATTATAATATATAATTTCCCCATGAAAAAAGAGAGAATCTATAATTTATTGATAGTCAGAATTTGAATCTGGGAACTAGTAAGGATATTTATAATCGAAAGGGAAGGCTTGTCTATAAGGGATGGAGGCTTGATTATAAAAAATTTTATCAGTATCTAAAAGATAAGTATCGGGCAGATAAAGTGTTTTACTTTATCGGTTATATAAGAAAAAATGAAAGGCTTTATAAGGAGCTGAATAGCTATGGTTATAGCTTGGTTTTTAAGCCTACAACCCGTGATGGTATCGGAAAACCAAAAGGAAATGTTGATGCCGAACTTGTTTTATATGCCTCATCTTTAGAATATGATAATTACGATAAGTCCGTAATTGTTTCCGGTGATGGTGATTTCTATTGTCTATTAAAATTTCTCAAGAAAAGGAAGAAACTTTTAAAAATTATTGTACCAAATAAAAAATCAGCATCATCATTATTAGCTGACTTTGAAGAATGTAAGGTCTTTTTAGAAAGAGAAAAAGAAAAGCTTAGTAAATAAAAATGGGAGACGTGGTGTATTGGCACGTAGCCAAACAGTCGTTTCTCCCTAATGATAATTTCATGCTATCATAGCATGAAGAGTATGTCAAGGTTCCGTTGTTGATAGCTTACTTTTTTCTGCTGATGACAACTTTAAAATAATCGATATAATAGTAATATGAACAAAAATTTATGGATCAGCCTCATATTCGGTATCATCCTCCTTATTCTAATGGCAATTATTTACCGTTTTGCGGTTGGGGGGATATAATGCTTAAATATTTTTATCTTTATCTTGCTACCGTACCAGTCTTTTTTGCGCTTGATATGGTATGGCTAGGGGTTGTCTCAAAAGACCTTTATCGTCGGGAGATGGGGGCACTAATGCGGGCAGATGTGAACTGGACAGCTGGCATAATCTTCTACCTTCTATATATTATTGGTATTATCTACTTTGCAGTCTCCCCGGGGGTCAAGGACTCATCACTCTTAAAAGCCGTCTTAAACGGCGCTTTATTTGGTTTTATGGCCTATGCGACCTACGACCTAACTGGTCTTGCGGTCATTAAAGACTGGTCTTTAAGCCTTACTGTTATTGATATCATCTGGGGTACCATTCTTACGGCTTCTGTAGCGGCCGCTTCCTTCTATTTAGCGAAGTTTATCTTGTAAGAATCATATCTCAGGGATATAATCAATTTCGTGACGAAAAGCAAACCAATTCTCTCGGTAAAAGATCTCAAAAAGACTTTTGGAAAGATAAAAGCCGTTCGGGGTGTCTCTTTTTCAGTGGCAGAAGGTGAGGTTTTTGGCCTTCTTGGGCCAAACGGTGCTGGAAAAACGACCACTCTTGAGATGATAGAGGGTCTAAGGGAGATAGATTCTGGCGAGGTTACAGTTTGTGGGATTGATGCCAAAGAGAATCCAGACTCTGTCAAAAAGATTATTGGTGTCCAGCTCCAGTCTTCATCTTTTTTTGATAAGTTATCTCTTACTGAGCTTCTAAGGTTTTTTGGTTCTCTGTATGAGGTTGAGGTTGAACCTAAAAAATTACTAAAAGAAGTAGAGCTTACCGAAAAGGCTAAAGCATATATAAAGACTTTATCAGGGGGTCAAAAACAGCGCTTTTCGATTGCTTCGGCCCTTGTTAATACGCCTAAAGTACTTTTCTTAGACGAGCCTACTACTGGGCTTGACCCTCAGGCCAGGCGCCATTTGTGGGACTTGATTGGAAAGATCAAGAAAAAGGGAATTACGATTATAATTACGACTCATTATATGGATGAGGCCGAGGTTCTTTGTGATCGGGTCGCTATTATGGATTCCGGAAAGATTATTGCAATTGATACCCCTGATATGCTTATCGATAGCTTGATCGCAAGGGGTTTTAAGAAGCGACGAGTCGAAAAAGCAGCTAACCTCGAGGATGTATTTATAGACTTAACTGGTCATGGATTGAGGGAATAATGGAACAATATCGAAAAACTCTTGTACATACTCTAAAAATTACGATGTATTCAATGAAAATGTTCTTTCGGGATAGAACTGCTATCTTCTTCTCTCTTTTCCTCCCGATCCTCATTATGAGTATCTTTGGAGTTATAAACTTCGACGAAGAAGTTAATGTGAATATGGCCATAATTGATGAAGCCAACAACCAAGCCTCGGAGCAATTTATTAATGGGCTTTCGGATGTTGAAGCCCTTAAGATAATAGAGGCTGAGAGTCTAGATACCGAACTTCAGGTGATTGAAGATGGGAATCTTGATATGGCGGTTGTCCTCCCGAAGGATTTTGGAACTAGCGTTAAAGATCAAAATACAAGACCACAAGAAATCAAGACTTACTATAACGAAGAGAGCGCCACCTCTGTTTCGGTTGGGACAACGATCCTAAATCAAGCACTTGATGGTTTCACCCATCAAGTCTTTAATGTGCCATATCTTTTTGAGCTAAAGTCAGAGCCTGTTGCAAGTAAGGGCTTTAGTTACGTCGATTATCTGATACCAGGAGTGATCGGAATGGGTATTATGTTTATGAGTACGATGGGGGTAGTTGGCGTTATTGTGACCTGGCGTGAACAGGGTATCTTGAGACGCTTGCTTGCGACCCCAATCCATCCTTCGACCATTATTACAAGCCAGGTAGTAACTAGGCTTACAATCTCAGTTCTCCAGGCCTTTATCATTCTCGGTCTTGGTATCCTGGTGTTCGATGCAAATATTATGGTTAACCTACCCTTAACGGCCCTCTTTGTAGTGATGGGTGCTATTATCTTCCTCAGCTTCGGGTTTGCGATCTCTGGAGTGGCCAACTCCCAGAATACTGTCATGGCTCTCACTAACATTGTTATAATGCCGCAATTATTCCTTTCAGGGCTCTTTTTCCCCAGGGACGGCTTCCCCCAAATCTTACAAGATGTCTCAAAGTATCTACCACTATCGTATCTAAATGATGCCCTACGAGGTGTCATGATTGACGGCTCTACACTTTCTGCCCTAAGGCCAGAAGTGATCGGGCTTTCTGTCTGGATCTTGGTCACATTCTTTGCAGCCACCAAAATGTTCCGTTGGGAATAGTCTTGCCAAGAGAGGGCTCTTGGGATATAATCTTTCGGCTGTCTATTGACGTGTACCAAGGAGGAGGAGAAATGACGCTCTTGCTAGTGACCGAGGAGAACATCGATTCTGTGGAGAGTATCCACGGAGTGATGTTCGAGGCTCTCGGAAAGGCGCTTTTCGAGATCGTAGGCGACGACGCCGAGAGTCTCGAGGCGTTGCCTGGCTTCTATGAAGCCTGTATGAGCGCAATCGCTCGGCAGTTTGGCCACGGCGATAAGCTCGTCGAGGTCTCGCTCGAGAAGAAGGAGAGGTACAGAGAGCGCTATCAGATGGCGCTCCGCCAGTACCTCGGGCACCACAGACTCGACTTTGGAGCCGTTCCAGTGGTTCTCGACACCTCAAGGGGGATAGCGGCAGAGCTCTACTACGCCGTGTTGGCTTCGAACCAGAGCGCTACCCTCACGCGGGGGAACCTCTGCCTGGCCTAGCTCCACATAGCGGCCCGCAACCAGATCGGTTGCGGGCTTTCGCTTTACTTTCTTTTTTCTCGAATCTTTCTGAGCTTTATTCTAGATTGCTCAATACCAGCCAGTAGGGCAAACAAGAGGGCAAAGATTAGGACCCATTCAGAAAACCAAACCAAAATATCAAGGTTTGTTAAAAGGCCAAGGAGAAAAATAAATATGGCAATACTTTGAAGGACCATCTTTATTTTACCAAACACATTAGCCCCAACAGGTCGGCCAATAAAGCGATATGCAAAGCCAGAGGTCAAGTTAGCGATGATTTCAAAGGTAATTACAACTAGAAATATCTTTACTACCAAGTATTCAAAACCAAAGAAATAAAGGGCAAGTCCAATTAAGAGTTTATCAGCAATCGGATCGATTACTTTCCCCAAATCAGTTATTTGATTTCTGGAACGAGCGAGAGCTCCGTCCAAGAAGTCGGTAGAGGCAGCGATAACGAAAACGAGTAGGCCCCAGCCATAGTTACCGTTTGCCAAGAGGTAGTATATTACAGGTAAAAGAGCAAAACGGAGAAAAGTTAAATGATTTGGCTTAATATCTTTTGGAATTGCCCATAAGAAGGTCTTTTCAATTATTTTATCAAGCTTATTTTGAAAATTTTTGGTAGGCATGACTTAATTTTACTTTAAATTTTATTTTTTTGGTATAATAAGGTTATGAAAAAGGCAAAACTTTCAGACTTATGGCAGGATGTTGAGGCAGCTCTTTCAGGCGAAAAGGCAGCCAGTATCAAGTTTGCTATTGTCGAATCACATAAGATACTCGAAAATACCTTGCGTTCCCAGGGATATCCCGGGAAGACAATAGAGAAGAAGCTCTATTGGGCGGGCTATTCACTAGAGGATGAGACTGGCATCAAGCAGGGGCTAGATAAAAGAAAAGAGATCCTCGAAAACTTTGAATATGAGCTTTCGGACTTTGAAGCAGAGGAGATTGTAAAACTGTATAAAAAAGTTGTTCACGAGATTGCCACAAAAGAAAAGTTTGGTCCAAAAGATAAATTAAGAGCTTTCTACAAGGTCTACCTTAATCCAAAATCGATCTATTTTTGGCGTAATTTAGCTATTATTTTTGCCATCTTTGGTCTTACGAAGATACTTGCCTATTCAAAAATCGGGGAAGGGATAATTGATAGCTTTGTCTATTTAGCAGATATTGCCCTTTCTTGGGTCTTTGTAGCGGTGGTTATAGTTGTAACAATAGTGGTCCTTATTGCTTCAAACTACTCAGAGAATAGGACGAAGATAAAGATAAAGGAGTAGGATGCGAAAGGGCCGGGGATACCGGCCCTTTTACGCAACATCTAGTTGCGGGTAGGTGCTGGTTGGGAGTGTCTACCACTCCTGTGTCTTGCAGGTGCATTCGTAAGCAGGGTTCTGTCGTTCGATGGCGGCTGTACTTGCTGCCATCAAACAACCGTAGCTGAGCTGGCCACACTCAAGACATTGCTCGCCGATCTTCGAAGCCGTGGCACTGTTCTCTTGTCGCTGAGCCTCGGCGAGAACGTCGACTGTGTGGCTTTCACCCCCCACGCCATATGCGGAGGATTTGGGCCCTGCATCAGCTCGAGCCCCAGTGGCCAAACTTCTCCTTGAAGGCATCCGGATCACCTCGATTCTCTTCTTCTCTACTCCTGGGTCTGAACTGAATCTTCTCCCATGGTTCAATAACCGCTCTTAGCTGAGCCTTTCTGGCCTCTGGATTTTCGTCCAGGATTCGGAAGTACTCGCTTAGATCTAGGGAATTCACAGCCCCGCCGATTACTATCCGGCTCTGCATGGTTTTCTCCCAACATGTAAGGTGCGTATCAGCACGCACTCGTGTAAACAAGTGCCAGTATTCTAGCATACATATTACATCTTGCGAATACGAAGAGGGCCCGCGCGGTGTGCGCGGGCCCTTGCACAGCTGTGCTGCGCTGGTACTAGTCCCGGATCCGAAATCCAGGTGCGAGAACCCTTTCGAGTGGTGTAGATTCGGAGAGGCGCCCGAGAAGTCGCACTGGTCGTGAGTATTCCTCGGTGTACTTCTCGTACCCCCGACCATCTTCAGTGACCGTGATGTCACCGAGACGGTCGTGGGTCCCGTCGAGCTTCGCAAGGAGCGTGCTTTCGACGGCGAATACCCAACGACCGTTGCTAGCCTCGTAGGTGATCCCGATGATTCTGCGAGAAAACAAGTCTCCCGTTACCTCATCGACAAAGACGATGACATCGCCCTTGCTGATTCTTTGAGGAAGGATCTCCTCGATGTTGTCCAGTTCCATATCCTCTCCCAACTACGAAAGGTGCTTTGTCTAATGCGGAATTATATAACAAATATACTTGTAAGTCCAGGTTTTTAGAAATCTCAAATTGTAAATTCCAAATTAATATCATATACTATTAAAAGCGGAGGGCATGGACCTCTTTTTAATTGGGTGGTAATCATAAGAAATTAAAGTTTCTAGCCTTTGATTTCAATATATATAACGGGGGAGACATTTAATGCCAAAAAAAGTGGCACCAAAATTAAAGAGTAAAAAGGATGCAAAGGAACAATTTGTTCATCTTCATGTACATACCCATTATTCTCTCCTTGATGGGATGTGTAAGATACCCCAGCTGCTTGATAGGGCCAAGGAGTACGGGATGCCGGCCGTTGCCATTACTGACCATGGCACAATGTATGGGGCCATAGAATTTCTAAAGGAGGCCCGAGAAAGGGGCATCAAACCAATAATTGGTTGTGAGATGTATGTAGCTCCCCGAGGAATGACCGATAAAACCCCAAAGATAGATGCAAACCCAGGCCACTTGGTATTACTCGTAAAAAACAAAAAGGGTTATGAGAATTTAATAAAAATGGTAACGGAAGCCCACCTTACCGGTTACTACTACAAGCCAAGGATAGATAAAGAGCTTCTTTCTAACCATGCTGAAGGTTTAGTTGCGATGAGCTCTTGTATGCATGGAGAACTTGCTTCTGCTCTTCTCGATGGTAACGAGAAAAAGGCCGAAGAGGTTTACCAGTATTATCATGACCTTTTCGGTGATGACTATTATGTTGAGATCCAATACAATCCAGGACTCACCGAACAAGATGAGGCAAATAGGCTTCTAATTAACTTTGCCCGTAAACACAAAGCAAAGCTTGTGGCCAGTAAAGATGTCCATTATGTCGATAAAGATGACCGTGAGGCTCATGATGTTCTTTTATGTGTCCAAACTGGGAAGATGGTTGATGATGAAAACAGGATGAAGTTTGAATCTGACCAGTCGTTTGTTGCGCCAAAAGAGATGATCGAGTACTTTAAAGGGATTTCAGCTCCTGATGCAATCGAAAATACCGTGAGTATTGCCGAGAAATGTACATTTTCAGAGGAATTTAGACTTCCTTGGGAAGATGAGCAAAAAGTCCTAATCCCGAGTTTTGAAATCCCTAAGGGGTTCAAGTCAAAAAAAGCCTATCTAGAAAAGCTTGTGGCAACTGGACTTAAGAAGAGATATGGCAAAGTTACAAAAGAGATGAAAGGCAGAGCCGCTTATGAGCTTGAGGTGGTCGAGCGGATGAAGTATGAGGATTACTTTTTGATTGTGGCCGATTTTATTAACTGGGCTAAGGATCACGATATTTTAGTCGGTCCCGGTAGGGGCTCAGCCGCTGGTTCAATCGTCGCCTATACCCTAGGAATCACCGACCTTGATCCCCTTCAGTTTGACCTTCTATTTGAGCGGTTTCTAAACCCAGATAGAATTTCGATGCCTGATATTGATATGGATTTTCCTGATGATCGGAGAGGCGAGGTTATAGAATATGTAGTTGAGAAATATGGCAAAGAGCGGGTCGCTCAGATTATAACGTTTGGAACGATGGCGGCAAGGAATGCGGTGCGCGATACCGGGAGAGTAATTGGAATGAGTTATGCAGATGTTGATGAAGTAGCCAAGTCAATCCCGGCCGGTATTCCGCTTCATGATGCGGTAAAAGAGGTTCCGGAGCTTGCGGGTTTCTACCGCCAGGGTGGTGATTACAAAAGGCTTCTTGATCTCGCTACTCGTCTTGAGGGGGTGGCCCGGCATTCCTCAACCCATGCGGCTGGGGTGGTGATCTCAAAGGAAGACCTTATCTGCTATACCCCCCTTCAAAAGGCAGTTAAAGGGGATCTGTCGTGGCAAACCCAGTATGAGATGCATGCCATTGAAGACTTGGGGCTCCTTAAGATGGACTTCTTGGGGCTTAAGAACCTAACTATCCTCAAAAATGCCTTACGGATTATAAAGAAGGTGCATGGGGAAGAGGTGGACCTTTACACTCTTCCGATGGATGATAAAAAGACATATGAAATTCTTTCAAAAGCGGAGACAACCGGGGTCTTTCAGCTTGAATCGGGAGGAATGAAGCGCTACATCAAAGAGCTTAAACCCTCAACTTTTGAAGATATTGTAGCGATGGTTGCGCTTTATCGACCAGGGCCGATGGACTATATCCAAGATTTCATCGACCGTAAACACGGTAAAAAGGAGATAACCTATCTTCATCCCAAGATGGAATCGGCCCTTGCTAATACCTACGGTATTACGGTTTATCAAGAACAAGTGATGCAGCTGTCAAAAGACCTCGCTGGCTTTACGGGTGGGCAAGCCGATAACCTAAGAAAAGCAATTGGAAAAAAGATTGCCACTCTTCTTAAGAAGATGCGCGGTGAGTTTGTTGAGGGTTGTGAGAAGAATGGGATCGATAAGAAGTTGGCCGATAAGATCTTTGACGATTGGGAGGCTTTTGCCAGATACGCTTTCAATAAGTCGCATGCGGCCTGTTACGCCCAGATAGCTTACTGGACGGCCTATCTTAAGGCTCACTATCCATCTGCCTTTATGGCAGCTCTTATGACCTCAGATTACGGTGACACCGAAAGGATCGCTATCGAGGTCTCAGAAGCTCAAGCGATGGGAATAGAAGTCCTAGGCCCTGATGTTAATGAATCATTTGCCGAATTCGGGGTCGTCGCAGATACAGGGCAGATTCGTTATGGCCTTACCGCTGTTAAAAATGTTGGTTCGGGGATCGTAAATGCCATTCTTAAGGCTAGAGAAAAGGGCGGAGAGTTTAAATCAATTGAGGATTTCTTAACACGAGTTGATGCGGGGGAGATAAACAAAAAAGTGATGGAGGCCCTTATAAAAGCAGGGGCTTTCGATAACCTAGGGGATAGAAGCACCCTACTATACAATCTAGAGCAACTCTTAAACTTTGCCCAGAAGGTTCAAAAGGGAGCGGCAGCCGGTCAGATGGGGCTCTTTGGTGAGGTTCAAAAGAGTCAGGTTGCTTTTAGCCTTAGCCTCACAGAACCAGAAGAACCGCTAACCTCAGAAGAGAAGCTTGATTTTGAGCGGGAGCTCCTTGGAATCTACTTCTCTGAACACCCGCTTGATGCTCACGAAGAGAAGATCAAAAGTTACAAAGAAGTAGCCAGAATAGTTGAGATTAGCCCCCACGATGCCAACAAAACAGTACGGATTATCGGGGTAGTCACAAATATCCATAAGATCTTAACCCGCAAGAACGACCCAATGGCCTTTGTGGCCTTTGAAGATAAAACAGGGACTACCGAACTTATAGTCTTCCCAAATTCACTTGAGAAGTACCAACCCCTTATCATAGAAGGCAGGGTCCTTTATGTAAAAGGAAAGGTCAATAACAAAGATAACCAACTAAAAGTACTCGTTGATAGTATTGAAGATTTTAGAACGAAAGAACCGGGGGAAGAGGGAGAAGCGAGTACTAATTTTGTTCATGTTGATAAGGCAGCTAACCTTGCGACAATTTTTGTTCCAGATAACGTTACCGATACCGATCTAACGGCTCTAAAGACTCTTCTTGCGACCCATAAAGGAGATACCGAGACTCATGTTATCTTACCTGGGGATCCTAAGCCCCAGAAGGTCAAAATGCCTTTTGGAATCGATTTTTCAAATGGGATTACAGATGATATAAATGCGTTACTTTCAAGAAGGGGATAGAAGCTTAAGTTCGAACAAAAATCTTGACTTTTGTCAAGAATATTGGTATATTTTTCGCTATCACCCTATGGGTGGTTTCGAATAATTTCTCGGGCCCAGAAGGCCTGATTGGACCTTGACAAGTTCACACACAAACATGCGAAGGGAGAGTGAAGGAATGACGATCTATCAGGTTGGCATCCTCTTTGCCATCGCTTTCGCGGTAGCCGTCTTCTTGACGGTTGTGGTGATTGCGATTCAAGGTTCGGTTCGATTTGTGATCGAACCGGAGTATCGCAGGTCAGCCATACGGGAGGCGAGGACTCAATACAGAAGCCTCGTCAACCTGTTTGGAATGGGGAATTGGCTCAAGATATAAGGAGGTGTTGCTTGCAAAGCTGCAATGTCCATATCCTTCCGTCACGCCGAGAGGAGGTGACTCCCATATGAGGGGAGCGGAAGGGGCATTTCGTTTCCCGGTCGTCCCATGTAAGTGACGAAGACGAACCGGGGAGGGACAAATGAAGATCTGTACCTACGGAATGGATCCCGCAACGGGAAAGGTGCTTTGCACCATTTCCCAGAATGGGATCACTCGCCAGGGTTCTGGTGAGACGAAGCACGAGGCCCACAACGAGGCCCGTGCGAAGATCATGGTAGCAGCAGCCGCAGCAAGTGTTGAGAGCGACCTCCGGGTAGCTCCGGCGCAGTCGTAGTAAGGAGCGACCATGCCATACTCACAGAAAGAGCTAGCTGGCTTAGAGGAGTATTACCAACGAGAGTTGGAACTCGAAGTCTACGCCGACTACACTGCACCAGGTCTTGTAACCCTGGTCGCGATTTGCGCCGAACAGCATTGCTTCGGCCTGGTGGCAAAGGCCACGGCCAGCACCAAGGGCATAACCCTGGTTGCTGGACACGAACTTGCCTTCCGCTCACTTGTACGACAGGTTGGAGAGCAATTTCGTTGTATCAGGTGCGTAAGTATGTCTGGACCGGTAGTTTCGGCGCAGCCCGTGCGTCGTGCCGGTCATTCGGGACGGACGTCACGTAAGTGTTGTCCGTCTCAGGGAAGAGGGTGACCGCGATGGCAGTGGAAACATTCCATTTGCGGTTGCGCGTTCCTCATAGCGAGCGTCTCATGACGGTCAACGAAGCCGTCGAATTCCTGGAGTCTTCGCGCGCATTTCCTCTCGAGGCAGTGCACGTGGACTCAAAGGGGAAAGTCGCTTGTCGTTATCCTGCTCACGGGCTGGGAGCAAGGTGCAATGGGAGTGATCCCAAGGCCTTTGTTCGTAGCCTGATGCGTGATGCCGGTGACAACAAGCCTTCTCTGCTTGGGCGACGGCGGTGACCGAGATGGATGAGCTTGAGTACCACATCAAGTTCTCTGACGGAACCTCAGCTACAAGAAGAGGTTCGGTCGGAATGCTTCGAGCAGAGTTTCCGGACCAAGGATCTATCATGAGCGTCCGGAGCCGTCGAGTTACTGACGGTCAGCCTCGTGGTTCTGCTCTGGTCACTCGATCTGACGATCAGTGCATATTCGCTGCTGCAGTTGATGCGTCACGCATCGATGCTCAGAAGCGAAATAGCCCTGTCGTCTCGGCACGGTGAGGCAGATGAACATTCTCCTCACCACTCTTGGTACGCTTTCCATCGGGCTTACTCTCTACCTCCACGAGGCTGAGATAATCTCGATGGTTGTCTGTGTCATGATCCTGGGAATGATTGCCCTTGCGGTGGTCTTATCTAGGTTTCTGGCACTGCCGTACCGCTCTCGCTCTCGCGTGTGAACTCGCCCCACCGCCAAACGGTGGGCATGTACATGGAATCTCCATGACGGCAGGTATACGAGAATGTCGTCGTGGGGTTTCCGCCCAACCGAAGACCCGCTCTGCCTGGGAACAGAGCGTCTCGTAAGGGTTGGGTTGGGGCCCTAGGCTCCACCTGAGGCGAAACCTTCGTCTCAGTCCCAGAGGCCGCCTGCTGGCATCGGAACCAGTAGGCGGCCTCGCTTCTTTTTGAGCATTTTTATGTCAAACCAAAGTTAAAATGTCCTCTTTCTGCAAAGTAGAAATGTCCGGTTTTTGACTTTTAATGTTACTGTAATTTCTCCATGGATGATCGACCGGTGGCACCCATGGTTTATGTTCTTTGTTCT
>JAQVJW010000013.1 GCA_028694925.1 Patescibacteria group bacterium | reverse complement strand
TTGCTCATTCTTAGCACCTCCATTATTCCTCCCGTCGTTTATGTGATTTCTATATATAATCTTGACAGGGAGAAGGGGACATTTCTACTTTGCTCACAATAGGACATTACTACTTTGGGCTAACATTATATCCCTCTAATCTTTAATTTTCAGCCCCTTTGTGCTAGAATAACGGGGCAAAATGAGGGCCCTTAGCTCATCTGGTAGAGCGCGCCCATGGCATGGGTGAGGTGGCAGGTTCGAGTCCTGTAGGGTCCACCATTAAATTAATGGCTATACAAAGCCATTTTTTTATACCTACTCTACAGGAGTATGGAACACCTTTTGGCTTCATAGATTGATTTTTTCCATTTAATGTGCTATTATTTCTTATTCTCTCGGGCAGGAGAGAAGGTAATACCCGCTAACCTGAAGGTGCGAACCTAGGGTGATGCAAGGGTAAGACAACATAGGCTGACGGACTAAGTCCTAGGCTGATTGGAGATGGTTCAGATGTCGCTGATCGACGACGCCTTGAATGGCGTTATCCTCCGAGGCGCGTTTCATGAGCATGGCTTCATGGGTAAGCACTACTGTGAAGTTGAGCTCATGACCCTGATCAAGGAGACGGAAGATCCGTTGGGTGGAGTCGCCTCCGTCCATCTGGAACTGTGCGTCTATGAAGGCATGTTCGTGCAGGCCCCGACCCTTGACCAGTATCTTGATCGGAGCAACTCTCTCGAAGTGCACGAGGACGCTTTGCGTACTATGCTTCGGGAGTGGAACAACAAGAGCATGAGCTTTCCGCTCCATGACGAACCGTTCTACCTCGCTGTTCAAGCCGGCGAGTCGTACGTCAAGGCGCCGAACCTGCACTACGACGTAGCGCAGGTGCTGGCAGCGCTTACGGTCTTCGTTGCCCATAAGCGTGCGAACGCTAAGGGTAAAGGAGAGCGGATGGGCTATGAGAAGCTCCAGTCGCGCATTTCCGGTTTGTTGAGCCGTGTTCGCAAGGACACTCTCTCGCAGACCGGAGCTGTGTCACTGTTCGGCTGAGTTCAGGGGTGCTTGCAAAAGCAACTCTCAAAACCGCGACGGCTGCCCCCGTCGCGACACCTTATTTTCAAGTTACAATCAAATATTATCTTGTTCATCATAAATAACCTCCAATATATCCTTCCATTCAAGTGCAATTTCAAGAAAGGTGTTCCAAGTTTTCCGGCTACCCTCCACCAATAATTTAATGGCTATACCAAGCCATTATTTTTATATATTTGCGTAAAATTTTATTTACAAACTAATGTTTGTAGTGTATAATGCGTGCGTGAAACCATGAGCATGTGTTCATGGTTGGAACCGACGAGAGGAGGGTAGAATATAATGGCTTCGACACCTGAGCACTTGAAGCCTGGGCATGTCTATGCCTTCGGCGAAGACGACTTCGGCACGCGAGATGCATTACTCTCGATGCTCTGTTCCTTGGTCGACTATCTCGGAACGAGCAAGGAAGGACTAGGCTATACGTGGCCTGTCTTCAATGCGATGAACGATGCCCTGGATGCATGTCGGCTGGCTCTCATGCAGCCACGTTTCATCCTTGCACGTCTTCTCCAACACGGGACTCTACCAGACGATGCAGAGGCGATTGCCGCAATCCTGAAGAACATTCGGGACGAGGTTCTCGAACATGCGGCAAGTAGCATCGCGGCGAGAAGTGGCCTCGAGCTGCTCGATGGCTCATCGTCCCACTAGCCCGCACTCGAAGGACCCGTTAGCGCAAGCTAGCCCCGGTCTTCCGGGGGCGGGTCTTTTCTTTCTAATAAATACTGGTAATGCCCCCTACACACGCTCAACCTCAAGCTTACTCATCTCGCTCAATTCCCGCAAAATCTGGTTCCAACTTTTTATCATTTGGTCCACCAATTTACGACTAAGGCTTTATGAAGCCTTTTTTGATACCGACCAAATGTATAGTTGGAACCTTTAAGCACAAATGTGTTAAAATTTCGTTATGAAACACACAAAGGTTTTTAATAACGATAACAAGTTGCAAAAAGCAGGTGGTTTAATTACTCGAGAAGCAAATGGTGTTAAGGTGGTTCTGCTAATTAGTTCTGACTCAATCAGTTGGTCGTTTCCAAAAGGTCATCTTGAGGAAGGTGAGTCATTGTGGGATTGTGCTCTAAGGGAATGCAAAGAAGAAACTGGTCTTGATCTAAGGATTGAGAAAGAACTTCCGCCATTGGAATATCAAAATTCCAAAACAAGCGACAATATAATAGTTCATCTTTATCAGATGAGTATCTTAGGTGGAGAATTGCAAAAGGAGTCAGAGGATGTTCATTTTATGTGGTGCCCTATCTCTAAAATAGCCAACATCTTTGATTATCCAAGTTTGACTCAGTATGCCTCAAAAGTAATAAAGGAATTTTTATGAGAAGTGTTGATGACTTAACTGGTAAATCTGCGGTTGATGTTGTTAATTATCTTTTAAAAAATCACAAAATAAAAAAATTTTGCTATCGTGCTTATATAAAGAAAACAGAAGACCAATTTGATAAATCAATAGAGGGACATAATTTAGATAACCTAAGTGAACTGTTTAGTAAGGTTAAGAGAGAAGACGAAAGATATCTTATATCCTTTCAATCTTGTGTATTAACGCAAGAAGGTTACCACCACTTTCCTATGATAGATTTTTCAAACTTTATTATAAACGACTTAAGTATTGATGATGTTGAAAGAGTTCTTAAAGACCTTGGCGAAAGTAATGGTTACATCTTAGATTCTGGCAGATGTTATCATTACTACGGAAACAGACTGTTAACAGATGATGAGTGGATTAATTTTATGAAACAATGTTCAAAGCATCCAGAAATCGGAGAAAGATACATTTCGCACCAACTCAGAAGAGGTATGGCAAGTTTAAGAATAACAACCGATAATTCAAAACCTAAATTACCAACTGTTGTGAAGATATTTCAGGTTTAAGAACCCTTTGCCATTCCATCATTTCCTTCACGATTTGGTTCCAATTAAATTTCACGTAGTCCACCATACAAAAAACACCAGTTCCCTGGTGCTTTTTGTTTTATCCCCTAAAGAATGTAATATAGGGCCGCCACTACGGCCGAGACCAAGAGCCAGAGCGAAAGCCCAGCAAGCCAGAAACCAAAGCCATACTTAAAGCCATCTATTACTTGGTTTTTTGTTTCTTTCTTCTCTTTCTCTGCCATTATTCTAGTTCCGTAAGGTCAGTTGACTCAAGATCATCGTTAATTGCATCGAGTTCCGAAAGGTCAAGCTCATCAATCTCTGTAAGATCAGATTCAATTTCAGTAAGCTCAGTCTCATCTGCGGTTACGGTGGAGCTTGTCTCATTATTTGTTGCTACATTTACTTCATCCATTGTTAGAAGATAGTAAGATGCTCCGATTGCCCCTGCAATTACAAAACATATTACGATCACTATCGCCCACTCTTGTTTTTTTGAAAGTTTTTTCATTTCCCCTCCTAACTATTTAGTAATTCGACTATTTCATGTAATACAGCGTGAGCATCGACATAGTCTTCTTTAGCACCTACAAGGTCACTTGCGGCAAGTTTCGCATCAGCGCTCTCAATTAAGATCTTTGCTTCTGAAAGAAGGGACACAAGATCATCCTTCTCGTCCCCTTCAGGAAGAGCGGTAACTCTTGCTTCTATCTTTTCGTAAACAGCATTAATTTTCTCCGAAACATTCGTTAGTCTATCTTCATAGACTCCCTTAACAGCTTGGCGAACAACTCCTAGACTAAATTTAAACCGTGTCTTAAGCTGAGTCATCACGTTTTTGACCTCATCGGCTGTTTGGGCCACTTGAACCTGATTTGTAAGGGTATTCATCGCCGTAATCTGGGTATCAATCTTTTCAACTATTTGAGTCTTCTCTTCATCCGTTAGATTGCAATTTTGGACTTGAGTCTTTACCCGCTCATACCTTCTTACCGCATTCGCAATTGCATTTTCGGCCTTCTCTTTAATCCTCTCTATGGCCTCTTCTCTGGTCTTTGTGGCATTATCACTCGCATTACTATCTTCCTCGCTGACCCGAACTCTTGTTTTTACCTCCGTACCCGTAGTATCTGTTTCATCTTCAGTCTCCTCTTCCACCTCTACCACTTGGTTACGAACCTGCTGTGCATTTACAGTCGAAAAAACAGGTAAAAATGCAAGTCCGAGCAGAATGGCAATAATTGCTATTGATAACTTTTTCATAATCTCCTCTTTTTATTAATTAGTACGTGGCTATTTCGCCATTTTTATTATACCAATCCTGTCTATACCTGCAAGATCCGAAAGTACAGTTACAGATGCCCCGGGAAGGCGCTTCCCCACTATCTTCTTAAACTCCTCTCCTTGACTTATCCCTATCTCACAAAAGATAGCCCCATTTGGTGTGATATGTCCTAAAACCTGGGCAAAAAAGTCACGATATATATCAAGGCCATCCCTCCCCCCATAAAGAGCCAGGGCTGGCTCGTAATGATGAACCTCCATTGCAACCGATTGCTCATCGGGGATATATGGTAAATTAGCGGTTATAATATCAAACTTATCTTTGATATTTGAAAAAAGATTCGATTCCACGAACTTAACATTCCTTATGCCGTTCCTCTTGGCATTCTTTTTGGCTACCTTAAGAGCTTTTACGGAAACATCTGTCCCGGTCACTTCGGCCCCTGGGAACTCAGCCGCAAGTGCAATTGCAATTGTTCCAGACCCAGTACCAACATCGAGTATTCTAACCTTCTCCTGCTCCTTGCCCCTCCCTAGTAGATAGTTAACAACGTTCTCTATAAGCATCTCTGTTTCGGGCCTTGGCACCATAACGTCGTGGTTAACCTCGTACTCGAGACCCCAAAAGTAGACATAACCCAAGATATGCCAAACAGATTCATGTTTCTTTCGCCGTTCAATATATTTCTGGTATTTTTTTTCCTGGAGCTTCGATAATTTCTTCGTAAGATCTGAGAGTAATTTTGTTCGGGAAACACCCAGAGCATCACATAAAAGAACCATAGCCGAAGAATCCGGTTCTCTGACATTATTGTCCCTAAGTTCTTTTTTAGCCCACGAAAGAGCGCCCTTTACGGTCACAAGCTGAACCTCTTCCCCGCTACCTCTATTTTATCCCCCTCCTCGGCCCCGGCTCTCTTAAGTTCCTTATCGATCCCCATCTTTGTAAGAATGTCCCGGAATCGCATCATTGAATGCTTATCAGAAAAATCAGTTCTAATGGCGAACTTCTCAATCTTTGTCCCTTTTACTATATATCCATTTTTTTCTTTCTGAACATCAAAGACGTCCCGTGAAACAACATCCCTTATAGTAAAGGTTTTTTCTTTAACCTCTTCTTTTTCGGGCTTTTTGCTCTTCGCCTTTTTTAGCTTCTTTTCAATTTCATGTACGAGAGCTGGGATATTCTTATGAGCCACAGCTGAGATCGGAATAATCTTACTGCTAACAACTTCTTGGGCCTTTCCTATTTTCTTTTTTAGATCATCTTGGGGTACTGCATCGATTTTGTTAACGATTACAATCTCTGGAAGACTTGAGAGTTTGGCTCCAAATTGCTTACCTCTCCCACCCTTGTATTCCTTGAGTTCTTTTTTGATTGTCACGTAATCAGCCCTTAAATCTTCGTGAGTCGCATCCAAAAAATGAACCAGGACCTTCGTTCGTTCAATATGACGCAAAAATTCATCTCCAAGCCCCTTACCCTTTGATGCTCCTTCGATAAGGCCGGGGATATCAGCAGCGATAAACCCAGACTCTGTCTCGAAAGTACCCGGCTCGACAACTCCTAGGTTTGGTATTAGGGTGGTAAACTCATAATTTGCTATCTTGGGTCTTGCGGCCGACACGACTGAGAGAAAGGTTGACTTCCCAACATTTGGAAGGCCAATTAGCCCAACATCAGCAATCATTTTAAGTTCAAAAACTGCCTCTACTTCTTCTCCCGGCTCTCCAAGTTCAAAAGCCCTTGGAGCTTGTCTTACCGAAGAAACAAAATGAGCATTACCGTAACCACCATCTCCGCCTCTTGCGATGACAAAAGTTTCGTGATTGGTCATATCTACAATCTCTTTTTCAGAACTCTTATCTATCACGACCGTCCCCCGCGGTACCTTTATCGTGAGGTCTTTCCCGTTCTTACCGTGGCTTTTTCTCTTCTTACCCCTTTCTCCATTCTCAGCACGAATCTCATGATGGGTTTTAAAATAGTGAAGGGTATTTAAACTATCATCAACCGCAAGGATTACATCACCACCCCTGCCCCCATCACCCCCATCGGGGCCACCAAATTCCTTGTACTTCTCATGCAAAAAAGAGGCGATTCCATCGCCCCCATTACCAGCCTTGATCTTAACCTCTACTTTGTCGCAGAACATAATTTAAGTATATAGGGGAAAGTAAAACATGACTAGAGCTTTCAGTGGCTAAAAGTAGTACATTGGATTTACGCGAGCCCCGTTTCTTAGAATCTCAAAATGAAGGTGGGAACCGGTCGAACGTCCGGTTGAACCCATATATCCGATTGTTTGCCCCTTACTGACATAACCACCTAGAATCTTAAGAGTAGTCATATGGGCATATCTAGTCTGAAAACCATTGCCATGGTCAATAAGGATAGTATTACCAAAACCACCATTCCAACCGTAACGGGCCTCAACAATTCGACCAGAATCAGCCGCATAGATTGGCGTTCCAATTGGACCCGGAATGTCAATTGCCCACCAGTGATATCCGTTATAGTAGCCGTTACGGCCAACAGGACATGGGAACCTGAAAGAACCGGAACCACCAATATAGTTTGAGCTACCATATCTGCCCGAGCCAGAAGAAGTGGAAGCTACCCTGGTTGGCGTCTGAACTGGCTTTGGTTCTGATTTCTGGCCGTTAGGGATAATAATTGTCTCACCTATAACTAAATCTTCGCCATAAAGGTCGTTGTATGAGACGATTAATGAAGACTTTGATTTATACTTGGCAGCGATTAAATCAATCGTATCACCCTTTTTAACCTTGTAGATAATTCCAGTGACGGTTGGGATGTATAGCGTCACTCCAGGCTTGATGGAATCGATATCCTTAACATTTGAATTAGACCATTTGATCGAATTTGTAGTAACACCAAATTTTGTCGCAATTCCTGATAGGGTATCACCACTTCTAACGACATATTTTTCCCACTTGCTATCAAGCTTGGCAGAGCTTTCCGTACTTATAATCTGTGAGTTGGCAATTGTATTACCAGCTAGAACAATTTGAGAGTCAGATTGATTATTGTTTATCTCTTCATACACCTTGTTTGCCATCCCATCATCAATAAATGAGGCAGCCATAGCCACAGCTTCAAGCTCGGTAACATCAACTTCTTCATCCTTGTAAGCTTTCTGAGAGGCAATCATTCCAAAGGGGTCAACTGGGATTTCATCAGATTTTACCATCGATTCTGGAGCGGGAATCCCAGATATTAGGACCACTAAGATAACTGCTATAAGGCCAAAGTGGCTCACTTGGCGGACAGGTTTAAAAAACATTGTTTTTAAATTCAACGCAAGTTGCTTCCAGGTTTCGACTGAAGCTTCTTTAGCACCACCTACTTTGCCCTCGATATCTAGATTTTCGTAACCAACTTTGGTCTTGACGGCTGTTCTCCCTACTCTTTTCGTCAGCCTGTCAACTTTTGCCAAGAGGGCAAGTTTTAGCCCTCGATAGCTGAATCTTTTACCGATTTTGTCCTCCTTTGGACGTAGATTAGACGGAAATAAGTATAACACGACCTTGCCCACTGTCAAGGGGCGCTTTTTCCCTTTACAAAGGGTTTTTTAAGCTAATGGAATAGATTAAATTATAACGACTAGGTTGCAATATTCCGTCTTGCAAAGAAGAAAGCCCCGATAATTGGCGTGACGATAGCCACACCCAAAAAGACTGGGATAGCATACTCGACATAGGCAAGGTCATTTAGAGCCATGCCGGGGTCAAAATAGTGGAAAAATGAGATATATTTTAAGTTCTCTAACTTCTCAAGGAGGCCTGAGGCAATATTTAGAGCATACATTGTGATAAGAATACCGGTAGTAGTAAATGTTACCTTACCTTTTTCAGAAAAGATTGCCGATGCTAAGATAGCAAGCCCATAAATTGAAAGGGCAAATAGCGAACCCATAACAGACATTACAAGATAGGATTTGACGTTGTACTCAATGCCATGCATAGCAGCAAGTGGAATTATTACAAAAACAGAAGCCCAGACAAAAGCCAAAATTGCCGTTAGGCCTGCGAGGTATCTTGAGATAAAGAGCCTTAATCTTGATATTGGTTGGGCTAGGGCAAGCTCGATAGTCCCCTTTGCGATATCACCGGAAAAAGCCATATTGGCCAGTGAGATCGCCATTATAATCACAATGATGGGCCAGATGAAAGTAAACATTTCGGTCGAAATGAATGATTCGATAGTTGGAAAGGTAAGGTCTTCGGCCGAAAAACCAAAGGCTTCCATAAACTCCTTAGGAAATGCCTCAAGGAATTGCTCCGTCTCGGCTAAGGTATCTTTAAGAGCTGGATAAAGGGCTACATACATCTCAGAAAAAGCAGTTGCTGAGCCGATATAGATTAGAACTGATTTCCACTTATCCTTTACCATTCTAAGATAAATACCTAACATTATTTCTCCTTCTTGTAATAATTTAGAAAGACTTCTTCAAGCGAAGCATGAGTTATCTCTATATTCTCTATCTTGTATCCCGCGAGCTTTTCGATTACGGGATTAATATGCCCCTCAACGGTTAGTATAATGACGCTGCCATTCTTCTTGGCTTCTGTGACACCATTAAATTCGAACTCTTTGGCCGTAAATTTGCCTGAAAGCCGTGCCTCGACTCGGTGAATCTTCTTAAATTCCAAATCTTCGATCCTTGATACTGTAACCATTTTTCCGTCTTTGATGATAGCTACCCTATCACATATCTTCTCTACCTCGGCTAAATTATGTGAAGAGATAAAGATCGTAGAGCCTTTTTTTCTTAGTTCTTCTAAAATATCGTAAATAGTATTTTGAAGTAGCGGGTCAAGCCCAACGGTTGGCTCGTCCATAATAACGACTTCGGGCTTATTCATAAGAGCAAGGACGAGGCCAAGCTTTTGTTTGTTACCGGAAGATAAGGTCTTGAATTTCTTTTTTAGGTCAAGGTCTAGCTTCTTGGCATATTTTCTAGCCGCATCTGACTTCCCGCGGATACTCTCTACAAACTTGATATGCTCTTCCCCGCTCCACTTATCATAGAGCCTAACGTTACCAGAAAGATAGCCAACCTTCTCTTTAATGGAGACTGTATCCTTCTTACTATCCTTACCAAGGATGGTAATGGTTCCGGCATCCGCCCTCAAAAAATCCATCATACAGCGAATGGTAGTTGTTTTGCCGGCTCCATTAGGGCCCAGAAATCCCAGAATCTCGCCTTTTTTAACCGA
Organism: Patescibacteria group bacterium; assembly: GCA_028694925.1. Lineage (GTDB taxonomy): Bacteria > Patescibacteriota > CPR2 > UBA1875 > UBA1875 > STE-72. The sequence continues at coordinate 10,796 of JAQVJW010000013.1, read as the reverse complement.
AAAGGAGACTCCGGAAACTGCTTTTACCTTTCCGAAATGCTTCACAAGACCTTTAACTACAATGACATTTTCAGTTTTTGACATACCTAGGTATTTTAGCCTATGTTTTACATGATTGTCAAAGCGAGGTAGAATGTAGGCGACCTAGTACCTTGAGGGAGGTGAGCCCGTGCCAAGGATCAAAAACCCAAAGCATTGGATGTGCGAGAACTACCCGCTAGATGAAGATGGACTCCGGCTACCCGATGATGCCTTCGGAGTTTGTGAGATCGGTCACAGAAATAGGGCCGGTTCAAAGTGCGGGTCATGCCCCACCGGACACATTGACTGGAAACGAGTTGAAAGAGCCCAGGTTCTCGGGGTATCTGAGACCCTCAAGGATGAGAGGGTCGAGGAGTCAAACGATCTTGTTGAGCCACCAGAGGACCCTCGTCTCAAAGAGCTCTATCTCAAGTGCCTTCGGACCGCAAACAAACAAGGGATTCTATCCGCAAAGAAGCTTGGCATCGAGAACCTCTCGGAGCTTGAGCCGCTTTTTGAGCTTGACCTAGTAGATAAGGTCAGCTACAAAGACGGGGTCTTGCGATGGCGAGTACCCAAGGTGGCCAAGAGAAGGACTCAGTTCCTTGGCTACTAAGAGCCCACACATATGTGTGGGCTCGCTCTTTAATCTAAGTACTCTGCCTTTTTCCGCTCATGCTCATCTAGGGTATATGAGAAGTAAGTAGTACCATCTGCTGAAAGGAAATAGAGGTAATCGGTACTAGCAGGGTCAAGAACGGCAAGGACCGAATCCATCGAAGGATTCCCAATTGGGCCTGGTGGTAGCCCTCTATTTATATATGTATTATATGGCGATTCTACTCTTGTTTCTTCATAGGTAAACTGAGTCTTACTTTCTCCAGTGATGTATTGTATCGTTGCACAACTCTCAAGAGCCATGTTTATCGAAAGGCGGTTTAGAAATACTGAGGACACTTTCTTTCGATCGGCCGGATCTGAGACTTCCCGCTCGACGATCGAAGCTAACGTCAGGACCTCATTTAGATCCATCTCATCTATCTTCACCTTAGCAGCAATCTCGGTTGTATATTTCTTCTCGAAGTTATCAAGCATCTTCTGAACAACGCTCTCCCCGGTCTCCTCGTTGTCAAAATAGTAGGTGTCGGGATAAAGATACCCCTCAAGGTCGGTACCTGCTGGCTTACCGGTGAGAAAGTCATAGTTATAATCTTTCTGAGTAGCCGCAAGAAAGTCGGCTTTTGAAACAACGTTGTTGGCTGCAAGCCGGTCGGCGATCTTTTCAATTGTCCAGCCTTCGGGAATTGTAATTTTAGCCTCTAGGATACTCCCCTTTGTTATAATATCAGCAACTTCTATCATCGATAGGTTCCTAGCAATCTCGTAATCCCCCGCTTGAACGCTACCGGCCTCGCCCTTAAACTTCAAGAAGAGTGCAAAGATAAAATCATCCCGAATTACATCCACCTCTTCCAGGTTTCTCGATATCTCTTCTAACCCCTCACCACTCTCGATCGTAACACTGACACTTGTGGAATCATCAGAGTTTTTTCCGTTAATTACACTTTGAACATATGAAACATAAACAAAAAGAGACAAAAAGAGAACACCCAAGATAGAGCCTACTATAATAAGTCTTTTTGAGTTCTTTTTTCTTTTTTCTATTTCCCTATTTTGTGCTAGCAAAGTAGTTCTCCAATATTAGTGCCGCTGCAAGTGAATCGTCATACTTTTTTAAATCCCTGGTTGAAATGCCCGCCTCTTTGAGGCGTTTTTCGGCTTCAATAGTTGTACCATATTCGTCTGCAAAATCAACCGTAACATTAAATTCATGTGCGACCCCTTCGGCTAGCTTATGGATATCCCTTGCTAAACCGTTCTCATGCCCATCGGCATGGGTTGGGATACCAAAGACAACCACTTCTGGCCTCTCTTCTTCGATAACTTTCCCTAAGTCACTCATAAAGCTTGGGCCCATTGAAAGAGGGGCGAGTGGTGCCGCCACAATCCCGGAGTCACTCCCTGCAACTCCAACCGTCCGCTCACCAATATCAAGGCCTAGATACTTCATATTTATTCTTGGGTCTTCTCTATCTCTGTCTTTATATATATATGACTCTCTATTCTAGGAATCCTTTTATAGAAACTTGGGAAAAACTTAATCTCTACCAAATCGACTCCCTCGAAGCCATTAAGGTATTCAAGGGCTGCCCCCTCTCCTTCGCCACTTATTTGAGTTTTAAGATCATCCTCGTTTAGCTTTGTGGCAATATATGCTTCACCGGCCAAAGTGGCCTCAAGTGTGCCGGCCTCTACATCAAAATCGGTAAGCTTGGTAGAAGTTACAAGAGAATCGGCTTCGGCAATTTCTTTTCCTTCTCCGATAGAATCTGAGAGATACTGCTCAGCTAGTGCCTTGATATCGTCTTCTTTTACGGCAAGAGCTGTCCCCTTGACCTTAGCAGTCATCTCAAAGCTTGTCGCCTCTCCGCCTGACGCAACAGACGATGCGGAAGAGACAACCTCATAATCGATCCCCTCCTCAAGAAGTGTTTCGCCCTCCGTAAGCCCTTCCTCTATCTTTGATTTGGCCTCGCTTTCCGCTGCCTCCGTAACCTTCTCTTTGGCACCTTCAATATCAGCAGCTGTCACGTAAGTTACTTCTCGTGATGAGCCACCCGAAAAAGCACTGGAACTTGAAGCGGTCATTGTCGCCGTATTTAGGGCCGGGATCGTAAAACTCGTGGCGCCAATGTTGTACTTATCGCCTACTTCTGCAGCCTCAACCAGAGCATCAACCGTTCCTGGGGTGGTAGAACCACCGATCGTTTCAAAACCTGGTACTGACGTATTGCTTTTTAACTTAAAAGTAAGTCCGTTCGCGCTCACAAGCCTCGTCCCCGCTACAAGTGTTGTTGAGTTTGGTTTGCTGGTATATCCCGAATCGATTATCGTGACTGTCCCAGTTGCTTTTTCCCCAACCGTTTTCTTCCCAGTGGCATTAACTGACTCCTTCTTTTCTACTTCTTCTGCGACCTCTCGGGCTGGAATTGTTTGCTCGCCTGCGTTTATTTCATTCACATTCTTATCGGCCGTAAAAGTTAAATCGACCGTCTTCTTCTCAGCTGCAAGCTTTAAGTTGATGTTGGCCAGGGGGACGTAGATATAGGCGAAAAGGGCGAGGGCAAGAACCAGAAAGCCTCCAGTGATGAGGGCCCCCTTCCAATGCTTTTTGAGCCAATGTTTTTTACCTGACTTTGGCTCAATTGGCTTTATTTCTTCTTTCGGCTCTTCTTTTTCTGGTTTTTCAATCTTGTCTTCCTCTTTCTCTTCTCCCTTGGGCTTCATCTCGATATCACTTTCTGAAAATTCTGGTTTTTCGGCCTCAGACATATTAACTTCTTTTGGTACCTGACCTTCTTTAGCAACAACTGGGATCCCAATTTGAGCCGCAAGCTTGGTCCCCACCTTATCTTGAGTGACAATTGTTACTTCTTTCCCTAGAGTCTCGGCTTGCCGTTTTAATAGCTTTAGGTTGATTACCGATTGAAGCATCAGCGATTCCTTTGGGATTACAATATCCAAAGAGGTGCCCTCAGCGCTCTTTAGCTTATCAACGACCGAGGTTATCTCATCATCTTTTTCTAAATATATTGGTTCTCTATCCATTTAAGCCTGCATTGTTTTAGTTATCTTTCGCATCAAACTTGGTAGCACGTCTTCTTCGCCCATCTCAATTACGAGATTAGCAAGTCCCATCGGGGTAATATCCTGCTGGTCAGTCAATTTTTTTGTTTCATCCACTATATTAACAACATCCGTAGGCTTTATAAAGTGAATACTTGGTTTTTTAGAGAATGGTAAATCCTTGTACCAACCAGCTTCCGACAAAACTTCCTTTATCTCAGGAAGAGCCGAGCCACCTCCGCATAAAAGAATTCTGGATGGGAGTAAATCAAGACTCGAAAACTCCGATAAGGCTAGTTCCACCCCGCTCCGCCAGACAAGTGAGTCAGCATAAAGAGCATCCCGAACAATTTTCTTAGATTTTTCCTTAAGTAAATCTTCTGAATAAGCAAGTTTGATCTCTTCGGCTCTTGCAAAAGGAACATTTAGATTTGCCGAAAGACGCTTCGTGAAGCTTCGGCCCCCAATCGCAAACATCCTGGTTCCTTCAAGACCACCGCTAGCGACTACGGCAATATCGGTCGTTCCACCCCCAATGTCTATAAAAATGGCATTGAACTCTCCTGCTTCTTGGGCACCAAGAGAGCGCGCCACCGCATAAGGCTCGGCCGCAATAGTTATGAGATCGAGGTCAAGGTCAGCCGCGACAGACTGAAGGGCCCCCAAATGAACCATCGGAGCAAAAGCATTAAAGACCCCAACAGAGACTTCTTTCCCCTGAAAGCCAATCGGGTTTGTAACCCGATAGCCATCGATTTTAACATCGACTACCGAAGCGTTAACGAGCTTAACATCAATCTCTTCATGACCTGTCTCCCAAGCAAGTTGCTTCCTAGCCTCTTCAAAGACCCGGGATTGAATCTTCCCAACAATGTTCTTTAGCTCATTGTAATCTATCTTAATCTTTGGCTTTAAACGCTCATAATGCACGGTGGTGGTGGTGCCTTTAACAAGCTCGCCGGCAATACCAATAATACAAGATTCAGCAATCTCGCCCGCCATCTCCTCGGCCGCATCAAGCGCCTTCGCGCAATTCTCAACCACCCCCCCAATATCAGTGACAGTACCACCTTGCATATCACCAAGGCGTTGGCGCTGTCTGCCCACTCCCATAACATGGGCCTTACCGCCTTCACCCACTTTAAAAACTAGCGCTTTTACGAATTCGGTCCCAATATCAAGCGCGGCATAGTGCGGTATCTTTGGTTTTTTATTCCCCTTAATTTTTTCTACAATTTTCATATGTTTTGTATTCGCCCCTAAATATGACGACAAGTCGCCTATAGGTATTTTACTCTATGCTTGCATAGTATACAAATAAGTTAGATAATATCTTTAAGTTAATAAAGGAGTAATTATGCCAATGGGAGGTTCAGAATCATATCGAAGTAGCGAACAGATGAGAGATGAGGTACAATTTCCTTCTTCTTTCACAGATACGGCCGAATGTGATAGATACTTTTTCCGCTATGTAAATGATGCTGCAAAAATAATTGTTGAGCAGAATGGTGGAGACCCAAAAGACCCAAATCAAGTTGCAAAGGTTAGTATTAGGTTAAATATGACATATACTAAAACTCCAGAAGTTGCACTTTCAAACATCAAAGATGCGCTATCAAATCCGGAGTCTATGCGTGATTCGGTATATATGAAATATGATGAGGAGTGGGAAAACGAACTAGACGATGACGCCGGTAACCCAGATGATCCGGACCCAGACGAAGAGTATCCTTACTAGATTAAGTTCAAAAATTAATCAATAAGAGACTACCCAGTTAGGTGGTCTCTTATTCCAAAACCCCCTTTATCCTTCTCACCCCAGCACTCGAAGATTCTTCCTTTTTAATCCTAAATCTACCTTTAATTTCTGAGAGGTTTCCGACATGCGGCCCACCACAGATTTCTTTTGAAATAAATTTGGTTGAATCTAGGTTGCCACCTATGGTATAGACCTTTACTTTATCACCATATTTGGAGCTAAACTCTCCTTCGGCACCCTTTTCTTTAGCAGTTTTGGGGTCTGTTTCGTCTAAATTAACTTCTAAATCTCTCCCCAACTTATCATTAACCCATTCTTCTACTTTTTGCTTCTCGATATCAGTCATCTTCTCGGGGTGCGAAAAGTCAAACCGCAACCTCTCGGCGGTAATATTGGCACCTTTTTGATGGACATGCTCACCCAAGACCTCCCGGAGAGCAGCAAGTAAGAGATGAGCAAGGGTATGATACTCGATAATCTTTGGGTCTTCTTTGTTTTCTAGTCCTCCGGCAAACTTCTTATCTACTCCTTTTCTTGAGACTTCTTGATGTTTCTCAAATTCAGCCTCAAAACCAGCCTGGTCAATTTTGATACCCTTTTCCTTTGCCATCTCGACTGTAAGCTCATAAGGAAAACCATAGGTCGCGAATAAATCGAAGGCTTCTTTACCAGAAATTTCTTTATTATCTTCATAATGTTCGAATTTCTTTAGTCCAGCTTCAATTACCTTTACAAATTTTGCCTCTTCTAGATTTAGTTCATCTATAATGTGCTTCTGTTCTCTTTCAAGCTCTGGATAATTTGATTTATAGATATCAATAACAATTTTCGCAATTTCTGAACAGATATTTTGTTCAGTAATCCCTGTAAGTCTTGCGTACCTTATAATTCGCCTTATGACTCTCCTTAATATGTATCCCTTATCGAGGTTTGAAGGCCTCACCCCATCTGCTATAAGGAAGGTGGCGGTTCTGGCATGGTCAGCAATGATTCGCTCTGCCTTTTTATCCTTTTTTTGCATCTTTCCGTTGATAAATGCAACAATTTCCTTAAACTCATCGGTCTCAAAGACTGATTCTACCCTATTTAGCGTTGCTGCTATCCTCTCAAGCCCAGCTCCGGTATCAACCCCTTTTGTTTCTAGAGGCAATAGAACCTTATTAGCCTCTTGATAATATTCATTAAAGACCAGGTTCCAGACTTCAACACCATCAACATAGATCTCTACCGTTGGACCACAAGGTCCTTCGGTACCGGTTGGACCCCAAAAGTTATCCGCACGGTCACATTCCTCTATCTTAAAGCTCCCAATCTTTTTTATAATCCTCTCGCTATCATTATCCCTGGGCACTTCTTTATCACCCTTAAAGATAGTGAAATGGATTCGTTCATCCGAAACCCCAAGCTCACTCGCGATAAATTCATAGCCCCACTTGATGGCCTCTTCTTTAAAGTAGTCTCCGAATGAGAAATTTCCGAGCATTTCAAAGAAAGTAAGGTGCGTCTCGTCTCCCACCTCATCAATATCCCCAGTCCTAACACACTTCTGAATTGTGGCTGCGCGATTATGCTCTGGTTTTACCTTCCCGGAGAACCAATCCTTAAACTGTTGCATCCCAGCCGTTGTAAGAAGAACTGAAGGGTCGTCTTTTGGGATAAGGGAAGAGGAGGACATTACTTGATGTCCCTTACCTTCAAAGTATTTTAGAAACTTTTCTCTTATTTCATTTACGGTCATAGGCGTATTTTAACCTAAAAAAAGCTATTTGAAAAGCGAACAGGCGCCCCGGCCTAGTGGCCATACCAGATGGTACTGCGCTTATGCGCATGGGCGCCCCGATGTGTGCGATGGCTCCGTACTTCAGGTCCGAACACGTTCCTTACCCCCTCGGTTTTTTTCCTTCCCAAGCTCCCTGATAGCCTTCTCACGGACTACAACTATATCCGCGAAAGGAATGCCTTGCTCTTGCAGTACCCTTGAATCATCAGAGAGCTCTTGGTCTGTAGCCTGCCCGAGCCTGTGCTTCTTGAAAAGTGCTGCGTGGTCCTTCAGAAGTCTTGACTTCGAGGGCCCACCTTCATGCTTCTTGCTCATGACCTTTCACCTCCCTCCGAGGCATCGCACACGGTATGTACCCCAGAATCTAGCAGAAAGGACATCCCCCGAAAAAGGAATGTCCGATTCACCAGAATATCTGGTCGCTCTGAGTATATCAAAAGAAAATATGAATACAAGTAGACAAAATGTATAATTTTATTTCTTAAATTTGTAGTTTTAGATTATCACTCCACCACCAAGAACAATCTCTTTGTTATAGAGTACAATCGACTGCCCTGGTGTTATCGCCCTTTCTGGATTCTTAAAAGATACGTGATAGTGATGAGGAAGCGACTTGCTCAACTCCTTCACCATATGCTTCTCTTTACAGATATTTACCGTACACGGTGCGTCTTCTGTGTTGTAACGAATCTTAGCGGTGCATTTAAGCGGCATCTTAGGCTCCTTATCGCTTACCCAGGAAGAATTTATAAATACTAACTCATTTCCATATAGTTCATCTTTTGGGCCGATGACTACTTGATTTGATATGGGATCAATCCTAAGAACAAACATTGGCTCCGCATGCCCTCCACCGATCCTTTTTCTTTGACCTATGGTATAGAAAATATAGCCCTCATGTGTACCAACCTTTTCCCCTTTCGTATTTATAATATCCCCAGATTTTGTCTCTATTTTATCTGCTAAATAGTCCGTAACCCTCTCTTCTGTGACAAAACAAACGCCTTGTGACTCTTTTTTCTCAGCAACCTTAAGGCCCATATCCTTTGCGATCTTTCGAACTTCCCTCTTTTCCATCTCCCCTACCGGAAATTCAACTCGAGCTAGTTGTTTTTGGGAGAGTCGGTAAAGAAAATATGACTGGTCTTTCTCCTCACAAACCCCTCTTAGAAGCCTATAGCTATTACCCTTCCTCGTAACTTGAGTATAATGTCCCGTAACAAGCTTTTCGGCCCCTAACTTTCTTGCATGTTCGAGCATTGTCCCAAACTTAATCACTGAGTTACAGGGAATACAGGGAATTGGGGTCTGCCCATGCCTATATGCTGACACAAAGTCTTTTATAACAGCCTCCTCGAACTCTTTCTCTTCCGATAGGACATAGTGTGGGATACCAAGCTTTGCACAAATCGACCTGGCGTCATCAATCGCAGATAAGGAACAACAGGCCTTTTCTTTTTCCTTCCCAGAGTAGCAAAAAAGCTTAGCCGTAACCCCAAAGACGTTCTCCTTGCCATATTTTTTTACCATCAGTGCAGCAGCGACCGAAGAGTCAACTCCCCCACTCATGGCAACTGCTATCTTCATCGTATCTCTACTTCCTCTATTTGATCTGAAAAGAAATTAACAAATATCTTCCCTAGTTCTCCAACCGTCAAAAACCGCCCAACATTTGTTTGCCACCAACCCTTTTTGCGCCACTCCTCATCAAGAGCCGACTGATTGATGATTTTGAAGTCCTTACCTAAATAATCCCTAAAAAGCTCCATTGTCCGCCTCTGGTGATAGGGTGAGGTCACCAGTATCATGCTCTGATAACCCTTCTCCTTAATTATCTCTGAAGTATACTCAGCATTCTCGGCTGTATCTGTCGATTCTTCCTCGATTAAAATACTTGATTTAGAGATGCCTATCTTTACAGCAATATTACGCATTGCTTCAGCATTTGAGATATCCCCTTCAGCCGCTGCCCCTGAAAAGATAATAACTGGGGCCCAACCTTCATTATATAGCTCAACTGTTTTTTCAATCCGAGCATTAGTATCCCCACCAGAGACGGTTACAATAACATCGGCTTTTTCAATTGTATCTTGGGGTGAGAGATACCAACCGACAAAGAGTGGTAAAGCAATGATCACGATGACTATAATGGCAATAAGCCAAACTGTTCTTTTTATTAATTTAAGCATCTATACAATGCCTTTCGTCACTAGATAGATAGACAGAATTAATAAACCAAAAATTGAGAGATTATATATTGTCCTGAAACCTTTGTTGCCTATATATTGATTGAATAAAGTAAGGAGATAATATAGGAAACCAAGTAATAAGAGCTTCAGTCCATATTGTCTATCTATAAATTTACCAACGGAAAAAGCAACAATTATCAACACACCACCAAGCTCGTTGATAACTCTCTGATAACTATTAATGAATTGATCATTATTCTTAACTTTATTCAATAAATATCTTTCAACTATTACGGTAGGAGCCATTATTATTAATATAAAGGCGGGAAAGCCTAAATCCATATTATTTGCCAACATAAAAGACAAAAAAGCTATCGCAACACAAATAAGTGGCCAGATTTTAAAGATGAAAGAGCTCAATTCGTAAACTCCTGAGAAAACATCTTCCCATATGCACCCCCATCAATACAACCGATACCAACGTGACCATATTCATCGGTTAGGATGTTTGCTCTGTGTCCTGGTGAATTCATTAGACCATCGTGTGCAAGGTCTACGTTCGGCGCCAGCGCTAAGTTCTCTCCCGCCACCCGATATTCAATCTCGTAACGGTCCATCCGATCAAAAGGATCCTCTCCATCGGGATTTTTGTGGGCAAAATAGCCCCGTGTGAACATATCTTTTGAGTGAGCCCTTGCGAGCTCTCTCAGCTTCTCGTCCATCACAAGAGCCTTGAGCCCCCGACTAGTCCTCTCCTCATTAACAAGCTCGAGCATCTTCTCTTCTGCCGTTTCATCAACTGAGAGCTCTGACTCTGGGACCTTAAAACCAAGGTCGACCGTCTCCCCTGAATTAGGCTTAACTGTTAAAAAATCTAGAGCATCATCGACCGTACCACTCGCAAGGTCCTTAATATTTGCAAGGAATGATTCCGAATGCTCCGTGACAAACTCTCCTGAAGCCGATTCTAGTACTTTCCCCTTGTATGGAGAATTAATCGGAAGGACAAATATAATTGAGATCACCAGGGCAACGAAAAGAGTTCCCCATAATGCTCCGGGAACACTACCACTAAACTTATTAATCTTTGATTTCCTGACTTTCTCTGGGATCAAGGGGTAAATAAAGAAAAAGATAATACTAAAAATAAGCTGGACCCCAACCCATACCAGAAAAAAGGCTGCTAAGTTAGCAAAATTACTATGAATTCCAAAGTCACGGGCAATATATTCTCCAACTGGTTCATAAAATCTCACCGAGAGAAAAATCGCAAGTAAAAGCGATAAGAAATCCCCTACTTGACGGATCGCCCCTTTATAGTATCCGGAGAGAGCAAAGAGGGAGATAATTAAAATAATGA
>JAQVJW010000012.1 GCA_028694925.1 Patescibacteria group bacterium | reverse complement strand
CGTGTCTCAGTCCCAGTCTGGCTGGTCGACCTCTCGATCCAGCTACCCGTCATCGCCTTGGTGAGCCATTACCTCACCAACAAGCTGATAGGACAAAGGCCTTTCCCAAAGCGCCGAAGCTTTACTCCTAGGAGCATATGCGGGATTACCCCACCTTTCGGTAGGCTATCCCCCACTTTGGGGCAAGTTCCAATGTATTACTCAGCCGTCTGCCACTAGAAATTTAAATACCTTCGAAGAATTTATTTAAGTTTCTCGTACGACTTGCATGTGTTAGGCACGCCGCCAGCGTTCATCCTGAGCCAGGATCAAACTCTTGTTTAAGAGCGTGACTCGTGAAAATCACACTGGTGCCTCGAAAATCGAGGACTTTTGTATTCATTAGAATACGGGGTTTTACTTGTTTTGGTGCTACTATCAAACACTATTCAGTTTTTAAGTTGCGCTACTTTTGCGCTAGAAAGATAGCACCGCATTGGGTGTATTTCTTCCGAGTGCAAATTGTGAATTTTCTGTGCTTTCTGATTGTATATTAGGATGTTTGGGTTGTCAACAACAATGTTAACAAAGGGTGTATTATTTTAAGTATTTCTCTTTACGGGACTTTTCGTAATGCCTAACGACATCTTTTGTGACTTTCTTTTTGTAGTAATAGAGAAGATAACCTAGGTATATAAATATTGTAGAAAGCCAAGCATATGAGGCTAGCCTTGTGCCAAAAAGTGGCAACCCCTGGTCGCGCGAAAACCAAATAAAGAGGCCTAAAACCCCAATCATGAGATACCCCCAGAACCAAAGTCGATCAAAGGATTTGTAGGGTGCCCTTTCGTTCCTTATCGTAAAGTATACTTTTAGAATAATCGGAAGGGCTATAAGGGCAAAGGCTACATAGAGGTAGTATTCTTGATAGGTAGTTCCGCTTGCTATCTCAAAAAGATAATCTGAGCTTAAGTAGGTATTCAAAATATTATTCCTCCTCGTCTTCGCCACCCAAAAAATCAATCTCACCCTGACAATGAGGACAAAGCCATTCACCGTCTTCCATCACCATCGCATTACCGCAAGTCTCACAAATCGGTGTTCCTTCTTGTTCTTCTTCTATTTTCTTTTTATCTTCTGTCATCATATCCTTTTACTTATTATACACAAAATATAGTCCGGTGTGGTGTGCCCCAGCCGAAAGTAATTTCTTAAACTCAAAACCCTGCTTCTCTGCCGCGGTTATAATCTCTTCTTCGTTAATCTTATCTTCTTTCTTAGGACCAATTTCGGAATCCTTTTTCCATTCGATAATGATAAAGCGGGAATTTTTCTTGGCTAATTTCTTCGCTGCCTTAAAAATATTTTCATCAGTACCAATTATTGAAAGAACATTCGAACAAAGGATAACATCTACTTTTGTTTGAATTGGCATCTCGGTCAATTCATAAGGGGCAACATAATAGCTAAGGTTCTCAAGGCCCTCTTTTCCTGCTTTCCTCTTAATAACCGAAAGGTTTTCTTTTTTAGCATCGGTTACAAAGACATGGCCTGTTCTTCCAACTGCACGAGCCATCGGGATAGACCAAAAACCGGAACCAGCACCGCAATCAAGCACCTTCTCACCTTCCTTGAGCCCAAAGGACTTAACAACCTCGGAAGGGTCCAAGAAGGGCTCTGCTGGGAATGGAAAATAGACCATTTTCATACAATTATTTTATGCTTAATACAAAAAGAGCGCAAGCCAACAAGTCATGCTTACGCTCTTTATGGGATTTGTTTTTCTTTTTCTTTTTCTTTTTCTTTTTTATTCTCTATTTGTTCTTTTTCCAGAAAGCTAGCTTCTCAAACATCTCTGGGTTTTGAAGATAGAGAAGATAAGTACCAAGTGCGATCAAGAGGATTAGAATTATAATCCCAACCGTTGGAGCATTTGAGCTATCTTCCTCTCCATTATTTTGGTTTTGGTCTTCGTCATTTGTATTTTCATCTTGGTCTGACTTCACATCTTGCTCTTCAGTTACTTCGTTATCATCGCTATAGTCAGATGTAACATTCGTTACTGAAGCAACCTTTATTTGTTTTGGGGTAGCGCCTGCTTGAATTGTTGGCGCACTCTCATTAGCAGGGCTTTCACCATCGATTGCAACTAGGGTGTAGTAGTATGTTTTCCCATTTACTACGGTGTAATCCTCATAGCGATCGGTCTCTGGTGAAGTTATAGCGATAAGATCGCCCCTTACTCCCTTTGTCTGGCTACGATAGATTAGAACACCCGCAAAGTCATCTTCAGTGGGATTATCCCAAGAGAGAGCTACGTAACCATCATAACCCTTGACCACTAGATTACTTACTGGAGAGACAGGCGTAGTATCAACAACCGAAATATCTCTTGTTTTGTAAGTTGGCGATGTACCAAGTGTCTTTAGGGGCACAACAACATTAGCCATGTAACCTAGCTCATAATCACCTGTCTTTGTGAGATCAAGGTCTCCGAAAGTCCAGACATTTAAGTATCCCGAAGCCCAACTAGCACTCGCCCCGCTATCTTCATATGTCATTCCCTTTTCTGTCTTAACAGATAGTTCTGGAAGCAACTCAATCGTAAAAGTCCCAGTCGGTAACTTTTCAGCTGACGTGAGATCAAACAGAACTGGCGTTGAGGTAGTCTCGTTTCCAGCTTTATCTTTGGCGACATAGGTTACTTTGTATGATGCTTTAGCGTAATCATTAGTTTTTACAATCTCCCATTTAGTTCTGATCTCTATTCCTTCACTACTGTAATTATCGGCAACATATACACCAGAGTCAGTCAGATAGTTTTTGGGTTCTTCTATCACTGATGCTGTTACAGTAAGATCGGCTTGATACTCATCAAACGTCTTTACCTCTGGAACAGTCCGATCAAAAGTAACAGAGCTACTATCGGTAGTAGCATCAACTAATATCCCGTTATTACCGGCAGCATCAGAGTACTCAATCTCAAAGTCGACATTGCCTTCTGTGTCAGCCATTGTCATGGTACGAGTAGCTTTATATATCATTGGACTTATAGACTCTATTGTAGTTGCCGGTTGGCCAGCAATTCTTACTTCTGTGTCTCCGAGAGCCTCATCAGCAACAAAGACAATACTTACTTCATCACCTGTCTTTGACCACTCCTCATTATCACCAGAGGAGGCGATAATTACGGAAATAAGGGTTGGAGCGGTATTATCAACATTTAATTCCCATGGGACGCTCCAATCACTAACCTTGCTGGTATTATTAGCATCTCTTGCCATAACATGCCAATAGTACGTTCCTTCCGGTGTATCTGCTGCTAATATCTCTGATTCACTTAACCAGCCAGAAGTAAAGATGGGAGAAGCAAAAGAACCGTCTGATTCAAGCCCATTATCGAGAGAAGACTGGTAGCGATATTCAACCGTCACTCCAGCCTCTACTACAACATCATCCCAGTCTATTTCGTGCGTATTGAGGTGTGAAGTTGTAACATATGCCCCGTCAACTGGTAATTGATGTGTAGGGGTCTCGAGACCGGTTGAAACTTGAGCCGTGACACCACTTGGTGATAGAGAGATAGAAAGCACCATTAACAGGATCGTGGCAACGAGTTTTTTCATTCTTTTCATGAATTCCTTTCGTAAATTAATTAATAATCCTATGAGCAAAGTGAATGCTCATATCTTTTTTGTTTTTGAGAACTGTCTCAAAAAGAGCAAAACAAAAAACACGCCCTCCGTGTTTCTACTTATTTACAGGTTACAGAGACTAACGTTCCATAGAACTTTCCATAGAAGCCGTCTTTGATTTTTGTTTTTATCGCCTTTGCGATTTTGCTTTGCCCCTTCAGATTACATGATCCAAAAGAGTGTATAACTACTATATCGCCGAGAGTAATCTACGTCAACATATTTTAAGATACATTCTGGATTTTTAACTTTGACTTCGCCCATCCAAGAAAATAACTAAAGACGATTAATAGGATGAAGATATATAAATAGTTACTATTAATATCCTGATATCTACTGAGTTCTGCATTAATCGCTTCAACAAGCCCCCTTTCAAGAGCGAGGTAAGATATTAAGCAGAGCACCGTAAGTGAGGCCAAGCCTACAATTCTTCTTGATACTACTTTCATAGCATCCTTTCTGGCCTCATCATAAATAGCCGCCACACACGGTGACGGCTATTTAATCTATCGGCCGGTTTCACCACTCTACCCGCTTTCGCTTCCCTACTGCCCTGAGGTGACCAATAATGAGACAGTAAGTCGAAGGTAGTCCATTTATTTATTTTTTAAGGAAAGACACTCTTAATATATACTATGAGTCGTTAAAGACAATTGGTATTTTTTCTAATTTAGAACGTCTGATATGGTTTAATCTTCTAAGTCGTTATTAAGCGTTTTCTTTTCTGTTTCGAAGTAGGTAGTAAGCAACTTCAGTTGCTGCAGCAACAAGAACCATCAAGAGAAGATAGTTGTCACAGAACCAAGTAGCAGCAAATCCTTTATGAAGATAGTAGTGAGCGACATAAGCTATACCCGAGAGGACCGGTGGCCAAACATACCAATACTTACGTAAAATACTATCCTTGTCTTCACCCTTAACTGCTCCGCCGATAAAGGCAAGGGCAGCTAATAGAACAAGACCAATAATCCACCACCAAGGGCAAACCTTATCAGAAGACTCCTTAACATTATCTTCACCGCCGAGAACTTCTTCCTCTTCCGTATCACTAACTACCTCATCAGCCTCATCAGTAGCACCGGCTACCTCTCCCTCATCAGGTAGTATAGGGGCTGCGAGAGCTACAGGACCTAGTAATGGCCCGCCAGTTGGAAGTGGCGCTTCTCCTTCGCCTTCATCATCATCGCCGCCATCTTCTTCGGTCGGATTAATCTCAAATGTAGCGGTACAGCTGACATCAGTAATTATATCCTCTACCAAGAATGGGGTAACCGAACCAAAGCAATCACCCGACCAGCCAACAAAATACCAACCAAGGTCCGGAAATGCATCAAGTTCGGCGTCATCACCAAAATTATAATCACCATCACCCGTTACAGAACCATTACCAACAACCGCAACTGCAACGCTAAATGTGTCACAAACATCACCAATCCCATCTTCGTCCTGATCCGCTTGGTCTTCATTTGGAATTAGTGGACAGTTATCGTCACCGTCTTTTACTCCGTCATTATCCTCATCATTCTCTACGTAGAATTCTCTTGTGAGCCTGATATCAGATTCACCGGAATCTTCTTTAGGATTAAATACGAAGCAATACATACCTTCGTCCCAACCTGATATATCGTAATCAGAAGTGAACAGATACTTCGTAGGGTCCCCACCATCTTGAACCCAAGTGTATGGAGTATTTTTACCATCGACGTTTCCAATTATAGTGTTTGTATTTGCGGCACATGTACCTTGCCTTACGGCCCATTGAACGTCATCTTCATCATCATCTACCAGGAAGGCACCTAGATCTAGGGTGGGGTCCGTGATGACCTCTCCAGGATCAGGGTCGGTAATCTCAGCGTACCTTTCAACCGGCTCAGGCTCCTGACACTCATAAACACTTACTGTTAAACCGCCTTGGTTATCACCCATCGCAAGCTGGTCGTTGTATGGGCTGTCATACCAATCATCAAACCAATCCGAGATTAAGAAATTAACATCTGTAGTACCAGAAAAGTCACGAACAAAATAATACTCATGAAGTGAACTATAGTCACCCCAATCAACTACTCCAACTGTAGATTCGCCCATATCAGAGAGAAGAGAAGTGACACCCATGTTAGTACCAGTAATCCCGATATCATTTCTGAGGGTAGACCAATCATTGATTGTGGCATAACCTGCATCAGCAACCTTACCAGCATTATTCTTATCGTATACATAAGTACCAGTTGCTTCGAAGAGATATTCCCCAGCACTAGGTAGGGTTATAACCTCACCATCCGCATCCGTAGAAGAAACTGATGTTGTTAAGGTATCAAGTAGTACAGGTTCTGTACCTACACTACAAGAATGCTCACCTTCATAAACAGTAGGATTATATTGACTATCGCACGCATCTCCTATCCCGTCATTGTCCTCATCTTCTTGATTTGGATTTGGTGTAGTTACACAATTATCATCATCGTTTAAGACACCGTCACCATCTATGTCATCATCACAGACATCACCGATGTCATCTAGGTCTTGGTCTGCCTGATCTTCGTTTGGAATAAATGGACAGTTATCTTCTTCGTCGGGAACACCGTCTTCGTCGGTGTCTTCCGGGGCTTCCGAATAATATATTTTGGCTTTTATCCAATCAACGTAGAGCTTATCACCACCGGAGCAACCACTACCGGGGTCAATGGCCTTTATTTTTAATACAAAATTACTATCCAAAAAATCGTTGGCCGTCCATCCGTGACCCCAATCATCGCTATCACCGCCATAAGTATAGTAAGCATCGTGAGTGCCTATCGATTTAACTTTCCCAGAGTAAGAGGTCCAGTTAGTGCCATCGTTATGTGACAAGCTAACGCCTATCTGACAATCCTTATCATCAGAATGAGCCTCAAGAACAACCTTTACTCCATCTATTATTGATCCCTCGGGTATGCTAGGGAAATTAAAATCTCGGTATCCTTGTTCTCGCTCATTCGCCTCTTCTCTAGCGTATTGGTTATTACTACTATAAGCCCTGTTTGCGTGAGACCATTGATTTGGGAATTCTGTGTCTGTTGGGCTTTTATATCCAGTGTCCCCAGCCACTGCATAAGTCGGTACCATCGCCAGCACCATCTGAGACATAACCACCCAGACGGATACTTTCTTTAGTCCTTCTAATAATTTCGCTTTCATCTTTATCTCCTCTCCCTCCATTTATAGGTTATAAAACCGGTCACTTTTCTTCCAACATAAAACTGAAAGAAGCGTGACCGGTTTCACCACTTGCTAATTCCCATAGAAACTGGTGACCAGAAATCCTGGCGCATCCATAGGTCAGAGCATTCACATAAATTGTTTTTGTTTTTGTGACAATCCCTTAAGCACCTACCCAAAGAATTGTGCTACGTTAAATATATACCCCGCTATATAGGCATGTCAACATCAACTTATACACAAGATTATTTAATTTTCTTAACCTTGAAGTTTGAGCTTTTCTTTTTGGGCTTACTTTTCGTAACTTTCTTTACTTTAAAGCCTGACCTGCTGGGCTTTTTAGTATTTTGAGGCTTCTTTTTAGCGGTAGTTTTCTTTTTAACTACCTTCTTTACCGGCTTATCTGTCTGCTTTTTTGTTTTTACTTCTGTCTTTGGCTCTATCTCTTTATTGCCATCCTCATCAATATCGAGCTTTTGCTGAACATTTTTCTTCTTTGGAATACTTGAAATTGAGGCAACATTATCACCATCTGAAAGTCGCATAATCCTCACACCCTGGGTGGCCCGACCCATCTTTGAGATATTCTTAAGAGGAGTCCTTATAATCGTTCCTTGGGTGGAGATTACGACAAGATCATCTTCTAGCGAGTCTATAATCTGCATCCCCACTGCTTTACCAGTCTTTGCGGTCACGACACCGGCCTTAGTACCCATGCCGCCCCGGTGATGCTCTGAAAAATTCTTAACATCGGTTCTCTTTCCGTAACCGTTTTCCATCACGACCACAAGTTCATCTGTCACCTCCGCCGAGTCCATTCCAACTACTTTATCACCCTTTCGAAGCTTCATACCCCGCACACCGGAAGCGCCTCGGCCCATCGGCCTTATTTCTTTTTCGTTAAAGCGAATGGCTTGAGATTGTTCGGTTACAATCATTACATCTTCCGTACCGTCCGTCACTCGAACCCAACCGAGTTCATCGCCTTTCTTAAGTCCGATTGCGATAATGCCTGTCTTTCTAATGTTTGCAAAAGCTTTGGTTTCAGTCTTCTTGACTACCCCCTCCCGAGTCGCCATCACTAGGTAGGTATCCTCGGTGAGGTCTGAGATAACGACAAAAGCCGTCACATACTCTTCTGGTGCAAGTTGTAATAGATTAACGACTGGATTACCCTTGGCCTGCCTTCCAGCTTGGGGTACTTCATAAGCCTTTGTCTGAAAGACCCGACCTTCGTTAGTAAAGAAAAGAATATTGTCATGGTTTTCGGCCTCAGCCATCATCTCGACCACATCTTCATCCTTGGTGGCCATCCCAAGGACCCCTTTGCCACCCCGGCCTTGGGTTCTATAGGCGCTCGAAAGTACTCGTTTAATATAGTTACCTTTTGTTAAGGTTATCACTACTTGCTCATTTGGGATTAAATCTTCTTCTTCAAACTTACCGACAGCCTTTTTGACTATCTTTGTTCTTCTTGTATCTCCATATTTCTCTTTAAGCTCCGCAAGCTCACTCTTAATGACCGTGAGCATCTTGGCACGTGACCCAAGAAGCTCTTCAAGGTATTTTATTCTCTTTAAAAGCTCATCATACTCATCTTTTATCTTTTTTCTCTCAAGCCCAGCCAGAGTCCGAAGTTGCATCGCAAGGATTGCTAGTGACTGCAGTTCGGTTAATTTGAATTTCTTCATTAAATTGAGTTTAGCCTCATCTTGATCTTTCGATTTCTTGATGGTCGCGATCACCTCATCAATATGATCAAGCGCCTTAAGGAGCCCCTCGAGGATATGGGCCCTTTCTTTCGCTTTTTTAAGCTCATATTCGCTCCTTCGCCTAACCACTTCTTCTCGGTGTTTCACAAACTCCTCTAAGATAGTCTTTAGGGTCAATAGTTGCGGATTAATCCTATCGGTAAGAGCAATCATATTCATATGAAACTTACATTGCATAGGTGTTAATTTATAGAGTTGGTTTAAGATTTTTGTGGGATAGGCATCTTTTTTAAGGTCAATTACGATTCTGACCGGATGCTTACGATCCGATTCATCCCTTATATCAGATATCCCCACAATCTTCTTGGTTTTAACAAGTTCTGACATCTTTTCAATGAGTGTTGCCTTATTAACTTGATATGGGATCTCAGAGACAATAATTTGAAATTTGCCCTTCTTGCCTTCCTCTATTTCGGCTACCGCCCGCATCAGAACGCCACCCTTACCGGTCCCATAGGCCGCTTTTATCTCACCATCATCAAAAATCACACCACCGGTAGGGAAGTCCGGACCCTTAATGTGCTTCATGAGATCCTCGACCGTAGCATCTGGGTTATCAATTAACTCTACGATCCCATCGACAAGCTCCGAGAGGTTATGGGGTGGGATTTTAGTCGCCATCCCAACGGCAATCCCCTCAGAACCGTTTAAAAGGAGGTTTGGGACACGAGAAGGGAGAACTACTGGCTCATTTAATGTTCCATCATAATTTGGCACAAAATCTACTGTCTCTTTATCGATATCAGAGAGTATTTCTTCAGACATTTTGGCCATCTTCGCTTCGGTATAGCGCATCGCCGCCGCATTATCACCATCGATTGAACCAAAGTTGCCCTGCCCATCAACCAGCATATATCTCATCGAGAAGTCTTGGGCCATCCTCACCATCGAATCATAGACCGCTTGGTCCCCATGAGGGTGGTACTTACCAAGCACTTCACCGACTACCGTAGCTGATTTACGATATTTCGCGGTTGGGCGAAGGCCCAAATTATCCATCGCAAAGAGGATTCTTCGATGGACTGGCTTAAGCCCATCCCGAACGTCAGGAAGGGCTCGGGCCACAATAACGCTCATCGCATAGGAGAGATAGCTCTCCTGCATCTCATCGTTAATATCACGAGCTTTTACTTCGCCGATATCACCTGCTATGAATTTTTTGTCTTTATCGTTTGCCATTACACATCCAAGTTTCTTACATTTGCCGCATGAGTTTGTATAAATCGCTTTCTGGGGTCGACCGCATCTCCCATTAGCATCGAGAATACCTCATCGGCCCTTTCCGCGTCCTCGGCTGTAACCTGAAGAAGAACCCTTTTCTCTGGATCCATCGTTGTATTCCAAAGCTGTTCCGGGTTCATTTCCCCGAGACCTTTATACCGCTGGATACTAATTTTGTTATCAGTTTTTGACTTCAGCTTCTCAAGTATCTTGTCTTTTTCAGCATCGGTATAGGCGTACTCTTTGTTCTTCCCTGAACCAACGGCATAAAGTGGAGGCTGAGCGATATATAGGTAACCCCTTTCTATCAATTCAGGAAAATTTCTATAGAAGAAAGTTAAAAGAAGGGTTCTAATATGGGCTCCGTCAACATCGGCGTCTGTCATAATGATAATCCGATGATAGCGCATCTTTTCGATATCATAATTTTCTCCTATTCCGGCTCCCATAGCGATGATGAGGATTTTGATTTCTTCTGAAGAGAGCATCTTATCAATTCGAGCTTTTTCAACATTTAAAATCTTCCCCCGAAGTGGCAAAATAGCCTGAAAGGTTCGGTCTCTACCCTGTTTGCTCGAGCCTCCGGCCGAATCGCCCTCGACTATGTATAGCTCTGATTTGCTAGCGTCTTTTGAGGAACAATCAGCTAGTTTTCCAGGCAAGGTCATCCCCTCAAGAGCCCCTTTCCTTATAACAGTATCTCTGGCGGCCCTTGCCGCTAACCTGGCGCGAGCCGAAAGAAGACATTTCCCGATAATCGCCTTGGCCTCTGTTGGATTTTCCTCTAGGTAATAGGAAAAGTATTCTGAAAGAACGGTTTGGACTTGATTTTGGACTTCTGGGTTTCCAAGCTTAGCCTTAGTTTGGCCCTCAAACTGAGGGTCAGGGAGCTTTACAGAGATAACTGCCGAAAGACCTTCACGGACATCTTCTCCGGCTAGGGTTCCATCTGTTTCCTTAAGAAAGCCAGTCTTTTTCGCATAATCTTTAATCGCTTTTGTTAGGGCCGTTCGAAAGCCTGTAATATGGGTGCCGCCCTCTGGTGTTAGGATATTATTGGCAAAGCTTTGGACATTCTCCTTATATGAATCGGTATATTGAACAGCGATCTCAATATTGGTACTTCCGATTTGCTTTTCAACGTAGAATGGCTCTTTATTAACAATCTCTTTATTGTGATTTAAATGCTCAACATACGATTTGATCCCACCCTCGAAATAGTAGCCATAGGTTTTACTGGTACGCTCATCGATTAGCTTTACATGAACTCCCTTTGTGAGATAGGCTTGCTGTCTGAGTCTGTCTAGAATTTTCTGATAATCAAATTCGATTACTTCAAATATCTTAGGATCTGGATTAAAAGAGATTATAGTCCCAGTATCAGCTACCTTACCTGTCTTTTTAAGAGCAGAGACCGGCTTACCACCATCTTTGTATTCTTGAACGTAGGCTTGACCATCTCGGTGAACTTCGGCCCGAAGATGAGTCGAAAGAGCATTTACAACCGAGACGCCAACACCATGAAGACCACCTGAGACCTTGTAGCCCTCCCCTCCAAACTTACCTCCAGCATGGAGGACGGTAAGAACAGTCTCAAGGGCACTCTTACCAGTTTGTTTGTGACGTTCTACTGGAATACCCCGACCATTATCTGTTACGGTAACAGAATTATCAGGATGAACTATGACCTTAATCTCTGAGCAAAAACCGGCCATTGCTTCATCAATTGCGTTATCAACGACTTCCCAAATCAAATGATGAAGACCGTCAATCCCGGTACCACCAATATACATCCCGGGACGTTTCCTAACGGCTTGGAGACCCTCAAGAACCTGGATATCTGAGGCGCCATATTTTGATGTTTTTTTACTAGCTGTCAAACTTACTTCCCTTAAAATTATGCAATTTTAAGCCGATTTTACCCTCCAAAATCGGCTATAAAACCTATATTATTACTCTTTAATTTTAGCACAAAATGGGTATAAAAACAAAGGATTTTAGGCTACTTTTTTACCTTTTCTTTTGGCCTTCAAATACCTTTGAATTCTATTATTCCAAGCATATCTGGGATCTTCTAATAATCTATCGATACTTATGATGTTTCCGCCTCCGCTGATAGGGGGCTCATATCTAATGGTTTCATCTTTTAGGTTAATTTCCGTAATCTTTCGTGGCGTATCGAGGCCATTAATTCTCAGCTCCGCCCCAACATGTATTCCAGCTTCTTTTAGAACCTCTTCTAGAGTTGGTATAGGTTTTTTAGCTTCTCTGCTCCTGCCCCTAGCTTCGCTCCTGATCTTCCCTCTATCTATTTCGGCAGTCGAATCCAATATCTTTCGCCCGAGCATACTTAAGAATTTATCGAACTGAACCTCAGGCATTTTATTGACATGTATTTTCTTTCCCTCAAACCAGAAATATTTAAGAGATTCTGCTACCTCTGGCATAAAGGCCCCACTATCAAGATATTCAAGATACAGTTGCTTTTTATCTTCATCTTTTGCATTTATAATTTTATCTATCTCCGAGTAAAAGATTTCTCGAGATTCTGGCGGCAAAAGATAGATATCACCGAATCCATATCCTTCGTTTCTCTCATCTTCCGCCTTTTTAGTATCATCTATGCGGGTATATTTTGCTGCGCTATCCGCGTCTATCTCAACCCCGGAATCAGATCTATCACCCTTAGCTGTTTCTTCTGTATCTAACTCTTCGCTTCCCCGAGAAGCCCTTTCAACAGAACCTGCTCCAAAATTAACCTTGAAATGAAGTAGCGTTTCATTAGCTTCAACTATAGTAGAAAGTACTTCCCTTAAGTCATAATTAGAAGTTATGTAATCTGGACTAAGTAAACCTCTAATTGACCTCTTGCTTATTTTATCCTCAAGTAGATCTAGTGATTTAGAACAATTAACAAAGAGTTCATTTATTGCCCATGATTTTTTCCCTAGATATTCTTCAGTTTTTGCAATTATTTCAAAGGTTTTGGTTAAGTCTTCGTCCGCTAATTCGTTAATCTTATTCTCTAGCTTCAAGACCCTATCAAGTGCTCTCCTAACATCATCGACCTCAGGACTTACCTCTATCTCAGGTCCTGCGTCACCCTTCTCCCTCTTATGCTCTGAATTAGGGATAGGTGGTTCTTCTGACCCAGGGGCTTCAACGCGAAAATATCCCTCAGGCACAGGAGATTCTTCTCCTGCTTTTGTAACCCCACCTTTATCCGTAGGCTCCTTATGAGGTCTGGGCTCTTTTTTGGGTTCTACGGGAGCTGGTTCTTTGGAGTCTTCTTTCTTTTCTGTCCCGTTATATGCCTTATAGAATGCAATCTCTAGAGGATCCTCCGAATTCGCCAAAATTTTTCCATCAACCATCTTAATATAACCACTATCTGAAAGCCACTTTGCTACCACTTCTCTGTCTTGTCCTTCGTAAATACCTGCTATAGCCATTCTAATAGCCTCATATTTTTCAGGATCAGTCCTTTCGGATGTTTTGGGGATAGACTCGGGCGCCGGTTCTACGGTCCCATCCGGCTTGTCTAGACCGCCTGTAAATCTTGCCAATGTTTCTGGTGGTGTTTCAACAAATCCTGGTTGAGCTTCTCTGTCTCTATAATCACCTCCGCCATGATGAGGGATCGAACCTTCAGTCCGATTGCTTGCTTCGGGATCGTTCCCAGAACCATCCGAGTAAGGACCTCTTTTCCCACCCTTTCGAAAGGCGACATTTTCACGAGCCGAGGGATCTTCTGGATTTTCTATATACGACATATCTCTATTTTATCCTATTTATTAATATTTTAGCACCTAAACCCCCGGCCCGCGAGGAATTCCTCCAGGATCTTTAGTTGGGATATTAATATTCATCTTCTCAACAAGCTCCGCATCGACCACATCCCGAGGACGACCGTACTTTAGCCTGGCCATCTCTATAATTCCTTTACCAACCTCAGGATTATCTTCACCTGGAAGAGGGTATACCGTTGTTACATTAAAAGGCCTGGATGGTAGACCATTTACCATAAGTCTTAAGACCGCATTGAAGTTCTCTTGCCTTACAAGATCCTCTTTTCCAAACTCAGGTGAGAACTGCTTTTCGAGATATTCAGCATCTTCGGCCGAGACCCTAAAGGCTGAGACAGTACCAACGTTACCAAAGACCGAATCCCGAATATCCTCCCTCATCTGAGATATATACTGGTTAGCCACCGTGAGTGATAAGTTAAACTTCCTGGCTTCTGAAAATATTTGAGCAATGTTATCGGTAGCAAAGTTCTGGAACTCATCAATATACATATAGAAAGGGGTCCGCCCTTCTTTTGGCGTACTCGCCCTTCTCATTGCCGCCATCTGGAATTTTGAAATAAAGATCATCCCAAGAAGCTGCATATTCATTTCCCCAATCACACCCTTTGAGAGTCTAATCATTAGGATCTTCTTGTTATCCATAATGTCGTTGAAGTTGAATGATGATTGGGTTTGCCCCAAAATATTTCTCATCGTGGTATTAGTCATAAAGGCTCCAAACTTACCGACAAACCAACCTAGAACCTCTGATTTATGGAAATCGGCCGTTTGCCCCATCTCATTAATCCAAAAGTTCTTAACAACTGGGTCGGTGACATACTTCAGCTTTTCGGCCAAATACTTATCATCCGTAAATATTCTTGGTACCTCGATGAAGGTTCCACCTTTGGGGTCGGCCATTAGAGCCAGAGCTGCGTTTCTAAACCAGTGCTCAAACCTTGGGCCCATAATACCGGTGTGCCCTGGGTCGTAAAGGCGATAGAGCATCTGGATTGCCTCCTGGATTACAAAGTCCTTCTCCTCTGTTGTCCCAGCTTCGAAAAGATTGAGCCCCATGGGCCGCTCACTGTCGGCAGGGTCAAAGATGATAACATCCTCGGCTCTTTCTCTTGGAATATGATTTATAATATCGATCGTATCGTCACCATGAGGGTCGATATAGCAGACGCCATTACCGGCCATAATATCATTAATGATAAGGGTCTTAAGAAGGGTCGTTTTACCTGTACCGGTTTGTCCCACGGTATAGAGGTGTCGCATCCGATCCTCACCACCAATCCGAACCATCTCTTCTTTACCCCTGAAGTTAGTTTTGGCAAAGGCATTCCCTTCCGAGGGGATATTAACTGGAGATTGTGATGCTTTAGCAGAAAGCCATTTAATGCCTGGGGTCTTGACCATCGCATTTGGGAGATGATAAAGGGAGGCTAACTCTTCTGTATTTAAGGTCAGTCTATGACCCCTCTTTTTAGCCCAAAAACGGTCAAAGCCCAAAAGGGGTTGGTCAAAGAATCTGAAGATATAGTCTGTGACAATTTTTTTTGTCTTTTTTGCATTCTTTGCTTTCCTAAACTTAAAGCCGTTCTGGGAAAGGTCTGAAAATTGAGCAAAGGCGCTTTTTGTCTGATCGTAAATCATCCGGGAGCGATTTTCATCTGCCCCAGAGATTATAAGGCGGATTCTGGCCTCAAAGCCAAATTTCGTTGCCTTCCTATCGACATCTCGAGCTAGCTCTTCCTCCTCTGGTGTCATCCGGTAAGGCTCGGGTGGTTTTTGGTCCTGGGCTGAGCCAGGCTTTACGACGTCACGAGCAAAGTCTGAGAGTGGACTTCCTTTCTTATCCGGCCCTTTTTGAATTTTTTGGGCAAGTTTCTTCCCAGTTGTCACCCTTTTGGGGTCTGTCGGCCTTATCAGTATCTGAAGAGCTGCTCCTTCGTCTTCGGTAAGCTGGGAAAAGGCGTTAGTAATTGCCTCAAGTGGCTCATTATCGATGGTTTGATATGTCTTTATCGGATAGTGGTAGTGCTTGATGCCATATATTTCGGTCGCGATGACCCCCTGAAGCTCTCGTTCTTTCGAGAATATATTATGCTCCTCGACCTCTTTTATTTGCGCTTCAGGATAATGAGTCGTAATGGCCTTTTCAACTAGGGATACAAGGACATAAGGGCAGACAACATAGAAGTAGATTTCTTTTTTGTAGGCTACAAGCTCAAGAGCGATATGCCGATCACGATAGAAAAACTTGTAAAAATGCTTTTTCAGGGAAAGTCCGGTGCTTTTATAGATCGAGAAGAGGGTATTATACATATTCTCGGCATTGGCGATAAACTCCCGAGCCACATCCCTTTGGTCGCGGGGGCCATCGAGCTTATCACCACCAGTTTCTTGGGGAATAGTGACTAAAAATGGGACCATCTTAAGGGACCGTTCGACTTGCTTCTTGTAATACTTAGTCTTTCGGTAAAAAACGGTCAACCCAAAGAACAATAGAAAAGCCACCAGGGCAGATAATATCGTGATTAAGATGGTTTCGAGCAAAAGCTCCCCCTCCTTATGCTCTAATTATATCAAAATATGCTACTCGGGAGTAGCATATTTATCTTGCCCCTAATTGTGTTTACCCTTTCCCAATCTTCTTTTTAAATCTCTGCCAAAGATATTTCACTGAAAGTTTGGCTTCTTCTTCTTGTTCTTCGTAGGGTTTATCCTCGTAAGTCTCGATTACTTGTTCCGTTGCTTTCATATATGTCTTATCTAGATTAGTCGTCTCTTCTGCTTCTTCGGCTGTTGGCGTACTTGGAGCCAAATCGACATCATCGGTGGCCGGTGCAGTCGCTTGAGTGGGGTCTGGTGTCACCTGAGTGGCCTGATCAGTAAACTTTTCAGTAGCCGGTGCCTCTGGTGTTTTCGGCCCAGGGGCTACCTCTGGACTCTTTAAAGTATTTTCCTGCTCTGGGGCCTTGGGGGCTGAAAGGTTTTCGGGGCTACCCGGAACTTTTTCTCCACCCTGAGGGGCGGGCGTTTGTGCTGGTTGTTGTGGTTGATCCATAATAGTTTAAGTATAGTTTAAGGCTCTTTGCGTGTAAAGGAGCTAAACTATATCTTCTCTCCAATATTTCGGAAAAATCCTCCAACGTTATTGACCCAGGAGAAGGTCTCCTCTAGCGATCTTAGAATCAGTTGTAAGATAGAACGTTCTTTTTGGGGAGTAACAAAGGTATATTCATCAGAATCGGTTTCGTTACCTCGCTTATCAGCCCCTCCGATTTTGAACCTGTAGGTAGTTGAGGTATTAAGCTCCTTAATGATAACGGTGTGTGAGGTATTTAACGATTCATCTTCAATCGTCGCTTTCCCATAATCATTTCCAATTACCCCTTCGTCATATTTTACTTGAGTAGTAGTTGGCTTACTGGTGCTCCAAGAGATTATAACGGAAGCCGTCTCATCGCTCTCACCCATTGGGAGGATATCAACCTTAAGGCCTTCAACCGTGGCCCCTGTCTTATCGAGTGGCGTCGCAAAGGTGCCGGTAGCTGTCTTTTTGGTATTTCCTAGCTTGTCTTTAACTTCGATATAGTAATTATATGTAGTATCATCCATCAAGTTCTCAAGCTCTACATTATGATTACGCTTATATTCAGAGGTGCCGGCCTTAAGGTCAAAGTTACCCGACTCGCCAAAGGTGACCGAGGCCTCAGTGTCTACATTGGTATTAAAGGTAACAGTTGCTGTATATGGTGTCGTAACATCAATCTTTGCGGCCGATATCTCAGGCTCAAGGACCGCCGTAAAGGTATATTCCTTTGAAGTATACTCGACGTCATTAGCATCATCACCCCGGACGCGGTAGTAGTATGTCTGACCAGGTGTAAGGTTTAATAGTTCTACCACATGAACCGTATTATATTTATCATCCCCGGCCGATTGAGAATAGTTGCCACTCGATGCTCCAAAATCAACCCAGGTTGTTGTCGCAATCGAAGTCTCCCAAACAATCTTGGCAGAGGTCGCAGTAATGTTTTGTTCAGCAACGTTAGAGGCATTTGGATTTATCGTAAATTGCGAAGCATCATATGGTTTAGTCCTAAATGTTGCAAAAGTAGTTTCTGCAATATATTTATCCGAGGAAACGGAACGGATCTTATAGGTATAGTTAGTATCTGGCTTTAGAGCCTTAATGACTACTTCGTGCTTTTTCGTGAGCTTCGGATCACCGGCGGTTTGCGATTCTTTTACAATCCCTCCGGTAGCCTCTTCCTTGTATTCGACATTGGCATCGGCATTGATGTTGGTATCCCAAGTTACCGTGGCGGTTGTAGTAGTGGTTACAACCTTGGTACCTGTAATATTAAAGTTGGCTGTTGTAAATTCTCGCCAGGTAGTGGCCGCCGTGGTATCAATGTTACCAAGTGAGTTTCTGGAGACCACTCGATACTCATATGTTTGGCCCTTTTCAAGTCCTACCAAGTTTACGGTATGTGAAGTAACAGGAGTAGTCCTGTCTCCTCCAGCCGCCTTTACAGTTTCAGCATCTTTGACCCGATATTCAACCAAGGAATCACAATTCTGCTCGCCAGTACTCCATGTAATAGTAGCGGTCGACACACCGATGTTTGAGTAGGCCACATTTGTAACAGTTGGAAAGGCTTCCTTAGGATTTATGGAAACAACACCAGAATAACCAGAAGAGTTTGATACATTGTTTATAATCGTCCCATCGGCGTATTTAAACTCGGTTCCGGCATTGTCCATAGCAACAACATAGTATGAGTAATCTTTGTTTGCATCTTCGGTTTCAATTGGGTCTACATAATAGTTAAAACCAATATCAGTATAAAGCTCTCTTTGGCTTTCAGGAATTATATACGTAGCAGAAGCAACTCCGAGACTTGTCTCGTATCTCCAAACCTCATAATGGGAAAAATCACTAGCCCCATTTCTCTCGGGGTCTTGGATCATGGCCCAAGTCACAATATTCCGGTAAAGCGAGTCATTGCCATGAATATCCTTGACCTTTACTTCAGCCGGTTGCTCGGGAGCAGTTGCATCTGGAGTTGTGTCCCAACCACTTTCTGGTGTTCCTGGGGTAACGGCTGAGAGTGAGGAGTAGACTGTACCACTTACTGTATTAGTACCAACCGCTCGGACTCGATAATAATAGGTAGTGGCATCAGACTCTATTGTATCCTGGAAGCTATCGCCCGCGTCATAGACAGGCTCAGTTCCCTCGGCATAGCCAGAGTGGTTAACATCAGTAAACTCTCTTACCTTTTCGGCGTTTGCGAGCCATTCTGCGCTACTAGCATAGTTAGTCTCGGAACGATAAACCTCATAGGCGGTAACTGAATTTATTTCATACTTTATAGCACTACCAGAGAAAGAAACATCTATCTTTTGGCCAACATCAGAATCACTATTTGGGTCACCCTTAACAGACTCGACCGTTACGTTACTTGGGGTAGAAGGTATCGCTGAGTTCTTGGTTTGGTCTCCCACAACACTTGATTCAGCGCTTACGTTTCCAGCCACATCAGTTGCTGTCACCTTGTAATAATAGTAGGTATTTTCAGCCCGTCCCTCATCCTCGTAATATGTTGCGGTAATATTATCGGCTACAAGCTCATAATTCCCATCTGACCCTTCTGCATCCCCACCTGAACGATAGAGGGCATAAGTTGCAACACCTGAACCATTTCCAGTAGGGGTGCGGCCTGCTGTCCGAGCATCTGTTGAGACAGTAAAGGAGATATCCATTCGCTGAAGGTCATTTTCCCCAATTCCAAATGGGGTTACCGAAAGGTCTGTGGGAGCACCTGGCTCCGTTATATCCGGTGTCTTTGCAGTCCCATAGTTAGTATTTTGAGGCCCCTCAATTGGGTGAAGTGGAACAACAGCCGATTCGTAGCCTCCTTTATCAACTGCTGTCACCCGGTAATAGTAGTCAACGTAATCATTTAGCCTTGTTGTGCTAGCTCCCTTTACTTCTCCAAGGTCAGCATCGTTAAAAGTGGCATCATTATTTGTATCGTTGTCGTAATATACTAGGTCTTGCGCCCCTCCGGTAATATCAAAGTAGCCCACAAGGGTAAAATCTTCTTCATCGATAGAGTTTACTTCTGCTACCCGGTAAATCTTGTAACCGGCAATCCCAACCCCAGTATCGGTTGCCTCGCTCCAAGTTATCTTAACCTCATAGCCTTCATTTGCAATATTTGAACAATTATCAACTGTGCCGTCACAAGCAACAACCGCTGAAACATCTGGAACAGTTGGCTCGGTGGAATCAATTGTATAGCCCGTTACGTAGGCATATTCAGCCGACTCTCTTCCAGCATTATCAATCGCTTTAATCCGGTAATTGTAGGCATAACCACCAGAAAGACCACTATCAAGATAGGTAAGATCCGAAACACTAAACGAATCATTCGTCCCAAAAAGTGAACCAGCCCAATCATCGTCAAACCGCTTTCTCTCTAGTGTGTAACTAGCAATCCCAGAACCGGTATCAGTAGCCGCGGTCCAGTTCACTCTTACAGAGGTTGTCCCTGATTGCTCAATAGGTGCCGCAAAATTTGGAACCGTTCCCGGTGCACTAGCATCATAATTATATGTAATACTGGCCGGTGTCTCTGATTCATTTTCGGCCGAATCGACATCAACTAATTTAAAGGTGTAGGCGCCCTCGGAAACATCAGAGATAGTAATAAAGTTATCGGAGAGATCCGTCTCTGGCGTACAACCAGAATCAGTAGAAAAACAATACCGATAAGTTGAATGGCCAGGATCAACCGATGCATCCCATTCAAAGTAGACTGAGTCAGCAGTGTACCAGCTAGCAGGCGTAAGCTCGACTGCCTTTGTATTATCTTCGTAAGCCTTGAGATTAGTTGGTGTTACTGGTAGTGAGGTGTCGAGGGTAATAGTGGCGCTAGAAAACATCTGTAATGAAACATCTTGAACTATCGGAGTCTCTGTTTGAGAGTTACCGCTAGCAAGAGTTAACTGATACTGAACATATGCCTTGTTTTTAATTTCATCTGGAATCG
>JAQVJW010000026.1 GCA_028694925.1 Patescibacteria group bacterium | reverse complement strand
ATTTTAATTAAATATTAGTTAAATGTAGTGACAGATGTAAGAAAGATAGAGGACCGGGGTCATCTATGTAATAATTATAATTAATATACTTGTGGCTCAATAAAGCCATAATATGGAGGTACCGTTGGTCATGAAAAGACTAAAAGAGGTAATGTCGCACAATATATCTTATGCGACTCATGCATTCCTTAAGGCCTTACGACCAACTAATCATCTAGATGTCTTGTTACTTATAGAAAACCTTATCCGGAAGCCTCATATCGATATATGTAAGACTTGTATCACCCTCCTCCTTCGCTTCATTAAGGACCCTAACAAGATTTTCAAGTTCTGATGTAGGGTCACGACTAGAATCAAGATAAACAGTCCAGGTAGAATCTGACTTAATGCGAATATCGGATAATATATCATAAATAATTATCTTCTCGAACTTCTGTCCTACGATAGTCTCGAAGTTTGCCGAGACATCTAATATATATTTAATAATAGTAGGGGAAGCCACTCTCTCCCCTAGACCTGTCTCTATATTTAATGAATCATAAACCTCGGGTAGGTTTTCTTCTTTATTATCCCCAATAACGTATCCCCTCTCGTCAACAAGAAAACTCTCCCCTGCCGTGTTCCAAATTAAAACCGGGGTTGCTTCTTCGACCACTATCTCGATTGTGGCGGGGTATCTTTTCTTGACCACAACACTCCGGACCCCACTATCCTCTTTAATCACCTTCTCAAGCTCACCTCCTTGGAAGAAAAAGATATTATCATTTAATATCCCCCGTTCCTTGTATCCTCGTGCGATCTTCTCGATAGTTTCGGGATTACTGTATCCCTCTATCTTAATATCCTTAATAGTAAAGGCCCCAGAGAAAAACAAAAGATAGACAAGTCCAGAGAAAAGGACAAATATCACAAAAAGGAAGAAACCCTTTTTAAGGCTACTCTGGGGCTCGCGTTCTTCTTTGGTCCGCTCATGAACCGTTGCTTTAGTCTTTTGCCTATTTTGTCTTAGCTTTTCGACTCTCTTCAATTTTTTCTTCCCCTGCCTTGATTATTATTTTTGCTACTTTACCCGAGGCACCAAGATCGGCCCATTCCCCCATCTTTTTGGCCATCGCCTGGAGCTCTTCTTCATTTTCAAATAAATATTTAATCTGATGAAAAAGTCCTTCAGCAGTTAAGTTGCTTTGTCTGAAAAGATAGGCCGCCCCAGACCGAGAAAAGAGCTTAGCGTTCTCAAGTTGATGGCTCCCTGCCGCAACGTCGAAGGGAATAAGGATAGCTGGTTTTGATAAGGCCGCAAGTTCAAAAAGGACGTTGCTACCAGCTCTTGAGACGACAAGATCTGCTGCCGCATAAACATCGGCGAGCTCTGAGGTCACAAAACCGTAGACCTTAATATTCTTCCTTATATCCTCCTTAAGTTCATCTAAGCGATACTCAACAAGATCTGCATCCCGCTCCCCTGTTATCCAGATTATTTGATAGGTTCTGGCAATTTGTTCTATCTTTTCGTTTATTAAATCGTTAATAAATCTTGAACCCTGGCTCCCCCCTATTACAAGTAAGGTTTTCTTATCTTTTTTAAAACCGATCTCAGAGAGGAATAGCTCTCTCTTCCCCATTAGGATGTCTTCCCTTATAGGGTTACCGGTCTCGACAAGTTTCGTATCGTCAACTTGCTCTTTGTAATGTTTAACAGGAAAAGCCACACAAACAGTCTTTGCAAATGATGCGATCCGCCTGTTCGCCATCCCCATCACAACATCTGACTCGTGACTTACAACCGGTACCTTTAAACTCTTTGCGGCTAGAGCTACCGGAAGGCTAACGTATCCTCCTTTAGCAAAAACGATATCAGGGTTTTCGTGTGAGATTATTGAGCGAGCCTCAAAGATACCTCGCACAAAACGGAAGAAATCAGCCCCGTTTTTAAAGAGGGTTGTGATATCGATTACATTCATTATCTTTCTGGAGTGATAGCGCCTGAATTTCCCTGTTGAAACACCATAGTACTTAATCCCCATCTTGGGGACAAGCCTTGATTCGATACCAAAACGAGAGCCAACAAACAAGATCTTGGCATCTTTGTTTTCCCTTTCGATCGCCTTAATTATTGCGAGGACCGGTAAGGTATGACCACCAGTTCCCCCGCCGGCGCAAAGCACTTTCACGCGTCTCTCCTTCCGTATGTTTTGATATATTTAATAGTATACCAGAAGCTAGCATCAAAACGAGGGTGGAGGAAGATCCAGTCGAGATAAACGGTAGCGGCACACCAGTAAGGGGTATCAAAGAAAGCATCGCGAATATATTAACGATCGCCTGAAGTGAGATCCAGGTCGTGATCCCAACCGCAAGTAGCCGAGAGAAAGCATCTGGAGCCTTTTTGGCCACCTTGTAACCAACTGCGGCCACAACCAAGAATAGTAACAGAACTAGACTTGCTCCAAGAAAACCCAACTCCTCTGCTGCGACGGCAAAAATAGAATCAGAAGAAGCCTCAGGGAGATAGTTGAATTTTTGGCGTGATTGGCCAAAGCCAAGTCCAAAGAGGCCCCCAGTCCCAATCGCAAGAAGAGCTTGGTTGATCTGATAACCAGCTCCGCCCTGATCGGCCCCAGGATCAAGAAAGATCATAAAGCGCTCCATCCTATATGGTGCTGTTTTTATAAGGAAGATAATCCCAGCGATCGCTGCCCCTACCATCGCTACAACGTGGCTCATATTGGCTCCTGCTACAAAATACATCACTCCCGCAATCGCCGCCGTTATCATAAAGGTTCCCATATCGGGTTGAAATAGTATCAGGGCCCCTGTAATTGCGATAATCACCAGAAATGGCAAAGTAGAGTAAAAAAACTTCTTAACGTTTGAACCCCGCTTTGCAAACCAGGCCGCAAGATAAATTATGAGGGCAAGTTTAAAGGGCTCCGTAGGAGAAAAGAAGAATGGCCAAGCGATCCAACGCCTCGCTCCCCCATGCTCATACCCAATTCCAGGAACAAACACCAGCACAAGTAATATGACCGCAGCGAGAATTAGAATTGGCGCTATCTTCTTCCAAAAAGAATAATCGATTTTGTAACCCGCAAACATCAAGACAAAACCAGCACCTAAGGCATAGAGATGCTCTTTAAAATAGAAATTAGGGTCACCAGAGACCTGATTTGAAAGAACAACCGAAGCAGAAGAGATAAGGATTGCACCAAGAAGAATTAGAGCAATAAGCGAAGCAAATAAAAGGAAGTTTGGGCGATGTTTACGTTGCCCCCTAACACTCATTCTAGCCCCTACCTAAAATACCGATTATAACGCCGGCAACGGCCGTGACAGCGCCGATGATCCAAAATCTCATTGTTACTTTTGTTTCGGGCCAACCCATAGCCTCGAAGTGATGATGAATCGGAGCGATCAGGAAAAGCTTCTTTCCGCGAATTCTCTTTGAAAGCAGTTGAAGAGCTGAGGAAGTTGACTCGGCGAAAAAGACGAAGCCGATTATTGGTAACACAAAAACAGCATCGGTGAGAAGAGCAATAACACCAAGAGTAGCCCCAAGTGAAATTGACCCTGAATTTCCCATAAAAAATCTTGCTGGATAGATATTAAACCATGTGTAGGTGAGCATCGCACCAACTATGGTGAGACAAAAAGCGCTGATCCCAAAATAGCCTTTAAAAAGGGCTATTACCGCAAAAGCGCTGAAAGAAGCCATCAATAGACCACCGGAGAGACCGTCAAGCCCATCTGTTAAACCGACCGATTTAGAAGTTGCAAACATTACACCTATGAACAGCGGGATATATAGCCAACCAATTTCTAGGTTACCCCAAGCAGGTATGTGTATAGAGCTCGCACCTAATTTAAAGTAAAACCAATAGGCACCCAAAACTGCGATTAGTAATATCAAAAATAGCTGTATCCAAGCATTGAATCCGCCCGACTTATCTTTAGTCTTAACAACATAGTAGTCATCAGCAAGGCCGAGAACACCAGCAAACATTAGGGTAAAAAGTGGCAACCAGGTTTGGGCCCTATCTAGATTGAAAAAGATCGTAAGGATAAAAACAGTTATTAATATTACCATTCCCGCCATCGTCGGAATATTTCTTTTATGTTTTTCAGCATGCAGCTTTTGAAAGACCTCTGCCTTCTTCCCGTCAACCGTCTTCGTTCTTGCTTTTCTCCACCACTTATACTTATATGCAAAATAAGTATATATCGGCGTTAAGACCATCGAGAGTAAAAAGCCACCAAAGGCAAACATGCCAAGAACGGCTAGATTCGGTATTAATTGTGCTTCAGTCAATTCCATTTGTCCCCCTATTTTACCAACTTTTTACCTTGTTTTCCAGAAGTCAGACTGCCTGACAAGCAGCTTACTCGCCTTCTCTGGGTCTTTTAGAATCTTTGCTACAGCCCTCTCCATCCTTGCGGCATTCTGAGAACCCTTAAGCAAAATGACATCACCCTCCCGGATTATCTTCTTTAGATAGTCCCCGGCCTCATCTGAACCCGAAAAGCTCTTTATCTTCTCCCTATTCATCCCCTTATCACTTGCCGCATTCGGGATATACTTTTCAGCTGTCTCCCCAACCGTAACCAAGATATCAGCTACTGCCGCCGCCTTTTCGCCCACTTCTTCATGCCCCTTCTTCTCGTAATCACCGAGCTCCCCCATCGTCCCAAGGACAGCTATTTTACGACCCTTTTGAGTAGAGAGAAATTCGAGGGCCCTAATCACAGAGACTGGGTTCGCGTTATAGGAATCATCAATGATAATTGAATTATTTTTTCCCTCAAGGACGTTCATCCTCCCCTTAAAGGGCG
>JAQVJW010000002.1 GCA_028694925.1 Patescibacteria group bacterium | reverse complement strand
TTGGTGGAGCGTAGTTGAAGAAGTGTGGAACTTTTCTAAGAGCAGTTTTCGAACTTTTGACTCAAGTAATATTATTTAAGAGCTTTCTTTTTCTCTTCAAACTCTTTTTTATCTATTTCACCTTTTGCATATCTTTCTTTCAAAACATCTAAGGGCTTATTATTAGAGCTGGTATTATTAACTAAGAAAATAATAAGAATAATTATTCCAATGATAACCAAAAGCCAAAATAACCACATCCATACCATCCCTCCCCAAAAATCGGAAGAGAACATATGGTGCCTAAACGAATTATCTTCTGAATGAGTAAAAGCATTACCAATTATCATTAACGAATACATATAACCTCCTTAGGCCTTGAGTAGCCTTGCGTTAATAGCAACAATCACTGTGCTTAGGGACATCAATGCAGCCCCGACCGCAGGACTTAACAAGATACCATAACCATATAATACTCCTGCTGCCACAGGGATTGCTACGGCGTTATAGCCAGTTGCCCAAACTAAGTTTTGTATCATTTTTCCATAAGTTTTCTTAGCCAAAGTTATTACAGAGACTATATCTTCAGGGTTACTATTAACCAAGACGATGTCCGCCGTTTCTATAGCGACATCAGTTCCTGCACCAACAGCAAGCCCAACATCTGCCTGGGCAAGGGCTGGGGCATCATTCACACCATCACCTGTCATTGCAACTATTAAATTTTCTTTCTGTATTTCTTTCACTTTCTTAGATTTTTCTTGCGGTAAGACTTCTGCAAAATAATCGTCTAACTCAAGCTCTTCTGACACCCACTTGGCAACTTTTTCATTATCACCAGTAAGCATTATACTTTTAATCCCCATATTCGCTAATGTCTTAATTGCTTTTTTAGATTCAGGTCTTATCTCATCAGCTAAAGCTACTGCACCCACCATTTTTTTATCTAACAGAACAAAAACTACAGTTTTCCCTTGAACTATTAGCTTTTTTATATCGCTGTTTTTATGTTCAATCTTTCTTTCTTTTAGATAATTTGGACTAACTACCTCAACATTTTTAGAATTAACCACACCCGTAACCCCCTTACCAGATACTGCCTTAAAGTTCTCTACGGCCCAAGTTGCTTTAGACTTTTT
Organism: Patescibacteria group bacterium; assembly: GCA_028694925.1. Lineage (GTDB taxonomy): Bacteria > Patescibacteriota > CPR2 > UBA1875 > UBA1875 > STE-72. The sequence continues at coordinate 73,950 of JAQVJW010000002.1, read as the reverse complement.
AATAATACCCTTAGCAATAGGATGCTCTGAGTGAGACTCTAAGGAGGCAGCATATTTAAAAATTTCTGCTTTTTTGTATTTTTTATCTAGAATAACCGTATCAGTTACTACAAAGTTACCCTTTGTCAAGGTTCCTGTTTTATCAAAAATTATCGCTTGAATATCTTTTGCTTTTTCGAATGCAACTCTATTTCTGATTAGTATACCTTTCTTTGCAGATATACCAGAGGATACTGCCACAACTAAAGGCACAGCTAACCCAAGTGCATGAGGACATGTTATTACCATTACAGTAACAGTTCTTTCTAGTGAAAAGGCAAGTGTTTCTCCTTGTATTAGATACCAAACAATTAAGGTAACTAATCCACCAAATATTGCCACTATTGTTAGATATAAGGCGGCCTTACTAGCAAGGTCTTGCGTTTTTGATTTACTTTCTTGGGCTTCACGGACCAATTCTATAACCTGTGAAAGGAAAGAATCCTTTCCTTTCTTCATGACTTTTATCTTTAACGAGCCTTCACCGTTTGTTGAGCCACCAACAACTTCGGAGTTAATAGTTTTCTCTACAGGTACAGACTCACCAGTTAACATCGATTCGTTAACAAATGATTTACCAAAGATAACAATACCGTCTGCAGGTATCTTTTCCCCAGGTTTAACTAAAACTATGTTACCTTTTTTAATTTTCGCTAGAGCTATATCTTTTACAGCACCATTTCTCATAACCAAGTGAGCTTCGGATGGCATCAGTCTTGCCAATTCTTCTAAGGCACGAGATGCACTCATCACCGAACGCATCTCTATCCAATGACCAAGTAGCATTACATCTATCAAGGTAGCAAGCTCCCAATAAAAAACCTTTCCTTCTAGCCCGAAGGTAACAGCAGCACTGTAGGTATAAGCAACAGTTATTGCCAAACCTATTAAAGTCATCATTCCAGGTTTTTTTTGTTTTAATTCAGAGATTAGGCCAGTTAAAAATGGCCAACCACCATAAAAGAATATAATTGTAGAAAGTAAAAAGAGAACATATTTATCACCTTGAAAAGCAAGGGTCTCTGAAAGTCCAAGGAAGTTTTGAACGAGTGGGGATAATAACAATATTGGAATAGTAAGAACAAGAGATACAAAAAATCTCTTTCGAAAGTCAGCTATCATGTGTTCGTGATGATTATGATGATTTTTATGTTCCATATAACCATTCTATCACATATTTAAAAAGGCTCTATAAAGCCAAAAAGTAAGCATTGGTGGAGCTGGCGGGAATTGAACCCGCGTCCGAAAGCAAAACCAGAACAACTTTAGCAATCATACTCAGATCTCTTTTCTCGGTTGCAAGCTAAAGATCTAAGAAAAAACTTACAACCAATTACCTAAGTCTTAGCTGGGTTTAGGCAAGTCACCCAGAGCAGCCCGAAGTTCTAGCACCTGCTGACCCCTATCGGACGTTGGGGAGCAGATGGTTACCGCAGTTATGCGACAACAGTTGCTAAAGCAGGCATGCTAAATGCATTTCTAACTTTAGCGGCAAGTGTTTTTACACTTATTTGTTTACATATTGGTTAACGCGGATATGCGACCGCGAATTGCATTATTCTGATTTCAAGTAACTTCCGTCGAAGCCAAGTCAGCCCCAGACAAGGAGCATTTTAGCATAGTATTCTCAAATATTCAACGATTGTAGTATCGCCACACTAAACTACTCATACCTTAGAGCTTCAAGCGGATCTATCTTTGAGGCCCTGTATGATGGGTAAATACCCGTAAGGAAGCTTATAATCATCGCTATAGCAAAGGTTGCAAAGGTAAAGATAAATGGCGCATAGAATATCTCTACTGGCTTGTTGCCAGTTCTTTCGGCTAAGGTCGCAAGAAAGTCGTTTAAAAATCCCCCCACTAAAAGACCGGCTAAAATACCCACCATCGAGCCTATAAAGCCAATTAAAAGGGCTTCTGCGATAAACATTCTCCAAATATCTTTCCCGTTTGTTCCAAGAACTTTCATAAAGGATATCTCACGGGTCTTTTCAAGAAGTGAGATAGTTAAGGTGTTGAACATACCAAGGGCCGCGATAAGGACAGCAATCGCTCCGAAAGATAGTAAGATTAACTGAAAGATGCCAAAGAACTGATTAATCTGATCAACCGTATCTTTTAGGGTCGTTGTCTTGTAACCCAAATTCTCGATTTGTTGCTTTGCCGTATCTGTAGCCTCTTTACTCCCCACTTTTACCTTAGCAGAACTATAGTTCACTACTCCGTAATCGGTATAGACCTCAAGTGGGACATAAGCATAGGGGGAATCTGAGTTTGAAAGAACCCCTACTATTTTAAAATCATCTTCTTTTTTAAGTGGGTCCTCTTTGTCGTTTAAATATTCTGAACCGATATTGGTACTAATCGTAACCGTCTCACCTAAAATATTATTAGTATCTGTAAAGCCAAATTGAGTCGCAATCGCTTTGTTTATGACGACCTCTTGTGCCAGGTCACTACTATAGAGTCTCCCGGCCTCTATATCTGTCTCTTCAAGCTCTAAATAATCAGTATCCTTCCCATAGACAACCCCTTCAATCGAACCCGTATCGACCGAGAAGGTCCCAACTAGGCTCAACTGAGGCTCTGCTGCCTCTACATCAGAAAGACTCATAAACTTTTCGATCGTATCATCATCGATCTTAATAATCTTTGATTTACCTGGGCTTACCTCAATAATCTGTAACGCCTCGAGATTAGCTACCTCCTGGGTTGAGATACGCTGAAGGCCATAACCAAGTGAGATTAGAAAAATGATGAAGCCAACACCAATAGCAATACCAGCAATTGTAAGAACCGAGCGCAATTTGTGCCCTGTTATGCTCCTTAAGGCCAGGCGAGAAATAAATGTTTTTCTCATGCTCATGCTGGAACCTCCGCGGCATCTGGGGGCACAACATCACCGGCAACATCATCGTCGGAAACGGCAATCTCTTTTTTGGTTACAACTGATTTTACCTTCCCATCCTCCATCTTAATAACTTTCGTGGCATATTTCTCATATTCTGGATTATGAGTAACCATGATGACGGTTCTTTTTGACTCAGAATTTAGATACTGAAGAACATACATCAGGTCTGCCGCTGAAGTCGTATCAAGATTCCCGGTAGGCTCATCTGTAATCACAATCCAGGGGTTACTAACAAGGGCCCGAACGACCGAGACCCGTTGTTGCTGACCTCCAGAGAGTTCAGTTGGGGTATTTTTCTCAAATTCTTCAAGCCTAAAGAGATTTAAGAGCTTGTGCGCCCTCTTTATACTCGACCCATACGATTGCCCCGAGATACAAAGAGGCAGGGCCACATTCTCAATCACATTTAAAGACTTAATCCAGTTTGACTGCTGTTGAACAATCCCGAACTTCTTACGCCTGAATTCCGATCGATCATTAGTATCTAGGGAGTAAACATCCGTTCCCCTTACATATACCTTGCCCTTTGTCGGAACTTCAAGGCCTACCATTGTATTTAAAAGGGTGCTCTTACCACAACCAGAGGGTCCAAAGATCACAACAAACTCCCCAGGCATTATCTCAAAGTTAATACCCCGAAGAACATCAACAGTTCCCTTACCAACCTTAAAGGATTTGTAGAGATCTTTTACTTCAATGACTGGTTTTTTAGTTATTTTCTTTTTCGGCAATTTCCCCCCAAACTTATACTTATTTTGTCAAATTTTTGGCCTAAGGTCAATTTAAAATCATCTAACTTCATCAATTGCTTCATTCACGAGTGCATCTGCTTCTTCATTCTTCTCTCTCCGCACATGCACATATTTTATTGGTTTAAAAAAAGCCAACTCTTGAACCCGAGCGTAGAGTTCCTTCAGCTTTTCGTCCTTTACCTTGTATTCTCCCCGAAGCTGTTTTACAACAAGTTCTGAGTCAAGCCGACACTCGATCTCTTCTGCCTCAAAATCCTTGGCCTTTTCTAGCGCAAGGATTAGCGCCTTGTATTCTGCAATATTATTGGTGGCCTCTCCAATATATTCCCTAAAGGTTGCAATTTTCTCGCCCTTTTCGTCCGAAAATACAACCCCTATACCAGCAGGCCCAGGGTTACCCCTTGCCCCTCCATCAGTATTTATGATTAGCTTTTTCATCTAGGCTATTATAGCCCAAAAGAACCGCCCTTTCGAGTGGTTCTTTTGTTCTTTTTCCGTTATTATCTCTTCTTCTACTGTTCTTCCTTCTCTTTCTTCCCAAACACTTCTTTTGATTTTAGAGTTCCTTTGTTCTTCTTCCTTAGGATTACAAGGTATATAACAAGAAGAGCAAGGAGGATAAGAAGGAGCACAAGTCCGATCGTGTGATAGATGCCCCAAGTCAGATACCAAGGCGTCACAGCGGTCTCTCCAACCGTTACGGCCGCTACCCTCATGTTTACGGTCAGAAGATCGACTATCTCACTTCCTTTTTCATCTACCTGGGTTTGCACCTTTATAACATTATCGCCAGCTGAAAGCGCCTCATTATCAACTTTAAAAGTCCAATTACCAGCATCATCTACCGGTACCTCATACGACTCTTCACCTACAAAGATAACAACGACAGAACCCTTCGGCGCTGTTCCGTTTAGGATTAACTCATCCTTCTCTTCAATCGTGACCTTTTTCTCATCTGTAAGCTCTACTTCTTCTTGATTTAGAAGAACACCGGTAAGGACTGGTGCTTCAATCGATTCATCGACCTCAGCTTCCTTGGCATCGGTTTTGGTTTGTTCGGTGGCTTCTTCTTCAGTACTTTCGGTCGGATCGCTTGCGGGTGGAGTCTCTGGAGCTGGGGTAGTCACCAGATTGCCTTCGACAATGAAGGTTGAGTCACCCGAAAAAGTATAGTAGGTATCAGTTACCGGACTATATTGCCTTTTCACACCACTGCCGTATGAATCTAAGGAAGCTACCCAATAGGTAGTCGAGCTGCTAAGCATCCCCACATAAATTCCATAGGACTCTCCGGGCTCAACAGTAAGAGGGCTGCCATCAAAGGACCAATCCTCCCAGCCTGTCCCGCTACCCTCAATTCTTTTAAAGTGATATTCACCACCAACCGGTGTTTTATCGGACTCTTTTCTTAACGCAAGGCGAATACCGGCCCCATTCACCTTGTCCCGAAGATAAATACTGATTCTGGTAAGACTATTCTTGGTTGGAGTAAAGGTCTGGCCTTGCTGTAAGTTGTCGTAAGGGAATAGTACTACCCCTCCCGTCGCCGACGGATTTTCAGCTGATTGGTCTTTCTCTCCAGCCGCTGAAAAGACTGGCGAAAAACAAAATAGTAATCCCATCGAGATTACCATTATTAGACTTAATATTTTCTTCATTTCCCCCTCCTTTTAGAGTAAATAATTTCTAATTAATTATGACATATCATAAATATATTTCAAATATAAATTGTAAGTGTCAAACTATGCCGTTTGTTATAGGAATAATTCTTTTAAGTAATTTTCTGCCAAAACAATATCCACTTTACCGATAGATTTTGCCCTTTTTAATTCTTTTACTAATTGTATTCCGGGTAGATTAAATTTGTTTGAAAAATATTTGAGATTTCTATCTAGGTCGTTATCTGACTTCTTTACTTCAATGAGTTTTTCGACTTTGTCATTCTTAATGAGCGCAAAATCAACCTCCTTCCCCTCCTTAGTGCGCATATACTTCAATTCATGTTTCTCTCCAGTATAATCTGTCATCCCAATCACATGCTTAAAAAGACTAACGGCCACGAAATTCTCGAAAAGAGAACCATCATCACCGACCACTAAACCGTTATCAAAGAAATATATTTTTGGTTCCTTTAGTATCGAACGCGCGATGTTTCTTGAATACGGAGCGACCTTGAATACAATGAATAGTTCTTCAAAAATATCGATATATCTTTTTACGGTGACAGGTGATATTTGCACGTCTTCTGCAATAGAGGTATAGGAGATTGGGGAACCAACCTTCCGACGTAAAAGCTCTAGAACCATCTGAATCGCCCGAAGATCATGAACTGTTTTAAAGTCTAGAATATCTGTTCTTATCAATCCATCAATATATTGGTTACGCCATCTTTGGGCTTCTTTTGCATTTGATGCTAAGAACGGTTCTGGGAATCCACCTCTCTCGATTAATCTATCGATATTAGAATATGATTCTTCGGTCTTTAGCTCTGTTAAAGAAAAGGGTAAAAGCCGATGCAAAAAAAATCTCCCAGATAAGGAATCACCCGACTGACGGAAGGTATTCAACCTGGCACTACCAGTTACTAGGATTTTTAAACTTTTATCCTTTGTATCATAAACGCCTTTTAAGTAATTCTTCCACCCCTTCATTTTATGTAATTCATCTAGAATTAATAACTCTGTATCTCGAGGCCAAGTTTTCTCCTTTAAAATCTTTCGATCTTCAACACTATCAAAATTCAAATAGACAGTCTTTTCAAAATTTTTGCCCACCTCCTTAGCTAGCCAGGTTTTCCCGACTTGCCTAGGACCGACTATAAAGACCATTTTCTTCTCTAAATCTTTAATAATTTGTGAAAATTGACTTCTTTTCATATACGACTATTATATACCATATTATAAAATAGTCAAGACTATTATATATTCCACTATATTTTGGTCGGGGTGACAGGACTCGAACCTGCGACCTCACGCACCCCATGCGTACGCGCTAGCCAACTGCGCCACACCCCGTTAAAAAATTGGTGGAAGTCCCAGAGAACCAAGAATAAATGAGATAACAGGGAAGATTATTGCTCCTCCGAAGAAGATAAGGAGGGGAAGTAGGATAAAGGGACCGTACATTTCGAGTTTTCTGATCGTTTCAAACGGAAGAAACATGTAAAGGACCTTGGAACCATCAAGAGGAGGAACAGGTATAAGGTTAAATACCATCAAAACAACATTAAGCTCGATTAAGATAATAAGGAAAATACTAAAGAGTCCGCTTTCAGGCATTAACTTGTAAATGGCCGTAAAAAGAAGGATCATCACAAGATTTGCGAAAGGACCCGCAATAGCCGTTAAGGCTTGCCCAACACGATAGTTTCGAAAGTTATTTGGATTTATTTGAACTGGCTTAGCCCAGCCAAAAACAAAACCAGTCGTCAGGACCATCACAAGGGGCAAAAGGACTGTTCCGATAGGATCAATGTGGGCAATCGGGTTTAGGCTTACCCTTCCAAGGGCTTTAGCCGTCGGGTCCCCCAGGTAATTTGCCGTCCAGGCATGCATAAATTCATGAACGGTAATCGAAACGAAAAGGGCCGTTAGCCAAAATATAATTGTAATTATCTCTATATTCATCTCTCTTTTTGTTGACCTTTAGTCCGTATTATGCTACCATCTTACGAGTCAGTAATCAAGGTAACTATATGTCACAAGTTTGCGAAAAATGCGGTAAAAAGCCATTAACCGGCCATAACGTCTCTCACTCCCACCGAAAAACAAAGAGACGATTTTTACCAAACCTACAATACTTTAGGCCAGAAAAAGGTCAAAAAAGAATCAGAATCTGTGCCGATTGCCTAAGGACGATGAATAAGAAAGCAAAGTAAAAGAGCCCCTGGAGGGCTCTTTTTAAATACTTAAGGTCTTTGCGGTTTTGGCTCGCTCAATCGCCGCCTTGTGGGCCGCCTCTTCTAATTTATCATCCAAGTTATCGAGTGGAATTGGGCTTCCATAGCGATTCATGAGAGCGACCGCAATCATGTGATCTGCAAGCCAAGGATTTTTGGGGAGTAGAGAACCGTGCAGGTAAGTCCCAATGGCATTCTTGTACCAGCCGCCCTCATAGCCCCCGTCGCCAAGATTCCCATAACCACTAACAACCGTTCCTAAGGGTTCAGTATTTGGACCAAGTTTTGTAAGTCCTGAATGATTCTCAAAGCCAACTAAAGTCGCGGTTGGATTTTCAAGATTTTTAAATCTAAATTTTTGCGCCCATTTGGCTGTTGCGGCACTAACATCGACCACCACATTTCCGATAAGTCTCTTATCGCCAGCTGTAGTTACGGTGTCAAAAACTTCAATCCCTCTTATCTCCTCGCCTTCTGCGGTTTTAAAATATTTCCCAAAAAGTTGAAAGCCACCGCAGATCGTTAAGGAAACTACGCCTGACTCAATCCAACCCTGGATCTCGGTCTTTCTTTTAGCGAGGTCATTTTGGATTATCTTTTGCCCTCTGTCTTGCCCCCCACCCATGTAGATGATATCGGCATCAGAAAAATCAACCGAATCACCGATCTTAACATCAACAACTTCAAACTCGATATCCCGCCACTGGCACCTTTTAGCAAGGGCGATGACATTCCCCATATCTCCATAAAGGTTCATCGCATCAGGATAAAGATGGTATAGCTTTACTTTGTAGCTCATAAGCCCCTCTTTGTTACTTTACCCATATTACATAACTCATCACTTTTGACGGTAAAATTATTTCTAATTTCAATCATTGCTGTATAGGTCGGAAGAAGATACCCAATCTCATCTTTCTTGAGCTTCTTGGCTAGCTCTTTTGTGGCTAGATTAATGTCTTTCTCGAGTTTGTAGTTCTTTTTATCTACCCCGGCATACTTAAGCCTTAAGGCCATGTCTTCGCCGCGGATTCCCGAGGCTACAAATTCACTACCTGCTATCTTAAAATATTCAAAATCTATATCCCAAATCCAGGAGACATCAGTCCCATCAGCAAAGTTGTCATTTAGAAATAGCCCCACTTTCTTTGGCTTTCCGTCTGAATAGATAGCCGAAAGAGCTTGGTTGGCCCCAGTCGGATTTTTGATGAGAAGGACCATAATCTTCTTCCCTTCGACCTCGATAAGCTCCATCCGCCCAAAGGCCGCTTCACAATTCCTTAAAGTGTGAGAGATAGCCGGAGCACCAACCCCTGTGACTGTTGCTGCCGTTGCGGCTGCCAGCGCATTATATACATTATATAGCCCAGGGATAGGCATCTCTACCTTTAGGTTTTCTTTCGGAAGAGCGAGTTCAAACTTTGAAACAAAAGGTGACACCTTAATCGAGCTTGCCGACACTAAAGGCTTTTGCCTTTTCTCTTTACAGTTCTCGCAGTGCCACTTGCCAAGATGACCTAAATACCTCTCCTCATAAACCAGTTCGTGACCACAAGCAATACAATCCTTCGAATCCATCGCAAGGCCACTATCAGTCGTTATTCCTTGGTCTTCGACTCCAAAATATACTACCTCTCCCTCAGAATATTTAGCTAAACTCGAGACGAGTGGGTCATCAGCGTTTAGGATAGTGGTCATCTCAGAAAATCCCCGAAGTGAATTACCAATTATAGCGGCTGTTTTATCAAGCTCGCCATAACGGTCTAACTGGTCCCGGAAAAGATTTGTTAAAAGGACTGCTCTTGGTCTTAGCTTGGTCGTTGCCTCCGGCATTGTTGCCTCATCAACCTCAAAAACTGCAATATCGGCCTCAAGGCCGGTCCCAAAGATATTCACTGAATGAATAAGAGCTGAGGCTATCCCCCTAGTTAAGTTTGACCCTGATGGGTTATGAAGGACGGTATAGCCTTCTTCGGAGAGTATCTCAACAAGCATCTTTGAGGTTGTTGTCTTGCCATTCGTACCAGTAACAACGATTACCCCATACTTAAGCCTTTCCGCAATCTTCCTAATAATCTGCGGCTCTATTTTTTCCGCCATTAACCCAGGTAGCGTTGTTCCGCTACCGGTTTTTGTTAGCCTAGTCGCAAGTGCAGCCAATTTCCCCACTAAAATAGCTAAAAATTTCATGCAACTTCTAGTATAGCAGAGGAGGAGCTTCGTTACATCATTTAGGACGTAAGGAATGTTTTTATCTTTTTCTCAGCCTCGGCTGCATTCTTTATCCAAATGACATCTGAATTCCTCCGAAGCCAAGTAAGCTGTCTTTTAGCAAAATTACGATGAACTCTTTTTGTGTTTTCGATTGCCTTTTTAAGGCTATTTCTCCCCTCTAAGTACTCTATAATCTCCCGGTAACCTGCCGCTTGCATCGCCGTATTCCCGTCATATTTCTCGTATAGCTCCCGCACCTCATCGACAAATCCTTCCCGAAACATCACATCAACCCGTTTGTTGATCTTGTGGTATAGCTCCTCTCGGTCGCATGCCACTGCGAGATAAAGGATATTATCTTTAAGTTTCTTTTTTGATTTCTGCTCACTAAAGGGCTTCCCAGATTTCAGGCAAACTTCAAGTGCCCTTACGAGCCTCCGCTTATTCTTCCGATCGACCGTCCACTCGGCATCTGGGTCAAGCGCAACAAGCTCTGTCCATAAGTCCTCAGTCTCCCTCGCCTCAAGTTCCTTTCTGAGCTTTAAGTCAGGCTCAACCTTCGGTATCGAATAATCATAGGCAAAAGCGTCAATGTAGAAGAGGGAACCGCCTACAAGGAAAGGAATGTTGCCGCGCTTATGAATTTCATCAACCTCATACTGAACCAGGTCTCGAAATACAGAGACATTACATTCCTGATCTGGGTCAAACCGATCAAGCAAGTGATGCCTCACTCCCTTTATCTCGTAATGATCTCCAACCTTCTCACAACTCTCGTCAAGGGTTGGTTTATCGGTTCCGATATCCATCCCTCTGTAGATAGTCATCGAATCAGCACAAATCGCCTCTGCGGGAAATTTCTGCATCACCGAAAGAGAAATAGCTGTTTTCCCACTGGCCGTCGGGCCCGTTATAACAATGATTGGCTTTTCCATAGGTTTCTATTATACTAAAGTTAGTTAAATTGAGGAGAGTATTATGGATAGAGATATTTACAGGCCAGACGGTTCAGCTGATATGCGTGGTGCGATTAATAATTTTAGTCCCGACAAAACGGCTATTAGGAAGAACTCAACAGAAGGAATGAGTCGGGATGAAATGTCAAGAAGAGACTTCGGCCTAGGAGTGATCGCTATGTTTGCAGGTGCATTGATAGGGAATGAATCCGGAAATTTAGTTAGAGACGCTATGGAATCCAATGCAGTTCAAAGAGCAGAAAAAAGACTACCAAAGAATGAACTACAATCGGCAGAAGCAGTTGCCGAACAATTAGCTCAAGCAGTAGAGACTTATAGATCTAGTTTAGAGGAACAACACTTAGGAAATATTGAAGAAGAAGAAAGAGTAAGGTCTTACGTTTTAATGATTATTAACAGCTTTAACGAGAAAGAAATTGTGCCTAACTTCGTTCCAGCAAGTAGCTCTAGTGTTGTATCTCCGGAAAGTCAAGAGTAGATTCAGATTCTACCCCTTAACTTCCAATCCCCTGCTTCCCTAATCTCAATCATATAAAACTGGCCAATCTCAAGAGATTGGTCCGTTTTTATCTCCACCACCTTGTATGAATCGGTTCTTCCGTAGTATTTATCTTTCTTCTTGGCGTCAATAAGAACTCTTTGGGTTGTTCCAACTAATTTTTTGTTATTCTCCCCCGAGGTTCTCCCAAGTACTTTCTGGAGTTCTTTCTCTCTTTTTGCTTTCTCTTGATCTGGGACATCATCCTCCATCTTAGCGCTTAATGTCCCTGGGCGTTCTGAGTATTCTGAGATATAGGCCATATCAAAGCCAACATTCTCCATTACCATTTTAGTATCCTCAAACTGATCAACTTTTTCTCCCGGGAACCCCACAATGATGTCTGTTGTTATTACAATATCGGGTATATCCTTCTTTATTTTCTCTATTAGTTTAAGATAAGAATCTTTGGTATAGTGCCGATTCATTTTCTTTAAGATCTCGTCATTTCCGGACTGTAGGGGCAAGTGAAGATAGTTCGGGAAATGTTTAAGTCCCGGGAGAGCCTTAATTAGCTCCCCGGATACATCTTTGGGGTGATTAGAATAGAAATAGATACGATGCTCACCCTTTAGTTTATCGATTTTGACTATAAGCTTTGTAAAGTTTGGCTTGTAACTATTAACATTTTGGCCAAGTAGGATGATCTCTTTATAGTTTTTCTCTATTAGCCCCTTAACCTCGGCTATTATCTCTTCTTCTGTTCGTGATTTCTCACGGCCCCTGGTATATGGGACGGCGCAATAGGAACAAAAGTTATCACAACCAGTCATTATAGGGATATAAGCCCGAAAGTCTGATTCATATATAGGGTGAATACGTAAATATTCAGATAAATCATCTTTTTTGGCCTTCTTTAACTTTAAAAGTTCTGGCAGCTTGTTCATTTCTTCAATCGGAAAGATATGATCATAATATTTCTCGAGTTTCTTCTTATCTCTTGTAAGCACACAGCCCGAGACCATCGTTAGAGCACCCCTCTTCCGATACTTTTGCCACTCTCGCCCCCTACCAAAAACTCTGTTTGTAGCCGAAAGACGAACCGAGCAAGCAACGGCCAAAAGAACATCTGCCTCTTCTTCGCTCTCGGCCCTCTTGTAACCTAGGATATCAAAGACGGTCGCAATCCGTTCGGCATCGGACTTATTCATGTCACACCCAATAACAAAGAGGTAATACTTCATAGCGACTTATCTTAACACACCTTATCCTTTATTTCGAGTCTCAAAATAGACTGCGGCCCCAAGTAAAGAGATTTCATCCCCTAGTTTCGTTATTCTAACGGGTACTTTTGATTTCTGATACTTCTTTATCCCAGATAGAATAACTTCGGAGTTATTGAGGGCAATCGAGCCGCCAATTACAAAGACTTCTGGATGAAACTTTTCGATAAATATATCGATTGCTTTCGCATTCATTCTACCAACTTCATCTAAAAAATCCTTGGCCAAATTATCTCCAAGACCCGCCAACCAAAATATCCTTTTTACGTCAGTATATATGATTGGGCTAAATCTTCTGCCCGTAACCTCTGACCATATCCTCATAGTATTTACAATCTTTGCACCTGAGATGAAAGAGCTCCAATGGCCAACTCCACCACAATAACACGGTGCCCCATACTTACTGTCTATTTTCTGATGACTAATTTCGTCTTTTACCCTCGTAACTTCACGTAGCTTGTCGTTCTCGATTACGCCTCCACCAACACCAGTGGAAAAAGTAACATAAATAAGTGATTTACATCCTTTGCCAAAGCCGTACTTTTGTTCTGCCATAACGGCTGCATCTGTATCATTTATTAAAGTTACTGGTAACTTAAACTCTTTAAAAATTGGCGTCTTAATATCAATATGGCTTTGGGTAATATGCGATAGATATATCTTATTTTGATGCAAAACAGGACCGGCTACAGAAAGAGCAATCCCATTTACTGCTATCTTTTGGACAATCTTTTTAGATTGGTTTATTAAATAATCATGCAACCTAGCCTCTGATTTTGGTGTTCTAATTCTTCTAAGTACGTGTACTTTATCATCCGCAAAAACACCAAAGCGCATGTTTGTTGCCCCAATATCTATGACTAGAACCTTACTCATAAATATTTATTCTGTTAGCCTTTGCCATTCAACATCACGCTCGCCAGCAAGCACCTTCTCAATCATTACGAACTCTTCAACAATCCCATCAAAAAGATCATACTTCTTTGCCTCTTCAGTCGTTACCCAGGCATAATCGTTAAAATCCTTCTCGTCTATCTTGAGTTCTCCTCCTGCGTTATCGGCCACAAACGATAAAACGAGATTACCAAACCCATCACCAGTTACCCGAGCAAGGGAAGTCAAGTACCAAATATTCTTTATCTTAAGATTACACTCTTCGGCAACTTCCCTCCGGAGTACTGCTTCAATTGCCCCATACCAGTAGTCTTCGGTTTGTTTTTTAAGAACAGTATAGTCTTCGGTTGCGAGTTTACCTCCTGGTACCGTCCACTTAAGGGGTCCAAATTTTTCATGTTCTGCTCTTTGGAGGATCAAGAATTTTGGATCCACTCCCTTTTTATATGGCTTCTCGAGGATTATCGCTGTAGTTACAAGCTCAAATAATTTATTCTTCTTAATTTTCATTACTAACCTCCTTTGTGATTAAATCGACAAATTTATTTATCTTTACGGTTTCTATCTTCTTATCATGCAACTTCCTAACTGCTACCGCCTTTGCCTTAACTTCCTTATCCCCTACAACAAGCATATATGGAACCTTCCCAAGCTCTGCCTCCCTAATCTTCTTGCCTACAGTTTCATTCTCATCTCTAAGCTCTGCTCTGATATTATTTTCTTTAAGGGTGTTATATACTTCTTTTGCAAATTTTTTGGCACTCGCTCCTACCGTAATCACACTAGCCTGAACTGGCGCAAGCCAAACCGGGAATTCGCCGGCATAATGCTCGATTAACATAACCAAAAACCTCTCATAGGAACCGAGAATCGCTCTATGAACCATCACGGGGTTTTCTTTTTCACCCTTTTCATTGATATAGGTTAGCTCAAATCTTTGCGGCGTTGCAAAATCAAGCTGAATGGTTGGAATTTGAATCTCACGGCCCATAGCGTCCTTAAACATGAAATCGAGCTTCGGTCCATATAAAGCGGCTTCTCCTTTACAAACCTTTGCTCCAAGATTCATCTCATTCGAAACTTCTTTGAGTATTGTTTCTGCCTTCTTCCAGTCTTCTTTTGTACCTATATAATTTTCGAATTGCTCTGGATCATGGGTAGACAACGATATCCAGAAATCATCCCAGAGCCCAAGGGATTTGTAAAAATCTTTTACTATTTTTACAAGCATTTTAACTTCTTTTTTAACCTGTTCCATTCTACAAAAAACATGACCATCTTCAACGGTTATTGCAATAACTCTGGAAAGACCACTAATTTCACCAGATTGTTCATTCCTATATTGCTTATTTGATTCCATGTAACGTATAGGTAGGTCTCTGTATGACCTAACTCTTGATGCGTATATTTGAGTTTGATGAGGGCACTGAACTGGCTTTAGGGCGTAGTCTTCTTTGGTTTCAGAAATTACGCGAAATAGTTCTTTACCAAATTTTTGTTTATGACCAGATTTTTCAAATAATATTTCTTTTGCAATGTGGGGAGTTATAACCTTCTCATAACCGTACTTTTTACAAATTCCCTCTATTTTCTTCTGAAGCTCATCTATCAAAATCGTACCTCTTGGTGTGAAGAGAGGTAGGCCAGGCCCAACTAAATCAGAAAAGGTAAATAAATCAAGCTCCTGCCCAATCTTCCGATGGTCCCTCTTTTCGGCTTCCTCGAGCATCTTTTCATAACCCCTAAGTTCTTTCGGGGTCAAAAAAGCAATTCCATAAATCCGTTGCAACATCTTATTCTTCTCGCTCCCCCGCCAGTAAGCACCGGCAATTTTTGAGAGCTTAAAGCCAACCCCGGAAAGTTCCTTGGTATTTTTAACATGGGGACCGGCACATAAATCCAGAAAATCACCCGACTGATAATAAGTAACCTTCTTGGTCCCCTCTTTTATTAGATCTCCGATAAGCTCTGTCTTGTAATTAGCCCCTCTCTTCTCTTCTTTTTTATAGGCTTTCTTTGCATCTTCTTCGTATTTCTTAAAACCCACCCCACTCTTAATGATCTCTCTCATCTTCGCTTCAAGTATTGGGAGGTCTTCAGGGATTAGGGTCCTGGGCAAATCAAAATCATAGTAAAAGCCATCTTCGGTCGCAGGACCTATCCCAAGTTTGGCTTCCGGGAACATATCTATTACCGCCATCGCAAGGACGTGCGAGAGTGAATGGCGAATCACATCAACCTTGTTTACTTTTATCTTTTCCATTTGCTTACGTCCCTAAATTATATCATAATGTATCTGTTAAGGAGAAATATGATGAAAAAAGCACTGCTGATAGATGATTCACCCTTTATGACCCAGATGTTTAGCCTCCGCCTTCACGATGAAGGATTTGATACCCTAATCGCTGGTAATGGTGAGGATGGGATTAAGATGGCTAAAACAGAAGTCCCAAATGTTATCCTGCTCGATCTTGCGATGCCCCAGATGACGGGCTGGGAAGTCTTAAAAAGGCTAAAGGATTCAGATACCACCAAAGATATCCCAGTGATTATCCTCACAAACTCAAAAGGGAACAAGGAAGATATTGAGCGAGCTAAGAAGGCCGGGGCAGCCGAATTTCTGATGAAGATTGAATACAATATTGATGAGATTATAAAAGTGGTCAATAAGTACGCCTAGTTTGATTGAAAAAAGATACAATTTAAAGTAGAATATGTGACTATATGGGTGGTTAGCTCAGTTGGTTAGAGCGTTGCATTGACATTGCAGAGGTCACTGGTTCGAATCCAGTACCACCCACCATCGCACAACCAAGAATCAGGTTGTTTTTTTGATTGCTAATTTCCTCTTTCGTGATATAATTTGTGCAAAGCTACAAAGGTGGGATGCACACAATGTGCAAAGGAACAATATGGATGTTTTGTTAGCTGAAAAAATAGTTGATGACTTAAAGAAGTTTTCTGATAAGAAATATGCCGTTCTTGATGACTGCGGCGAAGTACTGGGAAGCAGTAAAAAGTTCTCGATTGAACACTCTCATCTAGATGTTGGTGGGAAAAAGTCCTTCCCAATTCACCTCGATAAAAAGAAACTCGGTTATCTATATATCGACGAAAAGGTAGATATTGTCGATAAGATTGGCCCAATTGCAAAATCAATGGCTGAGCTTATCGCTCAGCAAGTTCGCTATACAGAGATTCTAACCAGTGACGAGAAAAGAATAGACCAACTAGCATATGAATTTTTCCAGGGTGACGAAAAGGACGAAATTGAAATAGCAAGGATACTTCGTTCTTTTGGTATAAATTTAGATAATAACCGGGTTGCAATTATTCTTGAGATTTCTGATTCTGACTATCTTCTCTTAAACTCAGAAGGGGTCAAAGAGGGAGAAAGAGAGGCAAGGGTAGCCAGGGCTAAAAGAAGTATCGAAGACCTTCTTGGGTCATTTTACCGAAGCCACCCAAACAATCTTGTCTTTTACTTTGGTGGTAATAACTTTTTGATTCTTAAGGATATGGGAGACAAACCCAAAGAATATCAGAAGGAGTTTGTGGAGATTCTCGAAGCCCTTCACTTTAATTTAAAAAGTGAGCTAATGGTTAGTGTGACTATTGGAGTTGGAAACTTTAAATCAGGAACTAACGGCCTAAGGGAGAGTTTTAAAGAGGCTAAAACAGCCCTCAAGCTCGGAAAACAGATGTGGGGAGAGGGCAAAATGTTTCATTTTGATAATTTTGGAGTTGTCGCTCCTCTTTTTAGCGGCTCGAGTAATGAAAATATTACTTTCTCAAAAAAGGTAATAAAATCGCTCGAAGAACATCCTGAACTCTTTCAGACCCTAAAAGAGTACCTTGATAATGATTTGTCTCTCTCAAGGACCGCGACAAAATTAAAAATTCATCGGAACACCCTAGTATATCGGATTGAAAAAATTGCAGAGGTAACTGATCTTGACCCCAAAATATTTGAGGATGCATTTCAACTAAAGATGTCTTTGATGCTTGCGAGGTACAATGGCTAAAAAAGAGTTTATCAAGGAAAAGGACGTCAAGCAGATCCTTCTTAAATACCTTAAAGAAGGAGCAATCCCTAATATCTTTGCGGTTACCGGCAGGCTTGGTATCGAATATGGAGGTAAAAAAGAATATTACGAGAAGGCAAAAACCGCGGCTCAAAAACAAAAAATTGTTGGGGATAATAAAGTGTATTGGATACCCCTTATTCTTGAGTCAAAGACAATTGCTGTAATTGGGATTAAGGCAAAAGAAAAGCCGACAGCTGAGATTGGTCTAATCGAGGGTCTCTTTAATGAAATTAAGTATGAACTATTCCTAAGAGAACAAACCGAATCACAAGCCGACCCTAAGAGTAATTTTGTAAAAGAACTTCTCCTTAGCGATAAGATAAAAAACCTTGAAGAAGCAATTGATCGAGGTGATATCATTGGGGTCAACCTGAGGGCCCCCCAAGCTATAATTCTTGTTCGAGTACCTGGGCTTTTTAAGCATTGGCATGACGAGGGCATGCAACGCTCCTTTGATAACCGCATCAGCCACGTTACTAAAAAATGCCATAAATTAAGTTCAAAAATACTTGAGTCCTTCCGTGGCTATGATCAAAATATCATAACTTGTCTGGAGCCAGACCTTTTTGCGGTCCTAAAATGGGCTAAAGGACCCATAAGTACCACAAATACAATCAAATTCTATAAAGAGAAGGCTGAATATATAAGAAAAACCTTCGAAAAGGAGACAGGTCTTCCGGTAATAGTTGGGGTTGGTCAGTATTATCCGGGACTCTCGGGTCTTAGAAAGTCATACAATGATGCTCAAATCGCTTTAGATCTTGGCGAAAAACTTTGGGGCCCTAGCCGAAGCTATCATATTACAGATGTGGGAATGTTTGCATCCTTTTCCCAAAATGTATCCTATGAAAGAAGGTGTGAGCTTGCCCATCAAATATTAGGGGAAATCCTCACCGACAAGGACCTCAAAAGAACTGTTTCAATCTTTCTTTCTTCGAACATGAACCTAACCGATGCTGCTAAAAAGCTTCATGTCCATAGAAATACCCTGATCTATCGACTTGATAAGATTAAAAAGGAAATTGGGCTCGACCCGAGAAACTTTTCTGATGCCGTTGAGATGAAGCTCGGCCTGATGCTCTTTGGGAACTCAGACAAGAACTGCTAGTAAAGACTTAATCATTCCCTATCTTCGACGACGCCGTTGTTATAACGCCAAAGATAAGGACAGCCAAGATAAACAGTAGTACCGTACCGAAACCAAAGTTAAGGGTAATTTCACTGATTTCTACCGCCTTATAGATTGCTCCAGCCACCGAAGCACCAAAGACTCCAGCCATTATTGAACCTATGATGTTCTTTACATTCTTTGGTCCGGGATAGGATAAACCAACAAAAAGACCCGCTATGATCCCAACTGCTACCCATGTAAATATTTCGACTAACATTTTACCACCGTTAATACTATTACAAATTTAGTATTAAGATGCATTGTTATATTATCTAAATTTTCTTTTTATAAGATAGTCCTTGTCACAGGGCCACTAATTTTGGTAGAATGATTGTAGTGGGGGCCTTCGGAGTGGAGGGTAGGCAATATGCCTTTTGAAGCCTCTAATCAAATGTGAAAGGAGGTGAATAAATATGGTAGCAGATTGGTGGAACCTAACGACTGATGCCGTTTCACAGTCTCTTAGAGACGTGGCTGGGTATGTCCCAGAAGTGATCGGTGCCGTAGTCGTTATTTTATTAGGTGTTCTCGTTGGATGGACACTTAAGACAGTTGTTGTTAAGGCTTTGAGATTTATTAAAGTTAAGCCTTACACAGAAGCAATCGGACTTAACAAAGTATTCAAGACAAAAGAAGACTTAGTGGAGCTACTTGGCGATTTGGTTAAATGGATTACCATTATAGTTTTCTTGATCCCAGCCCTTGATATCCTTGGCCTTGCAGGCGTAAATGATATCGTTAAGGGACTTGTCGCATACTTACCACATGTTCTTGTGGCCGCGGTTATCTTGATGGTTGGTGCCGTTCTTGCAGACCTTGCTTCACGTGCCGTTGAAGCAACGGCCCAAACAATCGGAGCAAAAACTGCCGCAGTAGTCGCCGACATTACTCGCTGGGCTATTATCGTCTTTGCGATTCTTGTCGCTCTAAGTCAGCTTGGTATCGCAACCGAGATCATAAACACCCTCATTACTGGGGTTGTTGTCCTTATTGCGATCGCTGGTGGCCTTGCCTTTGGACTCGGTGGTCAGGATGCAGCACGAGACGTAATCGAAAGGCTTCGAAAGAACTTAAAATAAAAAGAGTTCAAGTAACAAAGAGCACCAGATGGTGCTTTTTGTTATCCTCGATAAAATTTGGTGGCTTCTTCTGGTGAAACGGGATTTATAATTATTCCCGTTCCAAGTTCAAGTCCAGCCCAGATATTAGGTCTTGGGGCCAGCTTTAAGATAAAGTGGTGTGACTCAAGATCTAGTGAGTTCTGGATAAAGTAATTATAAGGGGCATCAATCTCCTCAAGCTTAGTTAGGATCTTTTTTAGAAAATTTGCCAAGGACTTCTTTTCGTTTTCATGAAGATCATTAATATTTCTAATATGCCTTTTTGGCAAAAACCAAGCGCCATAAGGAGACTCAGAGGCATACGGAGCCAGAACAAATATATGCTCATCCTCAGCAATGACCCGGGGACCGCCCTTCTCACTTTTTATAATGTCACAATATGGACAACTTCCATGTTCATCGATGTATTTATCCATTGCGGCTGATTCTTCGGCAATCTTTGGCGGAATTATTGGAAGTGAGATAATCTGTGAGTGTGAATGGGGAATTGAGGCCCCAGCCTTACCACCCTCATTCTTAAAAACTATCGTGTAACATATCCCGTCTTTTTCCATTAAGGTATTATAGCGGTCCGTATAGACATCAAATACCTTAACTATTTCATCAACCGAAAGCTCGTGGATCTCAATCCCATGCTTTCTTGTCTCAATCACAATCTCCTGCTCACCGTAGGCTTTGATATTATTAAGCGAGAGGGCTGGAAAGAGATTGCCAATTACCTTAACCCCCCACTTGCCACCTTCGAGATAATAATCCTTAACCTGAATTTGTTTTTGGGGGTCATCGACATCGGGGGCACAAAAAACACAAGATTCTACCTTAGTCTCTGGTTTTTGATAAATTTTCTCTGGTTTCTTGAGCCTTTTTGGAGCAATAATGACATATTTTTCCAAAAAGTAATCTTTTCTAATTTCTGATTCTTGCAAATTCCCTCCATCAATATTTTAGTCTAAACTTATTCTTTTGGCAATCTTCACCCTTGACAAGAGCGGGATTTATGATACTATTGGGTTGCTTAGTTAGCTGGACATTCGCTGCCTCGTGCAGAGGAAAGTCCGGGCACCATAGATAAGAATAGTTGTGAAACACAACCAGTCGTAAGGCTCGGGAAAGTGCCACAGAGACAATACTGCCACGCTTGCGTGGTAAAGGTGAAAAGAGTGAGGTAAGAGCTCACAGTACATATTGGTGACAATATGTAGCGGTAAACCCTATTCGGTGCAAGACAGGTGGGCCACTGTATCTGGAAGTTATGCTTTTTCTTAGGGGAATCTCTTAGAAGAAGGTCCTTCAGCGTAATCTAACGCGGGTATAGTTGGTCCTGTCGCATAGATAGATGAATGTCCCCGACAGAACCCGGCTTATAGGCTAACTAAGCATTCAAAAAAGACTTCATCCGAAGTCTTTTTTGACATCTACATTTTCTTTTTATATTCCCTTAGCTACAAGACGAACAATCGGAACAAGATCCACCACAACCTTCAAATTCTCTCTCGGTTACCTTAAAGTCTATATCCCGGCTCTCACAAGAAGGACATACCAAAAGTTCTTTCGGGAAGTTCTCAAGTACTTCATATTTTGCCCCACAGTCCTTACACTTTACTTCAGCTATTTTCACTTTTAGCCTTTTTTGCGATCTCAGCGAAGACTTCTGGTTTTTCGGCAGCAATCTCTGCAAGTACTTTTCGATCAAGTTCAATCTTATTCTTCTTAAGGCCCGAGATAAATCGAGAGTAACTAAGCCCATGCTCCCTGGCTGCAGCATTAATCCGGGTGTTCCAAAGGCTTCTAAAATCACGTTTTTTATTTTTTCGGCCGATGTAGGCATTAGCACCAGATTTTAGAGTTGCCTCTTTAGCGCGTCTAACACTTCGGCTTCGCATATCGCGCATTCCCTTAGTACCCTTAAGGAGTTTTTTATGTCTTTGCTTTGATGTTGTTCCTGTTTTTACTCGCATCTTAATATTCTTTCTTTAACTATTACATTCCAAGCATCTTTTTAACGTTTTTCTTGTCCCCTGAAGCTACTTTAAGATCTTTTCGGTAGCGCCTCTTCTGTTCCTTATCTTTCTTCTCAAGCAGATGAGAACCAAAAGCCGAGCGTCTTCGTAATTTATCGGTTCCGGTAACCTTAAAACGCTTTTTTGCTCCACTGTGTGTTTTTTGTTTAATCTTTTTCATCTTAACTCTTTTTTCCGGGAGAAACGACCATCGAGATGCTGCGGCCCGCTAGTTTTGGTTCCTGGTCAACCCGAATGTCCCCTAGCTCAGTTGCAAAATCTCTTAATACCTTCTCTCCAAGGTCCTTATGGACCATTTCTCTTCCTTTAAATCTAAGTTCGAGTGATAATTTATGTCCCTTTTCGATGAACTTTTTAGCTTTTTTGGCTTTAGTATCAAAATCATGTTTACCGATCTTGACCGATAGCCTAATAATCTTCATTTCTTGGGATTTTTGAGCCTTTTTGGACTTTTGACTCTTCTTATCTTGCTCGTATTTATATTTACCGTAGTCTAAAATCTTACAAACCGGAGTATCGCCTGAGGATACCTCAACAAGGTCAAGGCCTGCCTGTTCGGCCGCAAAAAGCGCCTCCTTGCGACTAACGACACCAACTTGGTTTCCGTTTTCGTCTATTAGCCTTACTTTCGGCGCTCTTATATTTTCGTTTATCCTTACCGTTTGAATCTTTTGACTACCTCTCGTGAAATTTTAACAAATTTTTGCCTTTATGTAAAGTTCTTTAGAACTTTCTTTTCCTTGAGACAATAACCTTTAATTTTTTATCGGCCATCTTGATCTTTGTTGGTGTTTCAGTAACTACCTGGCCATCAGCTGCTACTTCTTTTGGCTTTTTAGTCTCGATCTCGATTGTCTTTGAATGGAATACTGATATTTTGGGAAGCTCGATTGTCGAAGCATCCGAAAGATAACCGTATTTAAGCATCTTGTACCCAGGGATTTTGGTGATGACAACGGTATCAAGAAGATTATCCTTAGGGGCCGTCTTGACCATCTTTACCGGGAAAAACTTTGAGTTTGAGATAATAATGCTAAAGCAATCCGCCTCGACCTCGTAATTATTATCAAACTTAATATGGGCATGAATCGGCTTAAAAGAAGCTGATTTTGAAAGAAGTTTTGTTTGGAACCGAGCCTTATCAAAAGCATTACCACGCGCGAGTCTCCTGACACTCGCAAATTCAGCGTCAAACCCAAGCGAGACCGAGGTTACAAAATACCTGCCGGCCACCTTCCCAAGATCAATCTCCTCAACTTTCCTTGAGGCCAGGATTCCTGTAGCAGCATACCAACCCTTAATTCCAAGCGCATCGGCCAGGTCATTCGTGGTTCCGGTTGGAATAATCCCAAGAACAACCTTTTCATTCCCGATTATCTCGTTTAAGACCTCGTTTATCGTGCCATCGCCCCCAACGGCTACTATTGTTTTGTAGCCCTTCTCGACTCCCATCCTAGCGAGCTTTGCCACATCCTCCGGGCCAGTACTTTTGACGAAATCTCCCATAATACCAAGGTCACGAAGCCTTGATTTGAGCTTATCCTGAATTTTATCAATCTTCGATCCCCCCGCTGCCGGATTTACGATATAGTAGTACATTAACCTTAGACTTATTTCTCTTCTTTTTCTTCTTCTGTTTCTTCGATTTCAGCCGTTGGCTCTACTACCTCATCCCTTGGGCTATCTGGCATACTACATTTTCCGGTAAACACAGCTCCCGGCGCGATTGAGAGGACGTTTGTGACAATGTCTCCAACCACCCTTCCGGTTGATGTAATCTCAAGCCTATCTTTTATCTCGATATTCCCCTGAACACTCCCGGCGATAACGATATTCTCGGCCTTAACGTTCGCCACCACACTCGCGGCCTCCCCGACCTTAACCGAACCTTTTGTTTTAAGGTCACCAGTGACAACTCCCTCAATTAAAACATCACCATCGCTTTTAAGGTTACCTTTAAGTTTGACTGAAGCCCCAACAATTGTCTCCGAGCTTCCTGATTTTACGATTTCTTCCCGACCCTTTTCAAACATTTTTCTCTCCCGGGGATATACCCCACGCCGACCTGCGGCCCTGTTAATTATTTATCTTTTTTGTCTTTACCTATTGCGAGTCTGATGGCCCTCTCTTCTTCACGCGAAAGATTGTAGCGCGAAACTCCACCCTGAACGGACTTTGAATAAACCCTTGTACCTTCTCTTGAGTGGATTGATGATATCACAAAACCATCTTCATGACTATTTAGAAGACAAAGCGAGAAGCTTTGATCACTACCAACATCTCCAAATGGGTTGTAGCGAAGCAGGGCTACCTTGTTAACAGAAAGCTCGGCGAGCTCTTTGGTCTCCTTTAGGGTACGCTCAAGCTTCTTGTTATTCTTATCAACTACTTTAATACTCTCAAAGTACCGTTCAATCAGCTTACTGATTTTTTCAGGATCCTTATCAGAAAAGATAATTTCGCCCTTTTTCCTAAGACCCTGGAGCTTAATCGTTAAAAAAATAAGCCACCCCATGATGACCGTGATTATAATCCCACCTGCAATAAGAGGAGTTGTATCCAACATGTGCCTGACTATTATATCAAACATATTGTTTTTTTGTAAAGAACAGCAAGAGAGGGTAAAATATGATTATGAAAAAGAAGCCAAAGAAACATCGCTTTACCCACGTAGACCCAGAGAGGCTAGCCGTAGCCTCAAAGTCAAAAGGGGAGATCAAGGTTAAGGCCCACGAGACCGAGAACCCCCAACTTAGATATATCTTCCGTGACCTTAGGGGCTCTGTAATTACAATTGGATTCTTTGTTACCCTTCTGGTTGGAGTTTATCTACTTGAGACTCAGTTTGGAATCCTAGAGAAAATAAAGGGGATTATTGGATAGATTTGCTCGATTGTCCATATATATTTGCCAACATTAATGAAGCACTAATTGTTATTACTGGTAACTTTTGGGAGTATTGCGACATAATGTCGCAATACTCTTTACAAATGTCGCAATACTCTATATATTTAAAGTATGGAAATATCAAACAGGCAGTACAATATTATGGGTCAGTTAATGTTTGGGGTAGATAATCTACCTGATTTTCTTGAGTTACCAGAGTTTAATTCACTCACAGCCAGAACCCTGCAAAGAGACTTAAATGAACTTATTATGCTTGGCTTGGTTGAAAAGTCTGGAAAAGCAAGAGCTGTTAAGTATAAACCAACTCCATTAGGTATCCTGGGGTTAAAATTTTCAAAGAATACACTCCAGAAATTTTTTGAAAATGAGAACCGTGGAAGAATTAATTACGACTTTAAAAGGCTTGATTTGTTAAAGGAAAATAATCTTTTCACAAATAATGAGAAAAAGAATCTTATTAAAAACAATAATATCTACAAATCAAAGTATCAGAGCGCTCCTAAAGATATCCTCAAAAGAGAACGTGAAAGAATCACAATCGAGCTTTCATGGAAGTCTTCCCAAATCGAAGGGAACACCTATACTCTTTTAGAGACCGAATCCTTATTAAAAGAAGGGCTTGTGGCACCCGGACGTACTAAAGACGAAACCCAGATGATTTTAAATCACAAGAAGGCACTAGAATTTTCGGAAGAAAACAAGGACTTATTCGCGGGGAAGATTTCAAAGTCGCTAATACTAGAGCTTCATAAAATTTTAGCGGAAAACCTTATTGATTCAGGAATAAGGGAGAGATTAGTGGGCATCACGGGTAGTGCATATCGACCCCTTGATAACAAGCATCAAATTAATGAGGAGATAGAAAGGTTTTGCGAAGTTATTAATTCAAAAAAAGATGTCTTTGAAAGGGCCTTAATATCATTCGTATATATATGTTACCTCCAGCCTTTTAATGATGGTAACAAAAGGACTGCTAGAATTCTTGCGAACGCAATACTGAATGCTAACCATTCATTCCCGCTCTCATTAAGGGCAGTAGATGTAAATACATATAAGCTGGCAATCCTCGCCTATTATGAGCTAGGAGCACTCGGTAATGCAAAAGATGTATTTATCTCCCAGGCAAAATATGCTAGAGAAAATTATGCCATCTAATTTCGAAAATATCAGGCCCTATTTTGATTTAGATAAAATAAAGTTTTCGACTGATGAAAAAACCTTCCAACGGGCAGTTGGTATCTATGAGTCTAGAAAAATCAAGGAATTTCATAAGGTCTTTAAGGGATTTTCTGCAAAGGTAGCAGGTACTACCATCTATGATGTTTTTGTGTCGATGAAGGATTTCAACTATGCCGATTGTAACTGCTACTTAGGTCAAAAGGATTATCTTTGTAAGCATGTGGTTGCTGTTGCTATATGGGCAGTTATGGATGGTAAAAAACTCTCTAAAGAAGATAAAAAACAGCACAATAACCTGTCATTTTCGGGTCTAGTTGGTGAAATTGACCCGAACAAAATCGCAGAATTAAAAAAGAAAATTACAGAAGCGAGCCGTTATATCAAAACATATAACGGCCCGTCAAAGATTTGGTTTCAGTATCAAAATTCTTTAGAGGAAGGATGCAATAGGCTTTCGGCATTATTCTCCCAGCTACCGGCCAGTAAGTCATCAGCAAAACTCGTCCTAGACACCTTGCTAAAGCTTGATAGAAAACTTAGTCATGGTGGCGTTGACGATTCTAACGGAACGGTTGGTGAATTTATTAGTAGTTGCGTCGAGCTTCTTATTGATTTTAGGAAAGCAGACCCTTCATCTGCGATTGCCTTCAAGGCCTTAAAAAATACTGAAACTTGTTTTGGATGGGAAAAGCCACTCATTACCTAATTATTTTATCCTAGTGGTTGTATTGGTTAAATTATCCACCCCAACCAAACGCTCTATTCGTAACGAAGAGCTTCAAGCGGATTAAGCTTAGCCGCTCTTCTGGCCGGATAAATCCCAGCGACTGTTGAAACTACAAAAGAAAAGGCAACGACGATCAGGATAAAGTCAATTGGGAGTGAAAAGTAGTCATTTGCTTCCCCACCAACACTTGTAGCGATAAAGTTCACCAGCCCTCCAAGCAAGACCCCAAGAAGATAGCCGGCTAATACTCCAAAGATACCACCCAAGAGTCCGATTGTAGCCGCTTCGGTTGTAAATACTCGGGAGACATCTTTGTTTCGCCCTCCTATGGCTTTCATTACGCCAATCTCATGAGTCCTCTCAAGAAGCGAGATGGTCATCGTGTTAAAAATACCAATCGCGGCAACAAAGAGGGCAATCATTCCAAAGCCACCCAATACCGATTTAATAATCATAAAGGCTTGGTCTATCTGATCTACCGTATCTTTGACTGAAGTAGTAGGATAACCCATCGATTCGATCGTCTTTCTGACATTTGTAACCTGGTTTCTTTCGGCCACTTTTACCTTGATCTCTGAATATGGGGTCTTACCTATCTTTTTTAGATTATTGAAGTGGACGTAGCCTTTCTTGGTCTTTTCAAAATCAAAAACCCCAACAATTTTAAGATTTAATGTCTCTTTATTCTGAGTAATTTCCCCAACTTCATCTCGCTTGTAGACATCAAGCTCTATCTCTTTACCGATTGCGTCATCGGCGGAAAGGGCAATGGCATCAAGGGCCGCGGTCGAGAGTATAACATCCGCCTCACTAAGTTCTTGGGTCCCATTCACCATCGAGAGCTCTTCAAGCGCCATGTACTGGGGTTCAACTCCGGCAATTAAGGGGTCTGAGAATGAATCATTATACTGAAACGAGCCCGGGCTTGAGAGGATACGAGAAGTATCGGTTACCTCCCCAAATCCTTTTATCCTATCGGCTACTTCTTCAGTAAGAAGTTGCCCTTCTTCATTCCCGGGTGATACTTTAATCATCGTTAGGGCCTCAAGATTAGCCACCTTTCGGACCATCAAATCCTGTAGCCCAAAGCCCAAGGAGACCAAGAAAACAATCGCTCCGATACCAACTACTACCCCAGCCACTGTAAGAGTGGTTCGCATCTTATTACGGCGCAGATTGCCAAGAGCCATCCTTAGGATATCAATAAATCTCATTCCCCGATCCTCATAGGCTTCATCTTAGCCTTCTTTTTCTTATCTTTCTTTTCTTTCGACTTTTCTTCGGTTTCGTCAAAATCACTCGTTACATCAAGTGGGGTATCCGTATCATCCAGGGGAGGTGATGACTCTGGTATAGTATCGGCCTCTTCTTGCTCTTCTTGCTCTTTCTTTTTTCCCCTCTTCCCCTTTTTCTTGTTTTCCTTTCCTTCATCCTTCTTCGTCTCCGGCACTATCTCGGTCTTGGCGTCACTGTTGACCTCAACATCGACAACCTTACCATCCTTAAGACGAAAAACCCTATCGGCATAAACCAAGTATTCTGGGTTGTGAGTAATCAGGATAACGGTTCTTTTTGATTTACGATTTAACTTAATTAAAAGTCTCATGACATCGTTAGCTGATTTTGAATCGAGGTTACCGGTTGGCTCATCGGCAAGGACAATCCAGGGGTTCGCGACAAGACTCCGAGCAAGGGCAATCCGCTGCTGTTGCCCACCAGAGAGCTCTGATGGGGTATGATGCTTGTAATCGCTCATCGCAACTGTCTCAAGAAGATTCTCCGCCCTATTAATCCTTCTCTTCCTTGGAATCCGAGCAAAAGACAAAGGAAGCGCGATATTTTCGACAATATTCATACTAGTAATGAGGTTAAAAGCCTGAAAAACCATCCCAATCTTCGTTCTTCGGTATTCTGCCAGTTGATTTTCATTATATTCCCCAAGATTCTCACCACGAATCCAAATCTTACCCCCAGAAGGTGGTTGAAGTCCGGCAATCATGCTCATTAAGGTAGATTTACCGCAACCAGAGGGGCCAAAAAAGACGATAAACTCACCTGAATATATCTCAAGATTTACCCCGGATAGTGCTGTTACCTTAACGGCCCCTAAATCAAAGGTCTTCTCTAGGCCACTCGTTTTAATAACTGGTGTTCGGGCCATTTCCCTCCTTAACTGTATCTAGTTTATCTTTTCCTGTAATCATTTTCAACCTTAAAACTTCTCCCCTATATTCCTAAAGAATCCCCCCACATTACGAACCCAGGAGAAGGTCTCCTCGAGTGACTTTAAGATGAGCTGTAGGATAGATTTCTCACGAGATGGGGTAACAAAGTTGTAGTCTGCTGATTTCGACTCATTCCCTCGTTTGTCTTTTGAAACCAGTTGAAACCTGTAGGTAGTAGAAGGTAAAAGCTCTTTTACAATCACGGTGTGGGCGGTATTTAAGGAGGTGTCTTCGATTGAGGATGAACCATACTCTCCACCAATAACCCCTTCGTCATACATAACTAAGGTAGTGGCTGGCTTATCAGTAGTCCAGGAGATGATTGCTTGGGCATATTCATCACTCTCTCCAATTGGAAGAAGGTCTATCTTAACCGAGGAGATGGTAGGACCAGTTGTATCAAGTGGGGTTTTGAAGGTTTTGGTCTCACTCTTGGCCGTATTTCCAGCACTATCCTTAACATCAACATAGAAAGAGTAGTTTGATTTATCAGTAAGGTTTGTAAGCTCAATATCATGAACTCGAGCTAGTGAGCCGCCCCCTGCTTTCTCATTAAAGGCACCATTAATCCCGTAAGTAATTGAGGCTTCGGTCTCTTTCGTGACCTCGACCCTAATACGCGCGGTATATGAGGTAACTTCGAGAACTTCAACATTTGAGATAGAAGGACGAGCAAGAGCAACAAAAGAATACTCCTGAGACTTGTACTCGGTCCCATTAGCATCAAGGCCCCGAACAATGTAGTAGTAGGTTTGACCTGGGGTTAACCCTTCAAGGGTAACGATGTGGTCAATCGTTAGGGTATCGGAGCCGGTACTCTTACCATAGTTACCCGAAGTGGTACCATAGTCTACCCAGGATGAAGTAGAGACGGTTGAGGTCCAAGTTATCTTGGCACTTGTTGCCGTAATATCTTGTTCTTCAATCTTACCGGCCTTAGGGTCTGAGAGGGTACCAGTATCGAAACCAGTGATAGTGAAGGTATATAGGTTGG
Source organism: Patescibacteria group bacterium (assembly GCA_028694925.1). GTDB lineage: Bacteria > Patescibacteriota > CPR2 > UBA1875 > UBA1875 > STE-72. The sequence goes on along the minus strand of JAQVJW010000002.1, from coordinate 44,074 downwards.
TATTACCAGCCTCGGCTAGGTTTCCTTCAGCGTCATAGCTCTTTACGTAGAAGGAATAGTCCCCTGGAGTAAGGTTACTAATCTCAACGGAATGGCTTGTCTTCATTGTCTCTTTTGGTGGGTTATCAGAAGTATCCGACTGAGCTCCACTGCCTATTTTGTTATAGATAACAATCGCATTTGAAGGTACCGAACCTGTGTTCCAAGAGATAGTGGCCGATGAGGCCTTAATATCTTTTTTAACATCACTAATAGCAAAGTTCTCAGTTTTAACTGTAATCTCGTTTGATGAAGCGCTCATAATATTACTTTGATTGACAGATTTAACCCGAATATTGTAATCTTGGTTCTTCTCAAGTCCCCTAATAGTTACTGTGTGTTGGTAGCTATCACCGGTCTTTTCGGTGATTATTGATTTTTGGCCAGCAATAGAATAACTTGAAGCATCAGCTTTTTTGTATTCTACTAAGCTATATGCTTCTTGATCGGTCGTCCACTTAACCTTAATCCAACTGACACCTTTAGAATCCAAAGTTGGAGTGGTAACAGTCGGCGTTACACTAGCATCAGTCGCTAGGGTCGTAACCCCATCACCAATGTTTCCCGCTTCATCCCAGGTATGAACCTGATATTGATAAGAAGTACCTTCGTCCGCGGCAGTATGAAGGTCTAAATAGTAAGTCCGGTTCTCACCGAGGGTGTCACAGTCTATGGTATCTAGATAGGTATACTCTCCACCATCAGTACTTCGATAGACTTTGTACCCTTTAAAGTCAGGGACAGATGATTCGGTAACCGCATCCCAAGTCACAAAGTAACGTAATGGGTAGGTACCCCCTAAATCGATTGAGGTATGAGAAGCGTCACGCACGGTCGCTGACGCTGGGGTCGCTGGGGCTGGCGGAATAGCATTAGAGTTATTTGACGCGGGACCCTCGTTCCCATTGATATCAAAGGCAACTACTTGGTATTCATAGGCAGTCCCCAAGGCAAGACCGGAGTTAGTATATGAGGTGGCATTTGAATAGGCAAGATGAACAAAAGGATCAGAGCTACCATAAGACCTTCTTTTTACGGAGTAAGGGTTAGTCCCTCGAAGCCCAGCCTGGTTTCCGGCATTCCCGGGAGCCGTCCAGGTAAGATTAACACTTGTTGAGGTATAGCCAGTAGCCGAAAGTGAGGTTGGAGCGGCTGGTGGCACCTTAAACTGCACTTGTTTGGTTTGATTATGGAAGTTATCACCCGGGCTACCAACTGCTACAGAGTCAGCCACATTAATGGTTACGGTATAGGTGCCGTATTTAGCCGTCTCTGGGACAGTGTAGCCATAGGTATAGGTGTAGCCATAACGGGCACCGTCATTATATGCTTCTTTTTCGGTAACCTCGGTATAGGCAAGGACTTCGGCCAGGGCCCCATCTTGGATTTTAAGTTGTTGGATGGCATTACCAGTATCAAGGTCGGTGGCCCCATCAAAGTCAGTTGCTGTAAATGTAATGGTAACTTCATCGCCAGGGACCACAGTATCTGCACTAAGGTTGATATTCTCTTGAGGGAATTCAGGCGCAAAGTTACCGCGAGCCTTAAAACAAGTATAGTCAGAGTCAGAGGGTCTTTCGTCAATTGCTTTTATTCGGTAGTAGTACCACTCTTCAGCATTAACCGTATCGGTAATAGTATACTTATCGTTACCGGGATCATAAACTCCACCTTGCTCAAAAGTAATTGGCGATTGAATGGTATCAGAATAGGTATAGGTATTACAGGTATCATCATTAGTTGGCTCAGAAGAACCCAAGGCACTATCAGCCGTTCTTTCAATTGTATAGCTATCGGCCTTACCAGAGTGAGAGATTGAGTTTTCCGGCGCCGAGTTCCAGGTAACATCAATTGTTGTTGAATCTGTTCCCGAGGCATTGAAATTTTCAGGTGGCTCGGGACTCGTAATATCGGCTACATTAAGTTCCCCAATTACTGGGTTTGTCTGGTAAAGGGAGCTATTACCGGCATCATCAATCACTTTAATAATATATTTGTAATTATGACCATCAACGAGACCCGTATCTACATAGGGGGAAGCCGAATCAGCCGAAACTTCGGTGTAGGCACCGTTATCTGTGGAGCGATAGACAACGTAACTCGCAACGCCACTTGAGTTTGGTTCAGGATCGATTTCACCGCTCCACTCGATAGAGATTGAGGAGTTACCAACCCAAGCATCATCGACATAGGTAGATGGCACATCCCCTGGGGGAACAAGGGTCGCCGTTACAGCAGAGGGGTTCGTGGGTAGTGTATCTTCATAAAGGATGGTACTTGAAATGGTTCGTTGATTAGCCACATTATCGATTAGGCGGGCGTAGACTGTTTTTGTACCTTTAGTAGAGCTGGCCGAACAAAGATCCCAGGTGGAACCCTCGCCAAGGGAGCTCCAGATAAGTTCGTCATTGGAATACTGGATCGAGGAAATCCCTGAACCTACTTCCACCTGATCGGCAAGGTTAATCGCTACAGTGCAAGAGTTAGTAGCCGCACCACCTGTAAGGGAAATAATATTTAGGGTTGCATTCGGAGCAGTGGCATCTACCGAAATGGTTTTCGTACGTGAGAGTTCATCTTTAGTATTAGCAGAAAGGCCGGCCCCATCAATCGCGTTTACATACCACTCATGGACTCCTTCTGCGAGAGTTGGAGTGGCTTCAGTGGTCGTAAGACCAGTAATAGTTTCGGCTGTGGCACCTTCAAAGATAACTTCATATTCGGCAATACCGCTTCCAGGGGCGGGGTCAGTTGGAGCAGGAGTCCAGGATAGGGTTGGGGTAGCATCGGTCCAAGTAGTGGCTCCACTAATATACTTGGTGTTACTTACGTCAAGAACTGTTCCTGCATCCCACTGAGGGGCTTGAGAGTCGGCAATGATGGAAAAGAGGGCCGAGGTAGTATTGGCATCCGCAGGGGTGTTTTCATTACCGGCTTTATCTTGAGCCAGAACGGCAATGCGACACTGGTTAACGCAGGTTGAGTTATTAGGGACAGTCCAGGTATATGAGCCAGAGTTAGGAAGACCGGATTCTACTGTACTCCAGTTGTTACCATTATCAGAAGTAAACTGAATGGTAATGGCCGTCGTGCCATCAGCCAAAAGGCCAGAGGCATTATCGCCTGGGTCGGTTATTTTGGTATCATCCCAGGTTATCTCTTCTTCGGTGGCACCAATAAGCGATTCCCCAGCAGTAGGATAGGTGATAGTTGCTTCAGTGTTTGCGGGAGGAGTGTGGTCGTAAAGGATGGAAGCGTTAATGCTTAGAACTTCGATTCCAACATCATAAACAGTGGGGGTATAACTAGAATTGGCTGTTTGAAGATAGGCTTTATATCTTATATATCTGTGTCCGTTGTGCGAGGAATGTATTTGTATGCCATTGTCGTCGGCATCATAGTATGTCCCGGCCGTTCCATCTGGGCCAACATAGTTCCAGGTTACATTGTCGTTATTTGAGGCTACCTGGAATCGAAGCGCATCAGCGCCTGTTTCTGAGGGAATATTAGCTGACCAGTGTAAGCGGCTATAGTTTTTGAAATTGATGTTGTCCTTAACAGAAGAGGTATAAACCCCTGTTGTACTATATTCATTTGAACCAGTTCCTTCGCTCCTTACGCACCTAGAATAATGTAGCTGGTTTTTCGCTCTGGCACCAGTGAGGCCAGTGGAGAAATATTGGAAAAAAGCATCAGATCCTAGAAAGGTTTCTGCATTTGTCCAGTGATAAAAAGAAGTATGATACGTAAAGTTATTACCATAATCCAACTTATAAGTATAAATATCGCCCAATTCACCAGGGGTGGGCAATCTTCCCCCAATGTTCTTACAGGCATTCTGAGCAGGATAAGCCGAAAAATCAACCTCTGGATTCAAAAAAGGATCAACGAGATATGATCCGTTGCATTGAGGTGCGGGACAGTCAGTGTTTGAAGTCTGCCAAGCTGCTCCAATTTGATCTTCTTTGTATACCTCAATCCCAGCCACTGGACCTAATATCCAATCCATCGTTAGTCTATATAAGTCACCTGAAACAGATATTTGGTCTTTTGTCCCTGCATTAAAATCCTCATCACTCGTCTGTAGCCATGTTCCACTTATATTCCCTGCATTGTCTTTATACTGCACATAAACAGTCTTTTCTTCTTCGTTAGTGTTACCACCATAAGTAGCATTTGTAATATCCCAAGCCTTAGAGGTTGCATATGTTTCCCAATCACTCCATTGCCCCTCAGCACCAGAATTACTAAATCGCATTTGGGAAAGCCCTGAGCCACCTTCATCCGCTGCGGATAGATTCAAATTAACTGTGGCATCTTTAGTATATTCCCCTTCATCAATCACAACCGTCCCCGTCGGTGGGGTTTGTTCAATGGTTATGGCCGTAGCATCACCAACATAATTGGTCCAAGCAGAGACTCTTCCCTCATCATCAATCGCTCGAACTCTAATATGATATGATTCACCAGCCGTAAGGCCCGTAGCATCAACGTAGTCAGAGCCTTGAGCGGCTTCTCCCGTAAAGACTGGGGTTGAAAAGTCTGTATCAGTGATGTTTGAGACTTCTACCTCGGGTCTAATGTTTGTAGAAGTACCTTCACAAGCTGGCTCTCCAGAATCACCTCCGCCACACGTAAGACCAGTGGCAGAAATTCTTAGAGATGATTCGTTACTATAGGCACCAGCTATGCCACCTGATACTAGGGTACCAGATGAAGTATATAGGCTAGAGTCATCGGTCTTTGTAAGAACGATGTTTTCATTAACCGGGGCTTCGAGGGTGTCGTAGGTAACCGTGAAATCATTTAGGGTTGGGGTGTTGAGTCCGTCGGAACTAGAAAGGGTTACCTTAATTTCAAGATACCTAGAAGGGTCAGCGGAAGATAAACTAGACCCACCGGGTGTCGTTAAATCAGCACTCCAATCACTCCAGGTTGCATTATCGTCTGAAGTGCGGACGTTAAAAATAATGTCGGTATTTGCAAGTATTTCTTCGTTCCAGGAGACACTAGCCCAAGAAGCTTTGTTACCAGAACCAGCATCAACTTTTAGTTCTGTAAGAGAACCTGTCGATGGATATTCCACAACAACCCCAAGCCAATCCGTATCAGATCCCACTTGGGTTGGGACCAACCTATTTGTTGTATCGCCTAAACCAAGTTGTGAATAAGCATTGTAACCCCAACCCCAAAATGTATTGTTCGTTTTGGTAGCAATAGTAGTCGACCTAGGAGCTGAAATCATCTTCCAATCAGTATCAGATCCCACTTGGGTTGGAACCAACCTATTTGTAGTATCGCCCAAGCCAAGCTCTCCACTAGAGTTAGACCCCCAAGCCCATAATGTGCCGTCTGTTTTAATTCCTACCGCATGTGATCCCGCAAATACATATTTCCAATTTGTATCGGTCCCGATTTGGGTGGGAGTAGGTCTAGGACTAGTGTCTCCTAAACCCAAGCTACCAGAATAATTATAGCCCCAACCCCACAATGTTCCATCATTTTTTATTGCGAAAGAACTTTCTCCAAAAATATTTGGTGTTTCAGTATTTACGATCTTCCAATCAGTATCAGATCCCACTTGGGTTGGAACCAACCTATTTGTGGTATCTCCGAGCCCAAGATGACCATAATAATTGCCGCCCCAAGCCCATAATGTGCCATCTGTTTTTATTGCAAAGGAGCTTCCTTCAGCGGTATCAAGGGAATCCCAATTCACACCGACTCCCACTTGGGTTGGAACCAACCTATTTGTAGTATCGCCCAAGCCGAGCTGTCCACTAGAGTTAGACCCCCAAGCCCACAATGTGCCGTCTGTTTTAATTGCTAACGCAAATGAACCCCCAGCCGAAACTCTTTTCCAGTTTGTGGAAGTTCCCACCTGAGTGGGCACTAATCTATCAGTTGTATCTCCGAGCCCAAGTTGTCGCCATTCATTTTCGCCCCAAGCCCATAATGTGCCGTCGGTTTTAATGCCATAGGAACTAGGATTCAAAGAACCGTCTGTATCAATATAACTCCAATCAATAGATGAACCAACTTGAACTGGTGTTGTCCTTGTTGTAGTATCGCCCAAGCCAAGCTGTCCACTAGAGTTAGACCCCCAAGCCCATAGCGATCCATCAGTCTTAATTGCTAATGAATAATTATAACCTTCAGATATCGAAATTGTATCAAAATTTATATCAGGATTTCCAAGTGTTATATCGTCATTATTATTGGAGTCAGTTACATCATTGTTATCCCCACTTATAACCACGTCTGTAGAGGTTGTCGCACCAGTATAATTGGAATTTGTAGCGCCATTATTCTCAAAGTGGTCCTTGGTCGTCCAAACAACTTGAGTTGACCCCGCCAGGGCATTGTTGGGGATTGTGAGGTTAAAGAGATTTGGGAAAATGTTTTGGGCGAGTGAAAAGATCACAAAAGAAGCAATAAAAGTTATCATAGCGGTTTTGTGAATAGTGGATGAATATGGTTTATCACTCCAAGCCTTATACTTCCCACCTCTTTGGTAGGTCACATCATGGAGTTTACGGATCTTAAGATGCGTTTTATTAAGCCCTTCAAGGTATGCTAATCGAACTCGATTTATGAATAAGCCGAGGTTATAGAAAACCTTTTCTGTCTTTCCCTTCCTCTTCAGGTCTACCCCCTTAACTGACATTTCAATTTTACATTTTTTTGCGTGCTTATGCAAACAAAAACAAATCTAAAATAGCACCTTTATTGGTGCTATTTCTTCCCCTCCGTATATTCTCTTTTCTACCCCTTACTCTTTAAGGTATAGATCTCAAGCTCCTCGGTTAGGTCTTTCTTTGCAATTTTTAAGGTATCGACCTTCTTTGGCTCTTTCCCAATTTCTTTTATAAAACCCTCAAGGGGCTCAAGGTCCGTCATCTTCCCGACCCTGTAGTGCATCGGTATTACAATCTTAGGGCTAGTAGCCGAGATTGCTTTTGCGGCCTCCTTCGGCCCGATAGTATATTTACCACCAACTGGTACAAGAAGAATATCTACCCCATTTATTTTCTCGAGTTGCTCACTCGTTAGAGCTTGGCCCAAGTCACCCAAATGGCAGATGTGAATGCCGTCGATCTCATAGACAAAGATTGTATTCTTTCCTCTCTCTTCTCCGTTTACACTGTCATGATAACTTTCTATCCCTACTATTTCAGCCTTTTTAATCTCATACTCCCCTGGGGTATCAAAACAAAGGTATTCTCCCCGAAGACCTTCTTTGTTGTTGTGGTCGGGATGATCATGAGAGATAGTTACTACATCAGCCTCTACCTTAGGAAGCTTAAGACCAACCATCGACTCCTTGTAAGGGTCGGCGACGATTGATATTTCTTTCCCCGTTATTTTAAAACAAGAATGTCCTAGATATACTATCTCAACCATCGAGCCTCCTAAGAACGACGTTAAGGGCCGCCAAGGTCCCGGCCGATACTGGGATCGCGATTATCGCCCCCAACACCCCAAGGACGGCGACACCAGCTGTGACGATAAATAACGTTGCGACCGGAGAGAGGCCAATCGTCTTTTTCATCACTCTTGGCACAAGGACGGCGCCCTCAAACTGTTGAATCCCAAGATACAAAAGACCGGTCCAAAGCCCAAGTAAAGGAGAAACGGTAAAGGCAATAATAACCCCGAAGAAGGCTCCAATCCAAGGACCAACGTAAGGGATGAGTTCGGTAATAGCGGCAATAACGGCAAGAAGGGCTGCATACGGGACGCCAAGGATTAAAAGGCCGATATAGGTCAGAAGGCCAATTGCGACCGATAAGATAAGTTGGCTTCTGACCCATTGACTAACCTTCATCTCAAAAGCCTTAAAGGCATCGACAGCCGTCGCCTGACTCTTTTTAGGCCAGTATTTTTTTACAATGTTAATTGGGGAACTGCCTTCAATTAGGATATAGGCGGTAATGACAAGAAAGAGAATGATTCCACCAAAACCAGCCAAAAACCCAAAGGCTGACTTTAAGATATCGGTACCAACAACATAATCACCAATCTTTTGTGGTAGGTCATTAACATAGTTATGAGCGCTTTCCTGAACTGTACTTGGCAAAGTTCCAATAAAAGAATCAAAACTATCGAATATCTCAAAACGTGCTTCATAAAGAGCATTTAGCTGATGAATAAGGACGGGGATTATAAGGCCGATAATTATCCCAAAGACCAAGACGAATAGAATTATTGCAATTATCGAACCAATAGACCGAGGGATCTTTATCTTCTTGAGCCAGCCGACAAAAGGGGTAAGGGCGATCGCTAGAATATATCCAAGGACAAAGAGTAAGATGAGCCCCCGAAGCGTTACGACAAAATACAGGATAACTATAAAGAGTAGCGCCGTAAGAAGACTTCTGGCGGATATATTTACGTTGATGTTTTTGGGCATTATTCCTCCTTTTTAAGACCTAAGTAGTCTACTACTACTATTTTAGAGGAAGAAAGGACTTCTGTTAAGAACCTATCGAAAATTAAGCGTCTTTCGGTGAATTCTTCTGGGTCCATAACAGTGTAATTGATCTCATGACCAACCTCTTTACTGAGCTCACGGACTACTGGTCGCATCTTGGCTTTATCAACTGTGCCGACGATAAAGAGGTCGATTGGAGAAGAGGGGTCCTCGACGAAGTAGCCATGAAGTGAAGCATACTGAATCGTGCCGGCCGTCTTAATACTCTCAGCGATTTTGTTCTCATAGACCGTTTCCTTAGCAACTTTGCCAAAGATTTTCTTAAGATGAGGGAATAAATCAGAGTTTGAATTTGCCTGGTAGTAAACTTTTCCCTTTTTGGCCCTTGATCTTACAAGACCGACGGCCTTTAGGTTTGCAAGTTCACGGCGGACCGAGTTTATTTGCTCGTCAACCTTTCGGGTTATTTCCCGAACATAATAGGAGCGCGTTGGATTATTTAAAAGGAGCGCCAAAACCTTTACCCTCGTTCTTGATCCAAAGAGTTGTTCAAGCATCTTATCTCCTACCTTTACTTAGTGCGAACATTCTAGCACAAAGTAGTGATAATGTCTAGCACAATCTAGGAAAAAACAAATTTAGTACTCAGATGAAAGAAAGAACAAGGAAAATAGCGGCTCCACCCATCAGAATAGTAGCGATTCCACCCCAGAGGTTGACCCATTTAGGGCTTACGAATTTGCCCATGATTTTTTCATTTCGTCCGATCCTAAAGATAAAGTACATAATGATTGGGGAGATAAGGCCATTTAAGATAGCGGTATAATAGAGGGCCCGCATTGGGTTAATACCAACAAAGTTTAAGAGAAAGCCGACAAGCATTGAGATAATAATAATGATATAGAAACCTCGGGCTTCGATATATTTCCTAGAGAAACCTTCTTTAAAGCCAGCTAACTCTGAGATGGCATAGGCCGAAGAACCAGCCAGTACAGGAACAGCTAGAAGACCAACCCCTAAGATACCGATGGTAAATAGATAGTAAGCAGCCTCACCGGCAAGGGGACGAAGGGCCAAGGCCGCATCTTGGGCCGTCTCGATTGTAGTGACTCCACTAGTATGGAGGACGGCGGCCGCGGTAATAATGATAAAAAGGAAGACAATGTTAGCGACAATCATGCCAAAGGTAGTATCCTTCCGCATCTCTTTGATCTCCCTCCCGATAATAATTGGGTGAGCCTTAGCAGAAATCTTTTTATCCCTACATTCCTCTACTTCTTCTGAGGCCTGCCAAAAGAATAGATAGGGCGATATCGTCGTCCCAGCTACTGCCACTAGAGCCGCCAAATACCCCGGGCTAAAGGAGATCTTAGGAATTACAAGACTCCTTAAGACTTCCGTGAAATCTGGCCTTACGATAAAACCGGTAATAACATAGGCAAACAAAGAGAGGGTCAGAAACTTAAGAATTTGAGCATATCTTTGATAAGAGAACTTCAGTTGAAGTGCAATCATCGCAGCCGTTACAAGGATCGCCCCAGCAAAATAGTTTATCGGTGTGACAAGCTCAAGTGCAGCCGCCATCGCCCCAATATCGGCCCCAATATTCACGGTGTTTGCGATAACAAGCAGGGTTATCAAAAAGACCAAAAGTCTCTTGCTATAGTACTTTTTAATAACCCCAGAAAGCCCTTTTCCAGTTACAATCCCAATCCTAGCACTTGTCTCTTGAACCGCAATCATCATCGGCGTAAGATAAAGCGCCATCCAAGAAAGACCTAAACCAAACTGTGCCCCAACCTGGGTATAGGCAATGGTGCCCGAGGGGTCATCATCAGCTGCTCCCGTAATGAGTCCAGGACCCAGGCTTGCAAGATATGATTTATGGTGTTTTCCTTTTGTTTTTTTATCTAGCTTTAGATACTTTTCGATCTCCTCGTCTGATACAAATATTCTTGACCCCTCGACAACAGCATTAATCACCCCTTTTTTTATAAGAAAAAGGGTTTTTCTTAAGGGGATGTCAAACTTCTTCTCAACTTCTTTTAGAGTATATTTCTTCATTTAACCGAAGTACCCTCAGGGACGACATCTATCCAGGTAGTACCAGGGTTTAGCGCAACAGCCTGACCCTCAGCATCATAAAACTTTATTTGCTCTCCCACCGCTCGGCTCCACTTACCGACCTGTTTTATGCCATCAATATAAAAGTAGGCCGTACCCGAATCATCAGTATCGATCACGGTGTAGCCAGTACCCCTCACGATTTGTTGCCCCATATCAGAAAAAGCCACGATTACATTCTTGGCCGAGAGTTGTTTGCCGGAAGAATCTAGGTGCTTTTGACCCAAGATTGAACGAAGGTAACAGTTACAATCCTTACTATAGGTATAGGTGGGTGCAAAGCTATAGTTAAAATTAACTGTAAACTTCTGGGCCTCGGGTCGCTCTTCTTCTTTTGCTTCTTCTTTAAAGGAATATGGCTTTAAATTATCCTGCGTTAGAGCATAATTTCTTGTCTTTGCGGCAGAATATATTTTATCGAGTGTAGTATAGACATTATGGGGAGCATAGCGCGTGTTATCGCGCCAAAAGAAGTTTCCAAAGGCAAATTGATTAATATCGGCAACCGAGAGGCGATTTATAAGGGCAAGTCCTTCATCGCTTCCCCCGACATGAGCATAAAGCGCATCAAAAGAGTCAGCCCACTCAACAAAATATGGCCGGGCCGAGCGTACTGGCCCAACTTCTTTAGGAGTTTGTGAATGATAGATCGCTAAAAACCTTGTGATTCCACCCTCGGCTAACGTCTCAAAGACCATATCGGCCATAAGGAGTCCTGATTGGGGCCGGGCATCAGGATGATTTTCAACCACTATTGCAATTGGCCTTCTTTCGACCACACTTTCCCCAACCATAATCCCAGAAAGTGGGGCCGCGAGAAGCTCTGGTTCCTTTTCTTCATCTACAACCAAAGACAACAATGAACCATTTTGAGCCGAGTAGCTATCCCAAACAAAAAAGCCCCCCACCAGAAGTGCCGCACCAATCAGTAGTATCGACCATTTGTGCTTTTTTATGAAGTGTCCGACCCTGAGAAAGAAATTTTTTATCTTTTGCATATGATTATTATAGCAAGAACAGGGAAGGAGTCACTAGTTCATTGGGGGAAATAAGATCATTTTAATCAGCTCATATATTTTCGGTAAATATCTTTCTTATCTATACCAAGCGAATCCATCACAAACTTATGTAATTCGATTATTAGCTTGGATGACCTAGCGGCTGCCTTTTCTGCCTTTTCCATGACATCTTCCCCTGTATAATGACCACAAAAAGCATTGCTAACGTAGCCAAAAGCTGGACCCCGATACTCTGAGTTGTTAAGTAGTTGTTGAATCATCTCGCTATCTTTAAAGAGTTTACGATTCTTTTTAATAAACTTAAAAGTAAAAGGATTGATATTAGTTTCTACTACCAAAAATTCTCGACTAATTTGATCGTCTAAGATTCTTTTTTCAATCACTAACCTAACCTCAGAATAAGGGCCATCTTGACCCCATAGTTCGTCTATCTGTTGTTTTGTCAATTTTGCTTTCATCTTTTTACCCTTTTCTTTTTAACATTTATATTTATTATCTCTCTAAACGTCATATTGATATGTACACGGGCGATGGAACCCCTTAACCCAAATCGGCTTCTTCGATAAATTCTTTAAACTTTTCAACCCTCTTGGCGTCGGTTGGATTAAACAAAAAGGGCTGAACATCTCGGCCCAATTCTTTGAAATTTAAATCTTTAAATTCAACTGCTAGCAAGGCCTTTAATTCTTTGCTGTTTGTTATCCCTATTTTCTCTTTTAGATAGTCATAATTAGGCTTAGTTCGTGATTGCAAAAACATAATATCAAAAAAGTCTCTACCTTTCGCTCTTTTTCGATTTACGGTTGCATAAAACTTTTGAGAGAGAATAATATCAAGAGGTGTTACAAATATTTCCGAAAAGACATCAAATTTGTTTAGAATCTTTTTATCTGGTCTATAGTCAAATTTATGAGACACGGTGTCTATGTGAATCAAAATCTTTTCTTCCGGATGTCCAGAAAGTTCGTTTTCAAAGAAAACCCCGGGAAGACGAATATTGCACCGGAAGGCGCCCTTAGAAATCGTGTTCATTTCAACCATAAGACCTTGAGCTGAAAGACCCTTTTTGATTATTGTAGCAATTTCGCTAAACTCTTCTTCTGAAAGTCCAAAGTTGTCAAAATCTAAATCTTCAGAAAAACGGGTGTTACCGTATACAATACGGAGTGCCGTACCACCAAGAAATGAAAGCTTGCCAGCATATTTTGAGTTAAAAATAATTTCTAATATCTTGTACTGTAAATACTCCCGTAAAATACCTCTCTTAAAAGGCCTTAGATTTTCGGGGTATTGTTCCTCTATCTGACTAATTGTTAACATTATGTTTCTCCATATGTTTTATAAACTTCCTAACCCGAGTATTTAAGCTGGGACTATTAAAATTACTTAGATATGTAGCAAACCTCTCCATATCTGCCTTTTCCCGAAAGGTATCAAAATTAAAACGCCATTCTGAAAAATTAGCCTCATTATCCATCTCTGGATTGAGATAAAGGTAATCTAGAACCACCTTTTCTATTTCTGCAATTTTGTAATTTTGATTGCCAACTTTTTCTAGGCGATACCCAAAGAATAATTCTGGTTTAACCTGTCGATAACTAAAGTTTGCAATTGGAGCTTTAAAATCCTTAGGCAGCTTGGTTGTAACAGAGGTAAGGCTGTAGACCCCCTCAGGAATTAGTCCATAATAGTTTAGTGCCATCTCTAATGAAATATATGATGGAACATATAGCCGATTAGCGATTAGAAACAAAACTTCGTCGGTTATTTCAAGATCTGAAAAAATATAATAACCCCTTCGCACCTTTTGAATATATCCCTTATCTTGCCACTCGCTTAAACGTCTGCGGTCAAAATTTGGTTCGATTTTTTTGATATCCAAAAGTGAAAAGATGATGAAATCACTGAGCTCTTCTTTAAGGTTTAGATACTTCATATACTTTCAATAAATGTTATTTATAACACTCTTTAGAAGTATTTTAGCAAATAGAGCTACCCTTGTCAAGTAAAAAGACACTATACTCAACTACCAGTCTGGGCAAATTGCGACATTTTGTCGCAATACTCGGCGGGTGTTGTACATCTTATTCAACGAAGCGAGAAATGCATGAACTTCATAAAGTGAAGACCGCCTTTCAGCGGTCCTCACAATTATAAGTTTCCGTTGATTGGCGGTCGTTGTGATTACGGCTCGAAGGTGAATTCGACTCGAATTTCACCTGAGCCGTAATCATGTGCGGCATCGAACCGGGGACGATAGTTCCCAGAGGAATGATGACGCGAGAGTAGAACCGAGCGAGGTCGCCTGCAACTACGCTGACAACAAGCTCTTCACCTCGCAGTGCGTGAACGATCCGAAGATGGGATTGGATGTCCCGACGGCTCTCAATACGCTCAATAGCTTCGATCACCTGAGGTATTCTGCCTTCGGACACATGGACAGTAACTCCATCCCAGCCTTCCTTTGGCCTGTCTTCGAACCAAGGTCCAAATGGGCCCGACATAACGCACCTCCTGGATGTAGTCGCGACGCACTAACTCGGAATTCGCCACTCAATGCCCGACTGCTTCGAGAGAGCCATTCTCCAACGCAACAACTGCGCCAGAAGATAGATAGCCCGACGAATCAGTTTGACCCAGAACGAGTCCCAAATCTCGTCTTCCGTTGGAATGATGACTGTGGTCAAAACGTCTTCTTTGGAACATTCGCGGACGACGTCCTGAAGATTGTCGAGACGCTGGGCAACAGCCCTGCGGTGATACCGTGATAGTTCGTGCTGAGACAATGGCTTGATGGCATCTCTAAACCTCAAATTGAGATTCAGAAGGTTCAACGCCCCACTGATTGTACTCGCAGAAGTAGACATAGCATCCTCCTGTACTAATTCGAGGAGGGTCACACCATTACTGGTGCGACCCTCCGATTGAATTCTCGTGAGTATATTAACATAAAAAGTGCTTAGCAGGCTAGTGTTTTTGCATCATTAATAGAAATAGACCGATACAAACGGTTTATTTGATTTGCGTTCCATTTGGCAAGCCGCACCGCACACTAACCAATATAAAAGAAGACCCAGTAGGTCCTCTTTTATTCTTCCTTCTTCTCTTCTTTGCCCTCAGCTTCTGAAGGCTCAGCTGCGCCTTCTTCACCTTCTTTGGCTTCACCTTCAGCCTCTTCACCTTCCTCACCGTGTTCGCTTTCTGGCATTTCGGCTTCTTCGAGTGGCTCTTCTAGTTCTGCTAGTTCTTCCTCACTTCGAGGTGGCTCAACTGTGACGATTGTCTCCTCTATTTCATCTTTTATAGTGACTCCTTCTGGCACCTTAATATCAGAAACGTGAATAGACTTTTCAAAATCAGTTAGAACCGAGATGTCTACCTCAATCTCGTGTGGCAGGTCAACCGGTAGACACTCAACTTCAACTTCATCCTTATTCGTAATTAAGGTTCCTGACTGATCGACAACTGCAGTTGATTCACCCACAAATTTAAGTGGCACGGCCGTTGTAATCTTTTCGGTCATCGAGACTTCATAGAAATCAATGTGTTCGGCGTTCCCTCGAACAGGGTGTTCGCTGACATCTTGGATTAGAACCTTCTTTGTCCCACCTGGAAGTATTAGGTCCAAAAGAGCCGACTGACCGGCTTCTCGGTAGACCTTTTCAAATTCCTGCGCTGAGATGGTAAGTGGCTTACTCTCTTTACCCTTACCATAAATAACGGCCGGGAGCTTACCCTCTTCCCGTAATCTATTATTCTTTTCCTTCCGTGCGTCACGGATTTCTGCTTTTAGAGTTATCTTTTCCATTGAAGTTACGAAGAAAAGTATATCAAAAAAAGCCCCTAAGGTAAAGGATAATCTTTGATAGTAGGTGAGCTATTTTACCTTGAAAGCCTTTTTAAAGTCTCCACTAAAACTTTTAAGTGAGGTGTGAAAATCGAGAACCTCATCAGATGAAATAGGTTCTCGTTCTAAAAAATGAGAATCAGTAATTGTTAGATCGTTTGCAATAACGGGTTCTCGCTCGCTTCCAGCAAAGAAGTTGACCCAAACCGGAAGAGAGCATTTACTACAAGTCATTGAAAGTAGGAAATAGCCATCCTGGTTACCAACATATTGAATCTCTTCGACATCATAAAGCGCCCCACAAGAAGGACAACGCATAATGGTTTGTAAATTCTTTAGTAAATCAAAAAATTTCTTACGATCCAAAGTTACTCCTAGTTAGATAGTAGCCCCGAATAATTATGCCGTCAAGCAAAAGAAGTTATTTCTTCTTATGAGCCCCAAAAAGAGGGCTCTCACGACGATATTTAGGGGTGAGCCAAAAAACGTTCATGTATTTACCAAGCATTAATCGAGTCTGGGCCTCAAGAGCCGGGATGGAGGATATAAAAATGGAGACGGGGGCAATAAATACCCATTGAGCAATCATATTAATATAGCGATGTGGCCCATACCTCTCGGGGCGTTGTGGCAAAAGAGAAAGATAGACCCAAGCATTAGCAACAATCCCAAGCCAGGCTACGCGCATAAGAAGCGAGCCATAGGTCATCATATTATGAACCATGACCGTATCCTGAAAAGAGCGGTTGATTGTCAGAGGTAGCCAGGCAAAAGCCAAAAAAAGCGAGGCGGTAGACCAAGAGATATGCCCCGAAAGGAGCCTAAAAATCTGAAGGAGCCGTTCATGCAACGGTATCTCTTTGTGACGAATGGACATCTTCACAACATAGGGAAAGTCTGAAATTCCCCAAGCCCAACGCTTCCGTTGGTTGTATTGATTTTTGAAGGTATCGACGAATTTTTCGGCGAGAACACAGTCTTGATAGACCGGAATAAGGAGTGGGACCATATCATGATCCCCGCCAAAAGCAAAATAGGTACGCCAATACTGGTGCCCATCTTCAACAATTGTCTTTGTACTCCAAAAGTCCGTCTTAATTAGGGTCGCGAGAGGTTGAGCATGTGACGCAAAAGTACGTAACCGATAGGGGCGCATCCCTTCAATGATTTGCCAAAAGGAAGAGGCAATAGCCGCAATCCTATTTGGGGCGGGAGCGTCCCAGATGTTATTAAAGAGGAGGCCAACCGGTTGATAGGTCTTTTCTAGTCTGTTTGGGTCGATAATGTACTTATAGGTTAACCTTGCAAAGTAGTTTGTCTCGACGATATGGTCGGCATCAAGCGTAGTCACCATCACATTCTCTGGAGCAAGATTTGGCCATTCCTTCTTAAGATACTTAAGCGCCTCATATCCAGCTGAGGAAAGATTTGGACCTTTGCCAATAACATCTCCCGGCTTATCATAATGGTCATTAAAGAAAAGGCCGGCAAAAGAATCTCCAAACTCTTTTTTGAGTTTCTTTTTGACCCCGTCCCAACCTTTTTTGTCACGTGAGGCTTCACCGGTTCCAAGAACAATAATCTTCTTATTGGAATAGTTTGACCTTCTAATTGCATCATAAGTCGGATAGGTAATTTCGTAACTTTCTTTGTAGTTTGTAACAATAACAAGATGGTAAATATCCTCATATTTTTTTACCGGATTCTTAAGCTCAAGAAGATTTTCAAGCTCAGCAATATCTTCCCTTAAATAGAGGCTGGGACGCCTCGCAAACTCTTTCTTTAATTCTGTTATAAGGCTCTTGTAGCTTTTACTGACTTTTTGAGTACGTTTGAGCCAGTCAATACTCATGTTCCGCTTCATCCTAAAATAGCCGGAAAGGAGGTGTCTAATCATATTTAAGGCCTTCGCGACCCAGTAAATATTAAAGATTATAATAAAAATGGCAACGGCCATTGGGAAAAAGGGACTCGCAAGAAGTGGGAAGAGAATAATTGTCCAAGCCAGAGCGCCAGGAAATATCTCAAGTGCTCGCGTAAATTTGTGATTCTCTGTGATTTCGGCCATCTAACTAATTATCCTGCCAAAATTGATAATTGTCACAAGGGTAACTAGAGTCAAAAAGATATTCGATGCCGTTATAATGTAGGCAAGGAATTTATCCCTCTCATAGATAACCTTAGCCAAGAGGATATTTACGATAAAACAAATAGTTAAAAATATCGGTAATTGATAGAGTTCATACCAATGCCCAAGGCTAATTACTCCAAGAAATGTATTGTACCTAAGGGGCACTAAATACTCGGAGATTCGAAAGAAGTAAATCGCCATCACAAGGGCCACAACCATAAATGATATTGAAGGAATCAAAAGAAGTTGAGTTGCCGTATCCCGAAAATAGTTACTTTTAATATGGGAGATGGCCCGCGTGCGGATTGGATTAACCCTGGCCTTAATATTTAATTCAATTTTTTTAAACTTCATTATTGCGAAAGTAATTCTACTACAAAATCACGAATTAATAAAGGCCATGTGACTATATCCGATAGATATTTTCACCATCTTTGCTGATGGCATGTCTGGTATCAATAATTACTTTAGCAGCCCCTGCGATCAAGTCGTAATTTACTTGAGAGTGATCGGTCAGGATTAAAACGGCATCATAAGAGGCGATTTTGTCTTTGGTAAGCGTTTTAAGACTTACTTTTTTAGACTCCCCTACACTAAAATTCGGTACATGTGGGTCATAATAGTCGATATGAGCACCCGAGTTTGTAAGGAGCTCCATTACCTTAAGAGCCGGAGATTCGCGGAGATCGTTAATGTCCTTTTTGTAGGCCACTCCGATTACAAGGAGCCTAGAACCTTTTAAGTTTTTTCCGGCTTCCTTGAGTGCATCCTCCGTAAGGCGAACAACATACTCGTGCATATAGTCATCTATCTTTGACGAGGTATCAATAAAATCAGTCGCAAGGCCCAATTTTTTCGCCTTATAGGAAAGATAGTATGGGTCTACTGGAATGCAGTGCCCTCCAAGCCCAGGACCCGGGTAAAAGGGCATAAACCCAAATGGCTTTGTCTTTGCGGCCTCGATTACTTCCCAGATATCGATATCAAGCTTTTTGGCGATAATGGCCATTTCGTTTATAAAGGAGATGTTTATAAGCCGAAAGGTATTTTCAAGAATTTTTGTCATTTCAGCCTCTTTAGCCCCTTTGGTCTCAAAGACTTCGGTTATAAAAAGGCGGAAGAAGTCAGCCGCTAATCTACCTGATTTTTTATCTACTCCGCCAACCACTTTTGGAGTATTTCCGGTCCCATATTTTTCATTTCCGGGGTCAATCCGCTCGGGAGCAAAAGCCAGATAGAAGTCAGACCCCGCCCGAAGACCGCTCTCCTTCTCGAGGATCGGGAGGACTACTTCTTCAGTCGTACCGGGATAAGTCGTACTCTTAAGGATTACGAGCTGACCTTTTCTTAGGTTTTTCCCAATTTTTTCTGTCGCATCGATAACAAGATCAAGTTCTGGCTCCTTCTTACCGTTAATCGGGGTTGGGACTGCGATACAGATGACATCAGCCTCCGGCACTCTCTTAAAATCGGTCGTAGCCGAAAGGAGCTTCTTTGAGACGAGTTCCGCGAGTTCTTTATCGTTAACATCCTGAATATAATTCTCACCCTTATTTATCTTATCTACCTTCTCTTGTCCCCGATTAAAACCAATCACCTTAATATCGTTCTTGGCGATTTCTACCATCAGAGGAAGGCCGACATAGCCCATCCCCACCACACCAGCCACGAGCGTTTTCTTATTTATCTTATCTGAAAGTTCCACAATTCCTCCCAAAGTTAATATCGATGCCAAACCAGTATATCAAATAATCGATAAGAGCTAAAGATTTCAGGTTCTCTGAAATCATCCCAAAATGAAATTTATTTCCTTGGTTGTTGTATTATAGATGCATGGATTACCACAAATACTCTGATGAGGAGCTCATATTATATATCCAAAACAACTTTGGAGATGGCTTCTCCGAAGTTATTGATAGATACGAGAAAAAATTACTAGGGTATATTACTCGCATCCTAAAAGATGAAGATCTTTCTGAAGATGTCTTACAGGAGACCTTTATTGCCGCTTATGAGAATATTAACGGTTTTGATCCAAAAAGGAAATTTTCTTCTTGGATCTACCGGATTGCCCACAACAAGGCGATAAATGAAATCAGAAAAGGAAAAAATAAAGTTAGTATCGATGATGCCCCGGAAATTGCAAGTTCAGAAGGGAGAGAGAAAATCGAAGCAGAACTCGGAAAGAAAGAGGTCAAAAAGGTACTCGAGAAAGAGATTGAAACCCTGCCACTTAAATACAAAGAAATCGTCATCTTGCGTTTTTTTGAAGAGAAGAGCTATGAAGAGATCAGTGACATCCTAAAAATACCCATAAGTACCGTCGGGGTCAGAATCAGAAGGGGGCTTGCGAAATTAAAGAGTAATATAAATATTAATCCAGAGGACTACTTATGAAAAAAGATATAAAAAAGGAAACCTTAAATAGAATAAGAAAGAATGACATTAAACCAAAACCAAAGTCATACTTTGCTTTCCTAAGAGCAGCCATCTATAGTGCATCTTTTGTGATTCTTATCCTTGCTATCTACATCTTTAACCTTATGTTCTACCTCCCAGAACGAGCTCTTAGGATGGCCGAGAACGGGAACCTAAGCTACCTCTCGCTCTTCCCTTGGCCTCTCCTTATTATTGGCTCTATAGTAGTCGCAGTTCTTCTCTATCTTTATCGCAATTACGAAGGTGGTTACAAGAAACATATCGGAATTACGGCCCTCATTGTTTTCTTCTTCGTTCTTCTCCTTGGAATGGGGCTTTCAAGGCTAAACCTTAACGAGCAGTTTGAAAAAAGACCAGGTTTCAGACAATTCTATCAGTGGAATGACGAAAATTTCGTCCCAAGAGGCCCCCGAAACGGACAAGGCAAAAGACTTATGCACCCGATCTATGAAAACGACATCGATGATATTTGAAATATTTTTTCTTCCCATGCGTATTATTACTGCCGGCGAAAGTAAAAAATAATCCAAAGAGGAATAAGATGACAAAGACACAAAAAATATCACTCGTAGCCCTTGGGCTTGCCTTAGGACTTGGCGCAACGGCTGTAAGCTACGCGAATGCTGCCGATACAACATCGGAGACCCTTCCTCCAATAGTGAGCGACCTTACGGAAAAATTTAATCTAAATCAAGATGAGGTTGGGACCTATCTTGCTGAAGTGCGGGCAGAACACCAGGCCGAAAGAGAGACGGCCCTTACGACTAGCCTAGATACCGCTCTAGCAGACGGAAAGATCACAAAGGAGCAATACGATGCTATCCTCGAAAGGCACGAGGAGATAAAAGCTACTCGAGAACCAATGTATCAAAACAGAGGAAAGGTAAAAGGACGAACGGATGGCCTACGAGCATACCTAGAAGATGAAGGAATTGATACAAGCATTCTCCCCGTTCGTGAAGGGTTCGGACAAAGAAATGGTGGAAATGGCAATGGGGCAAGTACTTGCCAAAGTAATTAGAGGATAAAACAAAAAGATAAAAAGGAGTCGCTACCGCGGCTCTTTTTTACCCTTCAAAATATATTTTAAGACCATACATTACAAGTATCCCCAAAAGAAAGAGAAGAAAGTTAAGAACCGACTTAGAAATTCTAGGCTCTTTATGAAGCTCGGGGACTAAATCGCTCATCGCGATATAGATAAAACCACCAGCCGCGAAAGGAAGCAAGAATAAGGAAAGTGTTTCGTTCAGATTTAAAAGAAAATAGCCCACTATGGTACCGGCTACAGCCGTTAAGGCTGAAGCAAAGTTCCATAGAAGGGCCTTAGCCCGCGAGTAACCACCATGAATTAGGACTCCGAAGTCCCCAAGCTCTTGGGGTATCTCATGGGCGGCCACTGCAATTGTAGTTGCAATCCCAAGTTCAGGAGCGACCGCAAAGGCAGAGACAATCACCAGGCCATCAATAAAGTTATGGAAAGAGTCTCCAACAATACTCATGTAGGTAAAGGTGTGGACCTCACATTCCCCTTCTTCGTGGCAATGATGCCATTTAAGAAACCGCTCCAGGATAAAAAAGAGGGTAATACCAAGAATTTGATATAGGTAAATCGAAAGACCCTCAGAATTTTCGGCCGCTTCGGGCAATAGATGCAAGAAAGCACCACCGATTAAAGCCCCAGTAGAAAAGGCTACTAGATACAAAGCAATCTTATTTAATTTCTTCTCTCCTAAAACAAAAGTAAATATTCCAACAAGTGAAAGGATACTAATGATTAAGGTGGCGATAACTGCACTTAAAAGAAAGCTCATATAGTAATAATACAGAATATATAGGTTTTAAGCCATATCAAGAGATGCTATCATGAGATTAGTTAAATAATTGGGAGGTAAAGATGGCCGAAAAAACCAAAAAAGCAAAAATTACCGCTGAATGGGACGAGGCGACCGAAAAGAAAATCGAGCAAAAGATAAGCGAGTGGAGCAAATCCTGCAAGGCCGATAAAGGCGCTAAGGCAGGGGCCGGGGCCGTCTATGGTCTTGGACTAATTGGAGCCCTAGTCTATTTCCTTGGGTCCGCCGATGGTTTTACTGAAGTAGTAGTTGGAATTCTAAAAGCAATCGTTTGGCCAGGATTTTTGGTTTATGAGCTGATGAAGTTCCTTGGAATGTAGAAAGTTATTATTCTTTTTCGGGTAAGAATATCCTTTGTAGGATTGTCGTTACAAAACCAAGGATAAGGCTAAAGAGAATCGCCGGAAGCAAA
This sequence comes from Patescibacteria group bacterium, assembly GCA_028694925.1. Classification (GTDB taxonomy): domain Bacteria; phylum Patescibacteriota; class CPR2; order UBA1875; family UBA1875; genus STE-72. Next base: position 21,773 of record JAQVJW010000002.1, on the reverse strand, counting down.
CCATCAACTGAGAAATTAGGTACAAATACCGAGGCCAACAGAATCATGGCTCCATTTATGAAAAGGGCAAAGATACCAAAGGTTATGATACTAATCGGGAGTGACAAGATATGTAAGACTGGTCTTACGATATAGTCGATCGGGACAAGGACAATAACAAGCCAAATAGCCGGTATTAACCCGTCAAGCTCTACCCCCGGAAGAAGCCAGGCCGTAAGTAGGACAGCCGCTGTTTTTAAAATAAGACTTGCAAGTAATTTCATATTTTCCTGATTTCTATTATATCTTAATCTGTCTCTTTGAGGTAATAAAATTGGCAATCTCTTTTTCTGACTCCGGATGGAGCTTCGCTTGATATAGTCCAATTATAAGACGAGCAAAGAAGATAAGGATTAAGCTTGAAGTAAAGGAGAGTCCAGAAAAGAGGGTGCCCGCTATCATTTGTTCGGGGAATCCTACTAGGATTATTCTAGTTCCCGATTCAATCATAAGCCAAAGGATAGTTTCAGTCTCTACTACCCCACCTAGTACCAAGAGATGTAAAAAGAGAATGGTTGAGACAAGATAGAGAAGGGTCATAAATAAAAAGCCAAAAAGAGAAAGTAGGTTCTCTTGGGCGTATTTAGGATCAAATACCGGATGGCGCTTTTTTGTCCTGTGCCACTTAAATATTAAATAATATTTCCTAACCCAATTCCTCATACTTAGATATTATAAAAGTACTAATGAATAATCATTGGCATAATATACAATTATGCTTTATAGTTCGCTTTTAGTTCTTCGTAAAAAATAGCCTGGCTCATTTGAATATAGGGGATAAGGAAAATAAATCCAATCCCAAGCGAAAGAAGTGAGAGTAAGGTCCAACCAAAAAATCTTAAATTAAGACAAAAGTACTTCCACTTATAGCCCATCATCATCTTTTTGCTCTTTTCAATCGCCTCTTTACCGGTTAGCTTCTCATCGGCTAGGATATAAAAAGTCTGGGAATAGGAGATACTAGCGATAATACCTGGGATTATAAAAAGAAGCATCCAAAGAAGAGTAAAGACAAGAACCAAAAGATAAGCTACTAAGGAATTCTCAAAATTCTTAAAACCTTCGAATAATTGTGCAAGTTCATTCTTCTTCTCCTTCCGAACAAAGGAAAGAGAGAAAGTTGTAAGGCCTAAGACAAAGGGGCCACCAACAATAAGGGTTGCCATCGGAATATTGGCGATTCCTCCTGTTATAAGGTAATAAAGTAGCAGTACTCCAACCGCAAACCACCATCTACCTGAAAGTGATTCGCGAGCTTTTTTGGTTATTTCGGCATTCTTTGGCATCTTATCTCCAGTCCTTATGTTACCTGAATTTTAATAAGCGAAAAACCCCTTTTTCAGGCTTATAAACCTTATTAGGGTACTCTTGGGAGAGCTTCCAAACAACCCCATTAACTGTTTTGGGGTGTAACTTAGAATCTGCCCCTAAAATCATCTTATTTAGATCCACCCAATGCACACCTTCGGGATGTGACTCAAGAATATCAAAAGCTATAGCGGTTATTTGAGATTTCTTTGTTTGTTCTTTCATTCTATCCCTCCGAGCAAGGATTTCATCTTTCGCGCAATAAGATTTGTGGCAAAAGTAGGTGATATCCTATAAAGGAAGTCCATCGATCGCGAATCTTTACCAGTGAATATCCTTGATTTATTCTTCAAAATACCTCGGATGATTTTTCTGGCTGCCTCTTCTGGTGAAGTTAGGCTATAATTAGTCGCCGTAGTATCTTTGGGTGCGGTAACGTTCGAATTTTTAGTAATGTTCGTGTTTGTGGCTCCCGGAAAGACGATCGAAACATGAACATTAGTATCTCGAAGCTCAGCATACAAGGCCTCCGTAAAAAGTTTGACAGCCGCCTTTGAAGCTCCATAGATCCCCTGCCCTGGCACCGGAAGAAAACCGCCCATACTCGACACATTTATAATATAGCCCTCAGGCCTTTTAAGAAGGTGGGGTAAAAAAGCCTTGGTAAGATACAAAGTACCATAGAAGTTAACCTGCATTACCCTCTCGATCGCTTTATAATCTAGCTCCCCGACCCTTAAAAAGGGTTGGATTATTCCAGCGTTGTTTATAATTCCATCGATATCCATATATTCGGTTGCAATTTCAGTCGTTGCCTTCTTATCTGTTATATCAAGAACTTTGGTCTTAAGTTTCTTTTTATCTGTTTCTTTTTCGAGCGCAAGAAGAGCCTCTTGATTTAAGTCTAGGGCCACCACACTGGCCCCTTGTTCAATGAGGGCCAGGACTAGGGCCTTACCGATACCACTAGCCGCGCCGGTAACTAAGAATTTATTGTCCTTTAATACCATAATCAAATTATATCACAACGAATTATTACAATAGAGCGAGGATTCAAATCATGATTAATTTTGATATATTTATCGAAACAGCCTAAACTAAATATAATGAAAACCAAGAAAAAATCTTCCCGAATCTATACCGCTGTTATCATCTTTATCATATTATTGGCAGCCGCCCTTTATTTTTATAAAGAAAGGCCAAACTTAAAACTCCCAATCCTCGATAATATTGATTATTTATGTAACTTTAATGTTAAGGTAAGTGGCGACTCAATGGCACCCTTCTTGACCCAAGGCAAAACCTATAGCTTCGATAAGTGCTTTGCACCAGAAGAAATAAAAAGTGGGGTAGTCGTTAACTATAACGATGGTGGAACCATCAGGTTAGGGATTATCCGCGAAATTATAAATAATGGCATAGATAATGTTTACAAAATCTCTAACGAAAGAGATTATTTAAAAATAAATCCTGTACTACTATCAGATATTTATGGAATATATCAAGTAGATACCTCAGAAACAAAATATGTCACAAAGGAAAATGATAAAAAACAGGACCTATTTACAAGGGTCGCAATTGCCAAAATTCCACTTACTGGCGATGTCGACAGGGATTCACCAGAAGAGACAAGCTCATTTAGCAGAAGGAGAGATAAGTTTTGTCTTCTTACTGACGCAAAAGAGCAACTCTATAATTATGGTGTCACCATACAAAACCTAGGGACAAAAGAGATATTAAAAAGAACAAGCGACCAAGTTCTAAGAGCAGGCTATAACATTGATTGTGAGCCGGTCACGCTAGAAAGTGGAAGATATATCCTGGTTGGCACTCAGGAAAACGAACAATTATTTCAATTTAAATTCGAAATAACCGATTAACTATATATGAGGCTAGATATTATCTAGGCTTCTACCGAGAGTCTCGGTAAATTTTTCTAATAGATGCTGAAAATCATTCAAGCGTCTTGATTCGTAAAAAAGATCCCATCCTTCTAGTACTATCTCTCTATCTTTTTCGTCTGTTATCTCTTCTATTTTTTGACGTGATTCAGTTGCCCTTACGGGTATAAACGAGCCAATTGTCGTGTCGCCAACAGGCTGAAATGAGCCCACCGTAGATTCAAGAGCCACAACCGTTGTCTCCAGATTAGTGACGCTCAATCGGGCTCCCTCTAATTCTTGTTGGACTTCATTCATATCATCTTCGACGGCCTTTTTTTGTTTTTGAAGGTCTTGGTACTGATAGCCCAGAAAACCAGCCGCTAAAATAGCGATAACAGCTACAATTGTAACAATAATTGAATATATTTTCATTTTCCCTCCTTTTATACATTATAGCGCTGATAATGAAGGTTCTGCAATAATCCTATATGTCACCTAAACTAAACATACTAGCACTCATTAGAGATATTTCTTATACTCCTTACCAATCTTCCAGATGCCTTTTTCCCTAAAGGCAGGTATCGTTTGTCTTTTAGCTCGATTAGAAAGGGCATTAAGTGGCTCCTTATTTCTTTTAGCATAATCTGCCAATGTAATGATTTTTTGACCCTTTAAATAGGTAATTCTTTTATGAAAAGACTCTAGAAGCGCTAGATAGCAAACCCTTTCCATTTGGTCAGTTTTATTCTTAATATTGTATTCCCTGAATGATTGGTAATAATCAGCTTTTTCTTTATCCCTTATAATAATAGGCGGAAATCCAAGATCCATTAGTTGATAGTTAAGGATTACTCTGCCAATACGCCCATTGCCGTCGCAGAAAGGATGTATATCTTCGAACTCTAGGTGAAACTTGGGAATTTTTTCCAGAAAATAGGAGTTTAAATTACTAGAATATTCCAACAGAGCTGACTCTATAAGGTCTGGTACCTGTTCTGGTGCTGGGGCAATATGAGTACCAACTCGGACATATTCACCGGGTTTTCTAAATCTTCCAGCAATATTTCCATTAATATTATCAATTAACATTTTATGGATTAGTAAAATAAACTCTTTATCCAAATTATCTTTTTGGGATTGGGCCTTAATAAATTCAAAGACTTTTGCCAAGTTTTTTGCTTCAAAGACTTCACGTACAGAGACATCCCTAGAAACCTCCATCTCCATTAATATCTTTTCTGTTTCTTTGATGGTTAGGGTTGAGTTTTCAATAGCGTTAGAGTTATAGACTGACTCTGGAATTTCTACCTCAAATAGCATATCCAAAAGAGATTCTTTGCCCTTCTTTAAGGAATCATACTCTCGTTTAAGATTGTTTAGATTTTTTCTAATATTTTTAGAAATTGCCATAATACTATATTTATTATATATAATTCACGATTATTTGTCAATATAACGTGAATCTATAACAATTTTGCTACATATTCACGTTTTTTAGGGAGGTAAATAGGTTTACTTTGTAAACATATGCTGAGGTGGAGCGATCTTCTGCATATCTTTTAATTTTAAGGAAAAATCCTCACAGTACATAATAACAATAAGAAACTTTTACCTCAGCATGGTAGTTTCCTGTGTCATTATTAGAAATAGGCCGATAAAATGGTCTATTTGATATGTGTTCCATTTGGCGAAAATATAGGAACGACTTTATAACTTTGACCTTAAACCCTTAACCCCAAAACCCTCTGGCTCAGGCAATTTGTCTTCGGTCGGTTTTTTCCAAGAACTCCTGGAATTAACAAACTTACCTACTAACAACCAGACCGAATTGTACAGATAGCTAATTAGCTCATCCATTTCCTTTTCAATATACCCCGCCGAAAGATCTTTGTGTTTCTTAAGTAGGTAGCCTTCCATTGCCGCATCTGCAAAATGAAACCTGGTTGACGGTATACCATCACCAAACGAAATGTAAGGCTCCATACCTTTTCTATCTATAAAATAAAAACGATATCCCTTAGCTATTTCTTTGGCCTCGCAATGTCCGGCTGTCTTGTGTCTCACGACTGTTAATACCTTATTAAACTTACCGTCGGCCTTATTATTGGTAAGCATTGCTACTGAAGAGTCCCACATTTCTCTTTGTTTTTTGCTAATTTTTTTAAGATAAACCTCAAATTGACTTGATTCTATTAGAACTAGACTTGAACGAAATAATTCCGACATTTCATAAACTTTCAAGATATATAATCTCAAAATAAATGCCAAATAACCCCCCAGATTACCCTTTTGAGGAGTAATCAATTGGGAGTCTATCTTAACTGGACTGGTTGTTATAATTTCTTTTTTAATGTTCGACAAATCTTTCAGCTCATTGCACATAACTGCCAACGTCAAAATAAAGTCACAAAGCTCTTGAGATGCTGACTCGTCTCCCACAAAAGCAGTCGCATCAAAAGTAGCAAGATTGGCGAGTTCATATGATTGCTCGAGTGGTCCCTTTTCTACATTCATCACCTTATTTTCTTTTATTGATATATTTTCTCCTCTTGAGGGCGTAGGTAGGCTTTCCTCCCTCAAGGTAGCTTACGATTTTATCGTTAACTTCAGTAGAATTATTTGACCCAGATACAACAACTCTACAGGTTGTAGCATCAGCTTCTAAAATTATATAATTATCGGAGTCAGAGGCCACCGCGACTGAAGAATTATGTGTAGTAAAAATAAATTGCCTTTTCTCTTTAGTTTTCCTAATGTTTTCACATACATCATTCCAAATTGAAACGAGATCCAGCGAATCCTCTGGTTGATCGATAATAATTGGGAAGTCACCATCAGTCAGAGCGACTATCAGTAAGGCAGAAGCCTTTTGCCCAGTTGAAAGATCCTTTAATTCTCTGTATTCCCCCGTCCCCACTTTATATTTAATAACCGGAACGTCTTCCGGAACAGAGTCATACATTAAAGCCAGGATCTCCCTAACATCTAAACTCCCTGTTAAAAAGTCAAATAATTTTTCAACCGTTTTTTCATCAATATCAGTTGCTAAGATTACTTTTTTAACACTTTTTTCTCTGGTTCCATTCGCATAGTTGATCAGAGAGCTAACAAGGTCTTTGGGCTTAATTTTCTCTGCCATAATTTCCATATCCTTGTCCGAAATCCAAGAACCTTTTTTTAATGCAAGTAATTTTTGTTTAAATACTGACTTATCTTCCATCTCCTTAATCGAAACCTTTACCAAACCAGAAGATTTTTCGGATAAATATTTACACCTCTCTTTTCTTTGATCGTAATAAGCCTTTCTTGTTTCTTCTAGCCCCCGTAATAGACTCTTCCGCTCATCAGCCAATGAATTCAATAAAACGGTTTTACTCTTAAGAAACGCCTCTTCTTTTTTCCTTTCTTTTATACGTGCCAATACCCCTTCTCTTTGTTCGTTTAAGACAACCTGACTACCTCCGGCCTCTAGAACAGCGTCGTGATAACTATTTTTAATTGACTTAAACTTTTTATCCCAATCGTCTACCTCTGCTTTAAATTTTTTCTTTTCAGCCCCAATCAAATCTTTTATTCCCGATAAGCCCTCAACTATACTATTCGTTGTGCCCTGGAGTATCTCGTTTGACCTTTTTATTATTGGATCGTCTGGCCCATCTGTTGCTGTACTATTTTCTTGAATATCCCTGTAATCAATTATTATTGACTCAAGGCCCGACTCTAACGAGTCGAAAAAATCTAACTTACTCCGGATGCTAATATTAATCTTCTCCTTTTCTGAATACTCCGCGAATATATCTTTTTTCATTTGCCTATCTAGTTTCGCAACCTCTTCTTCTAATGTAGCAAGCTCTTTTTGAACAACTCCTAACTTAAACTTTGATTCTATTGCATCAGCGAAGCGAGTATCAATTTCAGCTAGTCTTTTGTTTAGCCTTTTAATCTCCGACTGATATTTATGAAAATCGAAGAATCTATCTATAAATCTCCTTTGGTTCTCACCCCCATTCTCCTCTGCGATTCTAATAGCCTCATTTTGGCTTAGGAATAAAATAGGGAAGAGGGTCTCTACATCAAAACTTTTAATTGACCCGTCCTCTAAATCAGTTATTCTGGTCGGGCTTTCACTTGAGGGTGCATACGTCCTTTCCAATTCATACAGATGCCCGGTTTTGTCTGAAAATGTCACGGTTACTACCCCATGTAACTTTAAACAATTCTCTAATTTAGAAAAGTGATCCTCTGAAACAGCCTTAATGTGTGATTCCTGGCTAAGTGCAAACCTTAGTAATTCAACTAGTAATGATTTACCAGATCCTTTTGAACCTATAATACTGTTTAGACCGTCATTAAACTCAACTTCCTCTCCATCCAGGAATCCGCTCTTAACTTTTACCCTCAATATTTTAGGAAACTGACTCTCTGTATATTCCCAAGGTTGCCTCACTCTTGTCTCCCTATCTATAAAGGCCTGCCTTAAATCTTCAATTGTTATTACTTCATCTACTTTCAAATAAGTAAATTTGTCACCCACAGAGTCCAGATCATGAGAATCCGCAGCCTGTATAACGGCTAACTTTTTCTTCCCGAAGTTCGGATTACTTCCATCGAGTAGATCAATGACTCTTGTATGCTTTTCTATTTTCTCGGTAGCTTCAAAGTCGCTTCTAGCCGCCTCAGCAGCTAAAATACAATCATTCTTCTGGTTAAAAATGTTAGCCCTAACCTCCCCTTGCATATCGCCAGATACTCCTTTACTAGAATGGCAGTGGGCAAGAATGATAATTGCAGAAGGGTCAAACTCTTCTAGCTTACGGGCTATCTCATTAACTGTTTTATCTGCGGCAGCAGTTTTTTTATATATCCCAATTGTATTTAAAAAAGCTTTTACATGAGCGGAGTTTTTATCGACGTCAAATATGACAATTAAGTGTATGCCTTTCTTACCGCCCGTGGCAACAATTTCAGCCCCAGGGAATACCACTAAACTAGTTTTCTCAGCAGCTTTTTTCATTTCATCGACAAAATCACCTGAGTTATGATCAGTGACTGCTATAGCAGCCAGCTCTTTCTCGATTGCTTTTTTTACTATATCCTCAGCCGCTTTATTCCCACCCTTCCAATCACTTGATCCGGGAGTGTGTAAGTGTAGGACAAACTTTTTGAATAAAAGTCCTTTTGTCATTTGTTATACCTTTAAATTATTTGATAGATATTCAAGCTTTTCTTTTTGAAATCCTTCCACCTTTTTGACCCGCTAGACGGGCAAGATTGGTGTTAGCCGCAAATCCTTTTTTCACACCAGTTTTCAATCCACCCTTGGCACCAATCTCTTTGTAAAAATTGGCTCCATGTCTTTTCTTGTTTGTTTCAGCAGCTTTAATACCGCCCCTTTTAGTTCCGCTCATTTTTTACCTTCTTCCAAATTTTTTCTTAAGTTTAACAATGTCACCCTCTAAACTAGTTATTCTGTTTTCTAAAATTTCAATTTCCTCATCTTTTTCTTCAGTCTCAGTTGTATAAATTATAAACAGTATCACCAGAAGGATTGCTAAGAAAATTGCCAATACAGTCATATATTTACTCCTTGCTAAATCTCTTAATTATATCATCGAACCAATAATCCCAGTCGCGTCCTTCGACTAAATTTCCAATCTTATATAGTAAAATCGCAGGCACAAAAAAAAGTAAAGTTATTACTAATTTAATCATGAACCCGGCTCCCCATGTGGAAAGAACATCCTCATAAAAATTAAAATCATAAAATGCTACAAAGAACAGAGGAAATTTAACCACTAATATCCAGAACATATATATCAATCCGATGAACCTAATCGATAAACCCAATAATTTTCTGATATTTTTTATCATAAAATTACTCATAATCCTTTTTCACTCCCATTTTAAGTCTGCCCTTGAGGCCAATCTCTCCGTAGAAATTGGCTCCCTTTCTTTTCTTGTTTGTTTCAGCGGCCTTTAAGCCATTCCCTCTTGTTCCACTCATATTTTTCACCTTATATAAAAGGTCTTTCCTCCTTACTATGGAGCACTATAATGGGTCCCCTTCTACCCCTTTAAGAAGTAATAAATTCCTCCTATACCTCCGTTTGTTACTATTATACTACCTTCGTTCTCTTGATAAAGACTAAATTGTTATGTTTCTGTTGTAGCATATAGGTAAATACCACATTATTTATTACAAAAAAGTTCTAACGCAAGTTGCAACCTTAATTATCGAAATTGCTCTTAAACCAATCATCGTTAAGGTTTATCTTTTCCTCATTCACTACCTCAACTCCCATGCCAAGTTTTTTCATTATATTAACCAGATCTCGTCCATCAACGAGATCAATTGGCGGAGACCCATCCCGATTGGCCTCTTCTTTAGCAGATTTTGTGAATTTACTAGTAGTTATAAACAACCCCTTATCAGCTCTGCCCACCATTGTTCCCTTAAATCTAGTGATATCCTTGCTCGGAACACTGTTTTCCGTGTATCTCTTAGATTGAAAATATACCCGGAAACCAATAAGACCACCCATCTTAAAAATGCCCATACCATCGATGCCTCCGTCACCTGTGCCACCTGTTACTACAACTTCTTCAAAGCCTGATTCTCTTAGGATCCTCTGACAAAGAATTTCAAAATCAGCGGGGCTGAGTGTTTTAATCTTAGTTAAAAGCTCATCCTGCCAATCAAACGCTTCCTCAACCTCTTCATTCATTTCGCTTTGATGAACTGGGTTTTTCTTACTGAAAGTTCTGTTAACCTTAATTACCTCTGTTGGATCTACCTTACTAATTCTTCTTCCTTTAGCAGTAAGAATCCACACCCCAGAAAAAGTGTTATCCATTAGACCAAATTGTTTCAAATAGGTTCTGGCCCAAGCTAATCGATAGCTAAACTTCGTGGTATTACCTCTATGAATGTCGCTAATTTCATCTTCTGACAAGGACATAACTTCGGCAACACGATCTTCGATTTCTCTGATCTTTGCTGATCCACCCAGAGATCGCATCGCCTCCAGCAATGGGTTGAATAGTTCAGTAAATTTATATTTAAACTCTTGCAAAGCAAGCTCCTTTAAATTCAAGTATAACACGATGAAGCCAAAGAATGAATCAGCCTTGGAGAAAGATAAATCATAAGTTAAAAGTTAAATATTGAACCTGTTGTCCGGTCACAATTTTTTGAAGTGTGCACACACCTCCAAGACAACTAAGAATTAGTGAGCTGTTTGCTTAATGCTTTAGCAATGTGCCACATCACGACCGGCGGTATTGCGTTACCAATTTGTCTGTAAGCATCAGCTTCCGAGCCAACAAATTTGAAATCGTCAGGAAATGATTGTATTCTTGCCGCTTCAAGTGGAGTAAATCTCCGGTATAAATCTTTTTTAGGGTCAACCAGTAAAACAGGGTCCCTTGAGTTAAGACTTACCTTGGCAAGATGCGAAGTCACAGTAAGGCATGGGGACTCTAAATCCTGAGCAAGTCCCCTCTTCATGTTATTTTTTGCATTTCTCATACCAATAACGGCTTTTTCCGAAAAGTAATACCTTGGGTCGCTTGGTACTAGACTGTCGATTACGGCCCTTAGCCCCACCCAGTTATCCTTATCGACAGGGTTTTGGGGAAATTGATATTGGAACCCCAAATCCTTACGGATACCAACAATAAAGACTCGTGGCCTTTTTTGTGGAATACCAAAGTCTGCAGCATTAATCAATAAGTGGTTTAGTTTATAGCCTTGTTTTTCAAACTCTTTGGTCACATTTTCAAAAATCTTACCTTTGTGAAGAGTCATCATTCCCTTCACATTTTCTGCAATAAAAGCTTTAGGTTGCTTAATTTTTAATATTTTAGCCATATCCTTATACAACCCCGCTCTTTCATCAAAAGGATTCTTATTTGGATTAACGGTACTAAATGACTGGCATGGAAACCCACCGACCAGTACATCGTGATCGGGAATGCTACTGGGATCGATGTCTTTTATCGAAGCTAAGGTAGCTGGTAATTTGAAGTTAATATTGTAGGTGGCCACGGCTTTTACATCGTTGTCTAAAGCATAGACAACTTTGAAAGGTAGGCGTGAATATTTTTTGCCAATATACTCAAACCCTCCTTCTAGTCCCAAATCAGACCCGCCACAACCACAAAACAGTGATGCAACCTTCATTAGCTAAACCCCCTCTAATTCATGCATTCTATCAATTGCTGCTTCCTTTAAAATTACCCTATAGTCTAGTGGTTCGAGTATTATTAATCCCTTATCGTGCTTTTCCGCCGGATTTTTGATTACACAGATATTAACACCCTTTGAAGTCAGAAATACTCTGTAAATATAATAACATTCTTTTAGCAATTTTGCAGTTTCCCATTCGTTCCCGCTCATTGGGAAAAAAGTAACAATCTGCTCCGCCGGAGCATAAGTTCGCTTCGTGGTTTTAACTTCAATAAACTTCTTTTCCCTAAAATCTATATCACTAATTGATTGTATGTCATACCCCAGACTTGTATCATTAGAAACTATCTTTATCAGAGGAAGCTTATCTGGCCTGTCCTTTCCAATTGTGTCTTGCTCAAACTTCAAAACCAATCTCTCACCAATATCACCAATGACTTTGAGTGCAGATGATATCGGCTGAGAACCTTTTGCTGTTGTTGGAATTTCCACCGGTAATTCGTCCTCTTGTATTTCATAGGCTGCTTCAGGGGTGGCAAATCTCTCCTCTGACGCTGAAAACCAGACTTGCCACTTCTTTTGTACTTCATTTCTTACCTCTGCGTCCGTAGCATATTCTGGTGGGATCTCAAAATAATCTTTGGAAGTGATTATCTCTTCTACAGCATCTTTTTCCCGATTATTCAAAATGAAATTGTGCCCATCAATCAACAGTAACCCGGCCAAAACCATGTATCCGAGGAACTCCCTTCCGTGTTGATTATAATGGCTGTCTCCATGGTATAAAATCTCATGTTTCCTATTATCCAAAATTTTGACCAAAACATCTAAAGGTGTGAACTTACCTGATGTGACTCTAGTATCATTAAATATCAAGTTCGACACCTCCGAAGCCTTTACTGCAAAGCCGGGACCGGTTTTTCTTTCTCCTTCTTTCATTAATTCCAATATAAATTTGGCTGGCTTGAATCTTACGCTCGCTTTTAACTGCTTATATGTTTCTTGTGGTTTGTTAATACAATTCGGAAATTGAAACTTATTGCAAAAAGCTTTGAAAAACATTCGGAAATCCTGTGAATCGACAAGGGTAACTGTTTTTGAGCTCGGCTTTACTACCCCACCATCCTCAACAATCAGCCCAAGGAGTGTTATCATTTCTGTTCGATGGTTTTTAATTGTCTTGGGTGCCAATCGGAATAGAGCACTGTAATCACGATCAAAGTTTTTCTCAAAATCTTCCCTTGGCTTATTGGCATTTTTAATAATCAATTGCGAAAATACTGTAAGTTCATCCTCTAGTGCTGTGAGCATTCTTCCTCTAGGGAATGCACATCTTAATAAATAATCTTCAGGTGTTTCATATATCATAACTACCTACTACTCCTTTAAATAATTAAGCAACTCTTTTGCTAGAACATTCGCCATCCTTGGAGGAACGGCGTTTCCTATTTGCTTCAGCTGACTTGTCTTGCCACCAAGAAAAATAAAATTGTCAGGAAATGATTGTATTCTCGCCGACTCTCTCGCAGTAGGGACTCGATTAAAACAATAGTGAAAATGATGATTGTGCCCAGTATCTATAGTAAAGCTTGGGAGTTTGCTATTTAACCTAGTCCAGGCAATATTCACTTTCCGTGTGTGGTGCAAATCTTCCGATAGGTTTTTATAATTACCACCATCTGGTACTTGAGAAATTATTTCGATGGTTCTTGGTGTATGAATTGTAATTTGATGATTAAAGATACCTGTCGATTTTTTTCTCATTTCTTCCTGATAATTACTCTTAGGTGGCGAGGGATAGTTACCTCCATCTTCTACGGATTGTTGCGGTAAATCGGAAATTGCCATTTTAGAGGAAACCTTATTAAGGTTATCATTTGTCGCTCTTGGGAATTCAAAACCTTTTTCTCCTCTAATTCCCACAAAGACAACTCTCCTCCGGTTCTGCGGTACGCCATAATCAGAAGCGAGAAGAATTTTATAGTTAACAGCATATCCAATATTTTTAAATTCTCTCAAAATTTCATCCTTAACTTTGCCGTCGTTCATAGAAACTAAATTAGGGACATTTTCAAGTAAAAAAGCTTTCGGTTTAAAATATGCAACCGTTTTGACAAAGCCCCGATAAAGCAAGTTTCTTGGATCATCCGGATTTCTCTTACCTGAGATTGAGAATCCCTGACATGGTGGTCCGCCAATAACAACATCAATCCTTTTCCCTATCTTTTTTTCCAATTCTCGTGGAACCACCTTCGCCAAATCGATCTTAATCTTTTTAGCACCGGGGTGGTTAAACACAAATGTTTCTAGTGCGTCTTCCCAGTTATCAAGCCCCGCAACTATTTCATAACCGGCATCAATAAAACCCTTTGAAAGGCCACCACATCCCGAAAAGAGATCAATTACTGTTGGTTTTACCGACACGTTATTTACTCTCGTCATGATAATATCTTAACTTTTTTAGGCACAATAATAAAGGCGTAAACCATGCTTCGCAACTTTCCCATAGCTGATCTGTGTTCATTATATATAATTTGTTGGAACCTCAGAAAACCTCAGATGTTCAAAAGTTTTTTGACATGACAAAAAGAGCTACTTTAAAACCTAAGAAAACCTAATATTTCCAAACCTTAGAACCTCAAAAAACCTTAAATGTATAAACCTCACAAAACCTCACATTTTATTACTTTTTCATAAAAAAATAACCTAATATTCTACAACCTTACAAAACCTTACCTTCTATGCTTTCTTAAGCATAAATAACCTTAAACATATCTATTACATAGAATCCAAGAAAACCTGGCGTTATTTGAGTTTAGTTTAGTAACACGATAAAAAAGGAGAAAGGATCATATTGAATATATCGGTGCAAAATAATGCCAGACCCAAAATACAAATAAACCAATACCTAGCCAAACATTTATGAAATAGCCAACTAAAAATACGAAAGGTAAAAATAACAAATCGGTTACTTTTTTTCTTTTGCGTAATTTATCAACACTCTTCATGTGAACTACGCAGTTTTCATCAAGCATATCAGTTTTAAAATCGTTTTTAATCATAGAGGGCCTTTAATTAGCCATATTGAAATAATACAAATAAGGAAACCATAAAATAACCCAACTACTACACCTTCTACAAGATAACGTCTGGCAATAGCCTTATCGTGTGACTTTAAGTCCTCTGGGCTAAAGTGCTTTTCGTCTATGTAACGAGCCTGTTCTTCTTCATTATTAAAAGTAATATTCATAACAACAATATAACCTGACAACACATTACTGTCCACTATTACTGCGTGGAGTAATAGTAGAGGCAAGATGATAATTTTATCATGACTACATCATTTGAAGACATGTCCACGGATCAAAAATCTAAAGAGAAAAGAGATTTTGCAATTCGCCTGGGTAAAAGATTAAGAGAAGTAAGGACTACACACAAGCTATCCCAGGAAGAACTCGCACATAGAGCAGGCTATTATAGAACTTACGTTGGGCACGTAGAAACAGCGAAGTACTCTCCCTCCGTACATACAATGTGGCGATTTGCGAAGGCTATGGATATGGATCTAGGGGAATTACTTAAAGGTCTGTAGTAATCCAATCTATTATTTAGATGAAATTTAAACCTATTAAAATTCCACGGGACAAAAGCATCTACGCTTGTTATTTACGTTCTGTTTTTAAGGATCCAGATTTTTTAAAAGAGTTATCAAGATTACGAAAAGTAATAGAAAAAGAACATCCAGAAGGATACGTTTTTGTTGGCACCCGAGAAGCAAACCCACCAAAAACAGAAAGTGCGATTAAAGCCTTGGCAGCTAAGTGGAAAATAGATAGAGACTATCTAATTAATTATTTAGATTTTGGGGATTTAATATTAATGGGTGGCACTATTAGTGCTGGATTTGATAGCAATTTAAAGAAAATCAATATTGACATGGATCCCGAAATAACCAGGGAGGAATTCATGGGTTTATGGCCCATCATCGAAACTGTAAAGAAGAATATTGGTGTTAGCGGGAAAAGAAAAAAGGAACTAGAAGACCCTGATCTCTACTATGCTATTTATAGGGCCAGGGAAAATGGTATGAGTTTCCCCGATATAACAAAAGGCTTATCAGAGGATGGTCTGCCCAACTACAACAACACTCGCAAACTACAACTCGATGACGTTAAGGAAAAATACTATCGATACAAAAAGGGAGTCCTAAACCAATAGCGTAAAACTTACTTACTGCAATAACCACGTTGATTAGACTTTAGATAATAAGGTCTAATTTTATTTTCTATGAAAAACCAAATTACAATTTACGACACAAACTGTGCAGCAGGGCTAATAACTTCCGGCCTTAAGCTTGTTGAATTGGACAGAACCGATCCAATAAGGGTTGGTTTTATTTTTAGCAAAAATGAAATGACTCGTGAGGCAATTAATAATTACTGGAGTAATGAACTATTAGTCGATGCTAGGAAATTTGCCGAAAACATAAAAGCCCTAAAGACAAGGATTTTTACAGAAAAATGATAACCCCAGAAATGACAAAAGAATTACAAGATATATTGCTCCGCAAGTATGGGTTAAAAACCTCGGAGAAAGAAGCATTTGCCATTGGAACATCCTTGATCCGTTATTTCGAAATATTAACTAAAAACAAAGGAGAGAAAAAATGAAAAGGCAAAAGAAAAATGATTTGTATAAAGAAATCAAATCATTAAGAGCGGCTGTTAAGGAGAACTGTTATGACTGTATGTGTGGCCAGAAAAAAGTAGATTGCGACAACCCAGACTGCCCTCTATACCTTTTTAGGCCGTTCGGAGATAAAAAATAATATTTAAAGCTAAATATTAACTAAAAAACGTCAGAATTAAAATTAGAAAGGAATTGTCATGAAAGAATATGTACTAGAAAATTTTATCGAAATGTTTATAGAGTCGTCAAGAATCACAGTAAAGATTACTGACCAACCATTCGGGGACAGAATGCTATATGCAATCGTTAATTTGACCTTCGGTGCTATGGAGATCAGGGGATGGACAATAATATCGAGTAACTTTGGGGACGAACTTGATATAAAACCACCTAGAGCAGGAAAAAAGGGGCGAAATCAAAAAGATTCATTTTATTTCTTTATCCGCTCGGAAAAACATTATGACAAGCTAAGGAAGAGAATCCGTGAAGCCTACGAAAACAAGAGGGAGGAAGTCTCAACAGAAGAGGTAATCGATGATATTAAGTTCTAATTGTAACCATAACTATATAGTAACGTTACTATATAGTTTCGTTCAGTCTTGTATCGTGGCAATTAAGGTTGTCCTTCGTATCAACAAAAATATTGTAATTTATTGTATAATAATCCACGGACACAACTTCATACCAAAGGAGCCCAAGAGGGGCAATTCTGTTCAATTTCCTTTGGGAAGTTGTGTCCAGCAGGATTGCCCCTCTTTGTATTAAACGAAAGGAGATTATATGAAGGCAGTAGCTTACGCGAGAGTATCAACTAAAGAACAAGAAGAGACAGGCTATTCGCTACCGTCACAATTGAAACTGTTAGACGAGTATTCTGAACAAAAAGACCTCAAACTTATAAAAAGATTCTCGATCTCAGAGTCTGCTAGTGGAAAGATCCAAAGAAAAACCTTTGGTGAAATGATTGAATACCTAGTAAAGAATAAAATTAAAATAATTGTTTGTGAAAAAACAGATAGGCTTACAAGAAACCTTAAAGATGCCTCCAGTATTAATGACTGGATGAATGATGACCCCGAAAGACAAGTTCACTTCGTTAAAGAAAATGTAATACTTTCCAGAGACTCTAAGTCGAATGATAAGTTCATTTGGAACATTAAGGTATCAACTGCCCAATACTACATAGACAACCTCTCAGAAGAGGTTAAAAAGGGCCAGAAAGAGAAAATAGCACAGGGTGGCTACCCTTCTTGGGCCCCAGTTGGATATAAGTCAATTGGAGAGAAGGGGCATAAATCACATGTAATAGACGAGAAAACTGGTCCACTGGTTAAAAAAGCATTTGGGATGTATGCTACTGGGCTATATTCAGTTATGAGCTTACTCCACCTACTCACTGAGGAAGGGTTAAGATCCAGAACTGGTAGAAAAATGGTTAAAGGAAGATTCTACGACATGCTAAGGAATCCATTCTATTACGGTTCTTTTAAGTGGAATGGCGTAATTCATCAGGGAGTACATGAGCCTCTAATAAACAAAGAGCTGTTTGATCAAGTAGCAAATCAGTTAAGCGGAAAGAGCCAACCAAGGAAACAAATACATGCTCATTTGTTTAGAGGACTAATTAAATGTGGCGAATGTGGAGGAATGATAACCTGGCAAATCCAAAAAGGACACACATATGGTCATTGCCACCACTTCAAGCCATGCAGTCAAAGAAAGTATACGAGAGAGGAGAAGATCGAAGAAGGATTACTTGATAATCTAGAGAAATTAGTGCTGAATGATCCCGAACTAGCTGAGTGGGTTAAGGAAGGCTTGAAGTTGAGCCACAAAGACGAAACCAAGTATCATGAAGTCACCATGAATAATCTAAAAAACGAATACGATAGGTATGTTAAAAGACTTGATATGCTTTACGAGGATAGATTGGACGAAGTAATAACAAAAGTTCAATACGAGGAGCGACAAAGGCGTTACAAAGAAGAAATAGACAGAATTGGTAACCAAATAAAAAACCACAAAGACTCAAATTTAAACTACCACGAAAAATCCATTCAGATCTTTGAGTTATCACAAGATGCTAGGAATATATATCTTGACTCAGAGCCAGAAGATAGAAGAAAGATTATTAAAGAAGTATTTGGCGAGATGAACCTTGCCAATGGATTATTTACTGCTAAATATACTCGAGCATTTCAGATGCTACATGACGCCGTACAAGCAACCAACGGTTCTGAAGTGGTAAAATCTGGAGAAATCTGTTTCTCTACTTCTGAACCTGTAGATTTTGACTCTACAAAAGCAAAAACAGGCGACTTAGCACCTGTTTGTTCCATTTGGCGACCCGGACCGGACTCGAACCGGCGACCTCCTGCGTGACAGGCAGGCGTTCTAACCAACTGAACTACCGGGCCAAATAAAATCGCCACCTTTCGGTGACGTCATGTTTGCCGCTGTCACCGACAATACTCGATTGCTAAAATATTTTATCTTAAAATCAGTTAAAAATCAATCACCTTATAAGACTCATTATAAGTCGAGTGATTACCTCTTTATCTTTTGGGTTACTACTAGCCGTCAAAATTGCAATGGCAACAAGAGCACTGTCATTAATTTTGCGCTCTCCGTTTTTCCGATAAAGATAATTGTTCTTTTCTAGAAAATATACAAAAAGAATAGAAGCAATTCGCTTGTTCCCATCAGAAAAAGGATGGTCTTTAGTAAGAAAATATAATAAATGAGCCGCCTTCTCTTCAATTGAGCGATAAAGATCTACGCCATCGAAAGTTTGATATATAGAACTAAGAGCTCCCTGGAATCGAGTGTCAATCTCGCTACCAAATAAAGCCCCTGCCTCTTTGCCTTTAGAAAGCTGCTTCTTAAGTTCATTAATCACCCTCTTTGACTCTTTGTATGTTAACTCATAAGAGGGCTTTGCCCCTTTTGGCCTACGCAGTTTTCCGGAGTCATACTTACCAAGTATAGAGATTGAGTTAGAATAATAATCAAGTACTGAGAAAAGCTCTTTTTCTTGACCTTCAAGTTCAGGATTATTGGTCCCCTTGCTTAAAAAGTGAATCGTCTCCTTCAATTCTTTAAGCTTGTTTTGACTTTCTGCAAGTAGCTTTTCATTGACCACATAACCTTCAAGTAGATATTGTTTTAGAATTCTATTGGCCCAAATACGAAATTGGGTACCCTGTTTTGACTTTACTCTGTAGCCAACAGAGATGATGACATCAAGGTTATAGTGATCAATGCTTCTCTGAACGTTTCTGGCACCTTCTTTTTGAACTATCCGGAAATTCCGGAGAGTTGAATTTAAATCAAGCTCTTTCTCTTTGTAAACGTTTGCAATATGTTCGTTAATTGTCCTGATATCCTTATTAAACAACGTGGCCATTTGCTTTTGAGTGAGCCAAACTGTATCTTCTTTTATAGATACCTCAAGCTTCGCTTCGCCTGCTTTATTTTCGTAAATAACCAATTTATTTTTCTTCATATCTTTATGTTACTCACCTCAAGATATAAAACAAGTAGACAAACATAATAATTTTAATAGCTTAATACAAGCAAAAAGGCGAACTTTCGTCCGCCCTCTTACTTTATCCTTTATCCTAGTCTCTGACTACATCATCCCTGGCATACCACCACCGGCAGGCAACTCAGGTGCTGGTGGCTCTGGGATATCGGCCACTACTGCCTCTGTCGTTAGAAGCATTGCAGCCGCACTGGCGGCATTTTGAAGGGCACTTCTTGTTACCTTGGCTGGATCAATAATCCCCGCTTTTAACATATCTTTGTATTTACCCTCGGCAAAGTCATAGCCATAATTCTTATCGGTATTCTTCTTGATATCTGCAATCACCACATCGGCCCGCTCACCAGCATTATTGGCGATTTGGCGTAGCGGTGCCTCAAGTGATTTTGCCACAATCTCCACTCCGACTTGCTCCTCTTTATCGAGCTTAAGGCCCGTGAGAACTTCGGCCGCCCTTATTAGAGCAACGCCACCACCGGGAACGATTCCTTCCTCAACGGCTGCTCTCGTCGCCGCAAGAGCATCTTCTACCCGATGTTGCATCTCTTTTTGCTCAACTTCGGTAGCTGCCCCCACTTTTATTACGGCAACACCACCAGAAAGCTTGGCAAGCCTCTCTTGGAGCTTCTCGCGGTCCCAATCAGAATCGGCTTTTTCTATCTGGGCCTTTATCTCAGTCACCCTATCTTTAATAGCCTTTTCATGCCCAGTGCCCTCTATAATCGTCGTATTCTCGCTATCTGCGATTACTTTTCTAGCTTCACCTAGTTGCTCGAGCTCTACATTTTCGAGCTTTAGCCCTAGGTCCTCAGAGATTACTTGGCCACCGGTCAGGATAGCGATATCGGCAAGCATCTCTTTAGCCCTGTCTCCAAAACCAGGAGATTTTATCGCAAGGGTATTAAAGGTCCCTCTAAGCTTATTGACCACGAGAGTAGCCAAGGCTTCGCCGTCTATCTCTTCCGCCATAATCACGAGATCCTTTTTACCTACAGCTGCTAGTTTCTCTAAAATTGGCACAATCTCGTTTATGGAGCTAATCTTTTTATCGGTTATAAGGATAGAAGGGTTTTCATAGATGGCTTCCATTTTTGCCGTATCGGTCACCATATAGGCCGAAACATACCCCTTATCAAACTGCATCCCCTCAACAACTTCCTTTTCAATCCCAAGGGTTTGCCCCTCTTCAACCGTTATTACCCCATCTTTCCCAACTGTCTCCATCGCATCGGCAATAATTTTCCCGACTTCTTCAGAGGCAGCAGATATTGCGGCAACATTTGCGATCTCTTCGGAATTTTTAACATCTTTTTTTACATTACCTAGCTCTTCTGCTACTGCGGTTGATGCGGCCTCAATCCCTTTTCTAATTGCCATTGGGTTTGCCCCCGCTGTAACATTCTTAATCCCTTCTTCGATCATCGCTTGGGCGAGGACGGTAGCCGTTGTTGTCCCATCCCCAGCCACATCATTAGTTTTGCTTGCGACTTCTTTAATAACTTGGGCTCCGATATTTTCAATCCTGGCTTCAGCTTTCTTTTTAGGGTCATCAGAAATTGTGTCGATCTCGATCTCTTTTGCAATTGTTACCCCATCATTTGTAATTACCGGTGACCCATAGGTCTTCTCAAGAACAACGTTCCTACCCTTAGGACCCAAAGTTACCTTTACGGTATTTGCAAGGGTATCGACTCCATTTTTTAAGGCGATTCTCGCTTCTTCACTTGATATGATTTGTTTTCCCATATTGCTCCTTTCTAAATAGTAGCCAGAATATCTTCTTCTTTTACTACTAAGTATTCTTCACTATTTACCTTTACTTCTGTTCCGGCAAACTTACTAAAAAGAACCTTATCGCCCTTTTTGACTTCCTTGACATCCTTCCCAACGGCTATCACCTCACCCTGCTCGGGCTTTTCTTTGGCCGTGTCCGGAAGAACAATCCCAGAAGCGGTTCTTTCTTCTGCTTCTAGTCTTTTTAGAATAACGCGATCTGCAAGTGGTTTTAAGCTCATAAGACCTCCTTTTAGGTTTATAGTATGTATTCTTTAGCACTCGTACCTTATGAGTGCTAATATAATATAGCAAAAGAGATATTTTAATGTCAAGAAATATTTGCTAA
>JAQVJW010000011.1 GCA_028694925.1 Patescibacteria group bacterium | reverse complement strand
GCAAGTGGTTTTAAGCTCATAAGACCTCCTTTTAGGTTTATAGTATGTATTCTTTAGCACTCGTACCTTATGAGTGCTAATATAATATAGCAAAAGAGATATTTTAATGTCAAGAAATATTTGCTAAAATCTTGTTATGGATAAGAAGAAAAGAGTATTTTCAGGTATACAGCCCTCTGGTAGTGCCCATATCGGAAATTACATCGGCGCCATCAGAAACTGGGCCGCTGGCCAAGAAGGTAAGGATAATATTTTTTGTGTAGTTGATTTACATGCTATTACTGTTCCCCAAGACCCAAAGGAACTTGAGGAAAATATTCTAGAGACTGCTAAAATTATCATTGCCGCAGGGATAGATCCCGAGAAATCAATCTTGTTTGTGCAGTCCGATAGACCAGAGCATGCAGAACTTGCCTGGATCTTAAACTGTCATACCCAAATGGGTGAGCTCTCACGAATGACCCAATACAAGGAGAAGGGGGAAGGGAAGCAATCCGTCTCGGCTGGCCTCTTTGATTATCCCGTCTTAATGGCAGCCGATATCTTGCTTTATGATACTGACGAAGTTCCAGTCGGGGATGATCAAAAGCAACACGTCGAGCTAGCACGTGACATTGCAGGCAGGATCAACTCCCGTTATGGTAAGGACACCTTAGTAATCCCAAAACCAACTATAAAAAAGGAAGGGGCTCGAATCATGTCTCTTAGCGACCCTAAAAAGAAGATGGCCAAGAGCGCCAAAGGTGAGAACTCATATATCGCTCTAAGGGACGATGCTGATACCATTAGAAGGAAGATAAAGAAGGCAGTTACCGATTCTGGGTCTGAAATAGTTTATGGGAAAGATAAACCAGCCCTAGCTAACTTACTTACCATATATTCAGCCTTCGCAGATGAAAAGATACAAGACATTGTCGAAAGATACAAAGGGAAAGGTTATGCCGAGTTTAAACAAGATCTCGCAGAAGTAGTGGTCCAGGGACTCGCCCCGATTCAAGCTAGACTCGATGACCTTGATAACGACCCTGGGTATGTTGTAAAAGTACTAGCCGATGGAGCCCAAAAAGCCGCTCCAATCGCTAGCGCTACCCTTGGTCGGGTTAAAAACAAAATAGGGCTTGGTTAGCTCCCTATAGCGGAAACGACTTTTTCAAGACGATCTTCCATCGTCTTTTTTGTTTTCGCTTCTACCCGAATCCGAAAATACTCTGGTTGAGTCTGAGACTGCCGGACCGAGACAAAACCGTCCGGAAGATCAAGGTATAGCCCGTCTAAATCAATCTCCTTACTCTTTGGGAATAATTTTCGCACGTCATCATATACCGTACTATTATTTTTAGCCTTAAGTGAGACTTCATCTGATGTCTCATACTTTTTAACTTCCGCGATAAGCTCTGATAAGCTCTTCTTGTTATCATTCAAGAGCTTAAGAACCTTAAGGGCACAGAAGAGCCCATCATCGATACCACTATTCTCCCGATACATCACATGTCCTGCATATTCAGCCGCAATTACCCCAGAACTCGCAAGCGCTTTCTTGTAGAAAGGGTTCCCGACTCGCATCATCACCGGCTTGCCGCGAAGCTTCTTTATCTCTTCTGGTACCGCCTTTGAGAAACGAAGGTCAAAATAGTATTCTTGACCCTTATTCTCACTCTTAAGTAACTCTTCTCTTGCAAGTAAGATAAAAAGCAGGTCCATCGGGACAAACTGACCTTCTTCATCTATAACTTGGACCCGATCAGCATCCCCATCAAAGAAAAAGCCTAAGTCTGCTCCCTCTTCTTTTACCTTTGTCATCAGTTCCTTAAGATTCTTCATGTCATGAGGATTAGCCGGATGGGCTGGGAAGGTACCATCAGGCTCTTCATTAAGTTCGGTGACCAAAAGATCGGTTCGGGCTAGTAAGGGCTTTGCCGGAATGGCCCCGACTCCGTTCGAATAATCAACCACTACCTTCTGATGACCAATTTCGGGGAAGAACTCTAAAAGATGGGAGAGATAGTCGGCCAATATTTCTTTTTGGGTAATGGTTCCTTTACCAGGACAGATCGTAAATCCCTTTTTGATCAAATCCTTAATCTCGGAGAGGCCAAAATCCTCTGAAAGTTGAATACCAGTGGCGTCTATAAGTTTGATGCCGTTCTCTTCGCCTGGGTCGTGGGAGGCCGAAATCATCACCCCGCCATCATACTGATAATGCCTAACGGCAAAGTTAAGCATTGGAGTCGTTGTAAGCCCGATATCAAATACATCGACCCCCTCGCAAGAGAGACCTTCGATAACCTTCTCCTTTAAAGAGACGGAAGACTTTCGCATATCCATCCCGATAACGATCTTTCCGGCTGACAAAAACTTAGAAAAAGCCCGACCCACGAGATAGGCAAGCTCCTCATTAACTTCTTCGGGGTATTTACCCCGAATATCATATGCCTTAATAGCCGATAAATCCTTCACGTCTCTATTCTACCTTTAAATACCCCTTATTTCTATATATAATAGAAGTAACATAGTCTCAAGGGGGAGGTGAGCACAGCCACAAAGAACTACGTGCAAAAGGGGGCTGAAGTGCCGCATCGACGAATCTACTTCGTGTGTGTTCGCAAGATGATGCGTTGCCCCCGTACCGGTAAGTAGGAGGAAGGTGGGCTCATGAAGCTAAAGTATCTAGGTTGGGGGAAACCCGAGCCAAGTGAAAGTGGAAGCGAGTCGACCTAAGGAGGGATCCAGCCGTTTCGCGCTTCTGTGGGCTCATACCCCACGGAAATCCGCGCCGGAAAGGGGATGGTAACCTCCACTCCGAAACCACTCACTCACGTAAGTCTCGTTTCTCGGGTTATGTTCGATTCCCGATCGCACTCAGCCACCGTAGGCAATCGAACCTCTAACCCAAGAGCCCCCTTGCCTTCGGGCGGGGGGCTCTCTCTATCCTACGATTTTTCTTATAATTTCCGCCTCGTTCCAAGGAATTTTTTTGTTTCCCCCAATGTTACGATATGCCTCATGCCCCATGCCGGGAACAACTACTACATCACCAGGCTCAGCTAATTTTGCGGCCTCTTTAAGAGCCTTCTTTCTATCTAGCACTACTTTGTAGTTGCTCTTACCAGCTTTTTGAAAGCCAGTCTCAATTTCCTTTACTATTTCCTTTGGATCTTCAGAATAGGGTTCATCCTCGGTTAGAATCGTATAGTCGGCGTTCTTTGCGGCTACTTCACCGATCTTCGGTCGTTTCCCACGGTCCCGATCTCCAGCTGCTCCAAAGACGGCAATCACGCGACCCTTTGCGATCCCCCGCATCTCGGTAAGTAGAAGCTCATAAGCATCGGGGGTCATCGCATAGTCAATAAAATACTGGACCCCATTCTTTTCAGCTACTTTTTCCATTCGCCCTTTTATCCCCTTTATCTTTTCGATCCCCCATTTAATCTTTTTTGGGTCAACCGAAAGGGCATAGGCAGTCGTCCAAGCTGCAAGAATGTTATAGACATTAAAGGTTCCAATCAGGTCGGTTTGGATAAAATAGTTTTTATTCTTGTAATTAACATCAAAAGAAAGCTTACCATTCTTTACAATATTCTTCGCTCTCACTTCTCCATTTTTCTTTCCGTAACGTACGGATAGATCGGCCGGGAAGGAGGAGAAATATTTGGCCTCTCGATCATCGGCATTGACCACCGAAATCTTAAGGGCGCCCTTTTTCTTCTTGCTTGTAGCGACATTTTCAAATAGTTTTCCTTTGGCATTACGATAGTTTACCATCGTCCCATGAGTGTTAAGGTGTTCAGGTGAAAGGTTTGTAAATACAGCTACATCAAAGGGGATTCCAAAGGTCCGAAATTGAATGATCCCCTCTGATGCAACTTCTAAAGCGGCATATCGACATCCCGCTTTCACCATCTCTCGTAATAATTTCGGTGTTTGCCAACGCCCCAGGGTAGTCCTTGAGGTTGTATTTTCGGTCCTCTTTCCGGCTATCTCAAAAGCGACGGTTGAGAGCATCCCTGTTTTATTACCAGCTTCTTTAAGAACCGAGTTTATAAGCTCAACGGTAGTTGACTTTCCGTTTGTCCCCGTAACCCCGATTACAATCAGCTTGCGACCAGGAAAGCGGTAAAGAATATTCCCTGAAAGCGCCAAAAGAAAGTGATAAACAGGTTGTCCGAGCCTAAAGAGCCACTTAGGGATAATCTTTCGGCCAAGGTTAAGTAAGAATTCATGTATTTTACTAATCATCTGATTACCTTCTTTATCTTTGAGAGTAAGGTTAGGGTATTATACCAAAAATTATTCAAAACGTAATCATAAGCCCCGGGAAAAACAATCTTTTCTCCCCCAAACCCTTCCTTAAATCTCGTGATCCCAGCCCAAGGATCACTTGGGTTATCGGTTTCGGCTACCCCCCACATATCATAATACCGGCAACCTTTCTTTTTCGCGTACCGGATCGCCTCCATCTGGCATAAGAAGGGAGCCATCAGATTTCTATCTTTATCCGAAAAACCACCATGTAAATAGGTCGCCACTTCACCAAAAAAAGAGACCAAGATAGCGGCAATTGGATTTAGGTCTTTGTTATAGGCGACAAAGATGTGGGCCACATCATTACGAGCAAGGTCTTTTACAAGCTTTGTGTAGTACTCCTTTGGATGGGGGCTATAGCCCTTCTGCCTTTTGGCGGTCTCTGAAAGTAGGTTACATAAGATATCCTCATCATCAGTCACCTGAACAGTAACCCCCTTCTTCCCTGCGAGCCTAATATTATACCTCGTCTTTGACTTCATCGCTCCTTGTATCTCATCCTCTTCTCCCGTGATATCTATGATTTGCGTTGCTTTGGGTGATTTCTGTCCACATAGTAATGATTTCTCGGACACATATCGTAATTTGTAATCTTTAATGTCACTCTGGCAAATTTCCTTAGGCTCAATCCGAACAAAATCAGCTGAGGCTTTCCGAAACTCACTCAAAAGTGCTTTTGTAATCTTATCTGGCCCCTTTTGAATCCAGATTCCCTTCCGCCCTAAAGGTAAATCGAAGGAAATCCCAGAACAATTCGAAAAATGTACGACCTCCCGGCCGTAGTTCTCCTGAAAGGCGAGCCAGTTTAGGCTCTGGAACAAATTATTCTCTTTTTTAAAAAGTAAATCCTTCTTCACTTCTCACATTTTAGCACGAAAAAAGCGGGGCGGTACTATCTTACCCCGCTCTTTCTCGCCAATACCAAACATTCTGCCTTGTCACCGGTAGTCCGTATTTTCCAGAAAGCATTCTCGCCGCCTCACTGCATGTCAATTCACTGCAGGTGATGGCCTCCCGAATCAACTCTAGTGGGTACTTGCTCCCAAGGTTCTCGAACCTCACTTCAATGCTTGCGAGCTGAAGCAGCCTTTTGGTTGCTGTCGCGAGTCGCTCACCTGATGATCTACTCATTGTGACAACGGACAAACCCTTGCACCTCATAAGTACAAGGTAGAGATTATCCGGTGTCGGTGAGTAACCAAACCGGACATGTCTGACCTCCTTCGGAATGGTATCAACAAGATGTGGTGCCCTACAAACGAACATGGCAATCCCCCCAATGACATTGTTTATAGATGGTATAATTTATAACATGAAAATACTCGCTATTGAAACCTCTTGTGACGAAACAGCAGCCGCTGTCATTGAAGGTGACATGAGCCCCAAAATATCCTCGAATGTCATTTCCTCCCAAATCGATATCCATAAGGATTTTGGGGGGGTTGTTCCCGAAGTCGCCGCAAGGGCCCATATCGAAAATATCATTCCTGTGATCACAAGGGCTCTTAAGGAATCTCATGCTACTCTAGACGATATAGACTATCTAGCGGTGACAAGGGGGCCAGGCTTAATCGGTTCCCTTGTGGTCGGAGTTGAGACCGTAAAAGCAATTAGCGCCGCACGAAATATCCCTATTGTTCCCGTAAACCATCTCGAAGGGCATCTATATGCAAACTTTCTCGATACTAAACCGCAGTTTCCGCTTCTTGCTCTCATAGTCTCTGGGGGTCATACAATGCTCGTTCTCGTAAGAGAGCATCTTTCTTATAAGGTTATCGGTACCACAAGAGATGATGCCGCCGGAGAGGCCTTTGATAAGGCGGCAAAGCTCTTAGGTCTCCCTTATCCGGGTGGTCCGGCGATCTCAAAAGCGGCTGAAAAGGGAGATAAAGATAGATATTCCTTCCCAATAATTGACCTTACCGAAAAGCCCTATCGCGATAAGGATGGGTTCCTGAGGTATCCGGAGCCATCACTCGACTTTTCGTTTTCGGGGCTTAAGACGGCTTTGCTTAAGATTGTAAAGGAGAAGAAAAGTTTTACAAAAGGGGAAGTAAACAACCTCGCGGCTTCCTTTGAAAAAGCTATCGTTGATAATCTCCTAAAGAATGTCCTCCTTGCAATCGAACGCCACAAGCCAAAAACCTTCATACTCTCCGGAGGGGTAGCGGCCAATAGAAAACTCCGCGAAAATTTAAAACAAGAGCTAGAAAACAAATACCCAAAGGTACAATATCTAATTCCTGAGATCACACTTTGCACCGACAATGCCGCTATGATTGGCGCGGCGGCCTTTTATCACATTAAAAAGGGAAGCATCGAAAAAGAATCCTTGATTCCTGTCCCAAACCTTAAGATTTCTTAGTACGTCTCATAAAGAGGTTTTGAGCCTCCTCTATTTTAAATAGGTAAGTGGAGCCAAAGTAGAAGATGACCGCAAGTGATACCGCTCCCATTGTCTGTATGAAAAGCCCGACAACTCTTTCGGTATCGACAAAATAGTCGAAGAAAAAGAGCGAATAATGAGCGATTATTCCCATCACAATCGAAAGAAGGCCTACTTTAATTACGCTCGCAAATAATTTATTATCAGTATCAATCTTTCCGATCTTGCCTTGAAGTAAGTAGTAGAGAAGTCCCGCATTTACAAAGCCAGCAATTGAGAAGGCAAGGGCCACCCCTGCAATCTCAAGATCCCAAATAGCGATAAATGGCAGGCTAACTGCAAAGACAATATTTACAGTCATTGTGATAAGGCTAACAACAAATGGAGTTTTGGTATCTTTAATAGCGTAAAAACCACGGAGTAGGAGGGGGATCACTCCTTGAGCGGCAACCCCAATCGCAAAGTAACCAAGTGCTTTTGCGGTCCAGAAGGTACTATCCCAGCCAAAGTTACCTACCCCGTAAAGAAGCCTAATAATCTGAGCCCGAAGAATAATCATCCCGATAGAGGCTGGGATAACAAAGTAGAGAATCTTCCTAAGTGATGTAGAGATGGTATTCTTAAAATCATCATGTTGCCCCTTAGTCTTTAGCTCCGCAAGGACCGGGAAGACAGCGGTTGATATTGCTATCCCAAAAATAACGGTCGGGACAGTCTGAATATTATTGGCGAAGTTGAGCATTGTAATCCCCCCAACAAAGAAGGAGGCAATCACCGTATCAACCACGATATTTACCTGCTGAGCCCCCATCGCGAGCATCCGCGGCACCGTCAGCTTAATAATCTTCGGTAATTTAAACTTCCTAAGATTTAGAACAAATTTGTAGCGAAAGCCACTCGAGAGAGCCGGTAGAAGCTGAATCGCTGCATGCAAGAAAGCTCCAACAACAACCCCGATAAGGATTCCGTAAATCGGTGGATCTGTCCTCGGAGAAAGATAGATTATAGAGAAAATAATCGCTAGATTGTAAATCACTGGGGCCATCGCATAGGCAATAAATCTCTTGTGAGAGTTTAAGATCCCTCCAAGAACAGCCGAGATAGCAAAGATAATTGGTGAGAGGAGCATTACCCTCACTGAAGTAACAGCCACGGAAAGAGTGTGGAAATCCCCGTTAACACCCTCTGCAAAAAATCCCGGTAATAGAAGTGGGACAAGCTTCCAGGCGAGAACGTAAACGACAATCCCGAGAATAATAGTAAGGATTAAAAGGAAATTTAAGAAGTTTGAGGCGACAAAGTTACTATCCTTATCTTCTTTATCATTAATACTATCAACAAAAATTGGGATAAAGGCCGAGGAGACCGCCCCAAGGACCAGTAGATTATAGATTACATCCGGGATTTTAAAGCTTGCATAGAAAATATCCGTCATATGATTTGCCCCAAACCGCGCGGCTATTAACCGCTCCCTAAAAACACCTAGGATATTTGAAACAAGATAAGTAGAGCCCAAAACAAGCGCCGCTGACGAAACTGTCATCTTCTTTTCGGAGATAAAGTACCAAAACTTTTTTGCTTTTTCGCGCAACTTAGGCCTTCTTTTTAGGAGCGACTCTGGCCATCAACTTCTCGAAATCTGCCCCCTCGATTGTTTCTTTAGTAAGTAGCTCGCCTGCTACTTTATCAAGCTTTCCTTTGTTCTTTGTAAGGATATCGCGAGCTTTTTTGTGAGCAATATCGATAATCTTTTTGACTTCCTCATCGATAATAGCGGCTACTTCTTCTGAATAGTTTTTCTCATGCTCCCCAAGTTCTTTGCCCAAGAATACGAGTTCATCACGCCTACCATAGACTTGCGGCCCAAGCCTTTCACTCATCCCAAAACGGGTGACCATGTCTTTAGCAACCTTGGTAGCTCTTTCAAGGTCATTTGAGGCACCAGTTGTTACCTCGTGAAAAATCAACTCTTCGGCCGTTCGACCCCCAAGCATCATCGCAATCTCATCTTCCATCTCGGAGCGTGAATTAAGCTTACGGTCCTCTTCCGGAAGGCTCCAAGTTACTCCGAGAGATCTCCCTCGCGAAATAATTGAAATCTTATGAATCGGATCGGTATTTGGGAGTAGATGTCCCATAATCGCATGGCCGGCTTCGTGATAGGCAGTGATTTTCTTCTCTTTTTCTGAGAGAACTCGGGATTTCTTCTCAGGACCCAAAAGAATCTTCTCGGTTGCTTCATTAATATGTTTGTCCCCTATCTTGTTCTTCCCTTCACGTGCGGCGAGGATTGCCGCCTCATTCATTAGATTATATAGATCGGCTCCTGAAAATCCGGGTGTTTTTTTAGCAACCACCGAAAGATCTAGGTTCTTCTCAAGTGGCTTTCCTTTAGAGTGGACTTCAAGGATTGCTTCCCGGTCTTTAATATCCGGTAAATCTAGGGTAATCCGTCTATCGAACCTACCCGGTCGAAGAAGGGCCGGGTCTAAGACATCTGGCCTATTTGTGGCGGCCATTACGATTACATTAGTCCCCTGCTCAAAACCATCCATCTCTGTAAGGATCTGGTTTAAGGTTTGTTCGCGCTCATCATGCGAACCCCCAAGCCCAGAGCCTCTTTGCCTTCCAACGGCATCGATTTCATCAATAAAGACAATGCAGGGAGCATTCTTTTTGGCTCTGGCGAACATATCGCGCACCCTCGAGGCCCCAACCCCAACAAACATCTCGACAAACTCAGAACCAGAGATCGAAAAGAATGGCACCCCAGCTTCTCCGGCTACTGCTCGCGCCATTAGGGTTTTTCCGACCCCGGGAGGGCCGAACAGAAGGACCCCTTTTGGGATCTTAGCCCCAAGAGCAGTGAATTTCTTGGGATACTTTAGAAATTCAACAATCTCTGTTAGCTCGTGCTTCTCCTCCTCGGAACCAGCCACGTCTTTAAAAGTGATCTTCTGCTTTGTGGGGTCAAAAAGCTTGGCCTTCGATTTTCCAAACATATTTGCCTGGTTTGCCGAGCCTTGAGCTTGTCTGAGCATGAACCAAAAGAAAGCGATGATAAGGATAACCGGAGCAAAGTTTAAGATAACCCCCCAAAAAAGCGAACTGTCCTCCCCTTCTTTTATATCGAGTTTTATATTTGCTGGATCCGCCCCTAAGTCTTTTAGGGTTGTGGTTATTTGCTGTCCGGCCGCAATTTGGGAGTTTTGGGTCGAGCCATCCTTAAGATTAACCGTTACATTAGTTCCCTCAACAGTAATAGACTCTACTCGTTCATTTTTAACCTCTTCGGCCACTTGTGAAATTGGGACCTCGTTCTCCGTAGTCCCAAAATCTGAGAAACTGAAATAGAAAAGAACCATGAGGAGTATAAATCCAGCTACATAGACCCAATTCCTATTTTTATTTTTCATTTCACCTCAATTGTTAAATACTTTTTATCATCAGCCACTTTGTTTTTGGCTCCATAAGCCACCCTAGAAGAAGCTAGTAAGGGGAGCCAAAGAATCTCTTCCCCTGCTACGACAATGGGCCAGGAAACTCGCTTGCGCCGTGGAATTTTGGCATCTGTAAAGATATCTTGCACTTTCTTGGTGCCGCTAGGCGTTACGATTTTATCGCCCGATTGCCACGTTCTTACCTTTAATTTATCAGAAAATGAGGCGGGAAGCAAAATATTATCCTCCCTGGGCGCACTCCTATCTAGCTTACATATAATGGTATGACCCCCAAAGATAATCTTACGACCAATAACTAGTCTTTTTGCTCTCTCTTTTTTTGGCTCTATGGTACCAAAAATGAGGTATTTACCTGATTTTTCGATTACCTTCCCCTTAATCTCAGTTTTCTTCTCCCCTTTTTTGGTGAGTAACTCATAAACCGCTTCAATATTCTTGGCATAGATATTCCCCTTATAACCAATAAGGGTCTGAAGATTTCTCTTAATGAGTTCCCGAGCTAAAAATGGGGGCATCGAAAGAAGGGAGCTGATAAGAACCTTCTCGGAGTCGTACCGAGAAAGCTCATCATCAAGATACTCCCGTAGCTCACCGGCTACTTTGGAATTATTAGAGATACCAGAAAGTAAAGAAGGGTTAATCCTAAGAAGCTCGGGTACTACCTTGTGACGAATAAGGTTCCGACTATATGTCGTGTCGTTATTTGTCTCATCAAGAACATACTTTAGCTTCTTTTTCTTGGCATAGGCAAGGATATCTTCTCGGGTATTGCCAAGAAGTGGCCTTAAGATAGGCCCCGAGAGCTCCTTCATCCCCCAAAGCTCGACAGGCCCTGCCCCACGGGTTAAGTTCAAAAGAATCGTCTCTAGTTGGTCATTCGCATGATGCGCCGTTACGATGTAGTCTGCCCCAAGCTCATCTCTTAACCCCAAAAGATAATCGTAGCGAGCCGCGCGCGCGGTCCCTTCATCCTTTTTTACTAGTTTTAGCTTCTTGGAATAGAATTTAATCCCATAACTTCCAGCCAAATCTAAGGCAAAAGCCTCATCTTTATCCGCTTCTTTTCGAAGACCGTGATTAACATGAGCAACAAAAAGGTTAGATTTAGGAAGTAGACAGGCAAACAGATCTAAAAGGACGACTGAGTCAACCCCGCCAGAAACAGCTAAAATGAGCTTCTTTTTACTAAGCTCATATTTCTCTATTACTTTCTTTAGATTTTTATCCATAGTCAGTCCCCTATTTTAACCCTTTTGGGATTGAAATTAAAGAGTGAACATGTTAAGATATCAAAGCTACGACGCGGGGTGGAGCAGTGGTAGCTCGTCGGGCTCAAGTGCAAGACAACTTGCAAAGGGCTGCATAGAGAGTAATCTTTATGTGAATCCTGTCAAATTCGGGGAAGCCCCTGTTAAGTAATTAACGAGGTAATCCCGAGCCAAGTTCATCATAAATGAGAAGGTGTAGAGACTAGACGGCAGGTACCCAGAACTGGGTAAAGGGATAGTCCAGACCACAAATTCCAAAGAAGCAGTGAAAACTGTAGTGGTAAGCATAACCCGAAGGTCGCTGGTTCGAATCCAGCCCCCGCTACCAAAAGAACTTTGACATCATTCTTACTAAAGGCTATAATGTTAGAAACACTAAAAACCTTGGTTCGATGGCAAAGTCTAAAGAAAAAATTCAAGCAACTTCACTAAGAAGGAAGGGTAAGAGCTTAACAGAGATCTCGGATATATTAGATATCTCAAAAAGTACGGCGAGTTTGTGGTGTAGAAATATCGAACTTACCAAAAGTCAGATTAAGGCTCTTGAGAAAAAACGCATTACTGGAAGTTATATGGGCTGTTTAAAGGGAGCAAGGGCACAAAGAAACAAGAGAGAAGAGCAGGAAAAGAGACTTCTTCAAGAAGGTATTAGTGAAACCTCTGGTATAGGGAAAAAGGAATTTTTCACTGCTGGACTGGGCATATACTGGGGTGAAGGTATGAAAACTTCTGGCGTGACGGGCATCGTAAACTCAGACCCTAAAATGATAAAATTTATGATTATCTGGTTCAAAACCTTTTGTGAAGCAAAAAATAAAGATTTTATATGTAGAGTGGGGATAAACCAAAAACATCAAGGACGGGTTAAATATATTGAAAAATATTGGTCCAAAACATCTGGTATTCCACTCAGT
Organism: Patescibacteria group bacterium; assembly: GCA_028694925.1. GTDB lineage: Bacteria > Patescibacteriota > CPR2 > UBA1875 > UBA1875 > STE-72. The sequence goes on along the minus strand of JAQVJW010000011.1, from coordinate 9,558 downwards.
CAATTTACAAAAACCGCGATATATAAATCAGAATCAAAAAAAGAATACCTTAACCCAGAAAATTATTATGGTACGTTACGTATAAAGATTAGAAACGGCTCGAGGCATCAAAGAAAAATAAAAGGATGGATAGAAGGATTATCTAGGGCGGCGTAGCTCAGCTGGTTAGAGCGCAGGACTCATAAGCCTGAGGTCGGTGGTTCAAGCCCACCCGCCGCTACCAAGTAAAAAAGACTCATCAAAGAGTCTTTTTTGTATTAGCTATCTATTGAACTTTTTGGCCCAGCCCCCTAAAGAATCCCCCCACATTCCGGACCCAAGAGAAGGTCTCTTCTAAGGATTTAAGGATGAGCTGTAGGATAGATTTCTCTTTTCCGGGAGTTACAAAGGTATATGAGTCAGATGAGGTTAGGTTCTCTCTTTTATCTTTACCTGCAAGTCTAAAGCGGTAGGTAGTAGAGGGGATTAACTCTTTAATGATAACGGTGTGTGAGGTATTTAGGGATTCATCTTCAATCGTACTGGAGCCAAAGGTATCTCCGACTACTCCTTCATCATACTCTACCTTAGTAGTAGTTGGTTTATTGGTATTCCAGGAGATAATGACTGAGGCTGTTTCATCACTCTCTCCCATTGGGAGGATATCTACTTTAAGCCCTTCGACCTTGGCACCGGTTTTGTCGATTGGGGTTTCGAAGGTCGAGGTAGTAGACTTCGCACTATTACCAAGCTGGTCTTTAACTTCGATGTAATAAGAGTAGGTAGTAGCATCGGTCAGGTCCGTAAGCTCTAGGTTGTGGTTCTTGAGGTATTCGGAGGAACCGGCCCTTAGAGTCGTTGTGCCATCAGGGCCATAAACTACTACAGACTCTGCAGAAACATTAGTATCGAAGGTCACGCGAGCGGTATATGAATCTAGGACATTAACCTTGATGTTTGTGATCTCAGGCTTAAGGACAGCGGTAAAGGAGTATTCTTGAGAGGTATACTCTATTCCATTTGTATCGGTACCTCTAACCCGGTAGAAGTAGGTCGTGCCTGGGGTAAGGTTCTTGAGCTCTACCACATGAACGGTATTATACTTATCTTCTCCAGTTGATTGGTTGTAGTTACCTGCCGCGGTACCGTAATCCACCCAGGTGTCGGTGGCGATAGCGGTATTCCAGACTATCTTGGCGCTCGTTGCAGTGATATTCTCTTCGGCAATGTTTGAGGCGGAAGGAGAAATAACAAACTGCGAAGAGTCATAAGCCTTGGTTGAGTAGGTAGCAAAGGTGGTATCGGCAATATAGTTATCGGCCGTAACAGAGCGGATCTTGTAGGTATAGGTGGTCGAAGGCTTAAGTCCGTTCACTGAGACCGTGTGGGTAGTCGTTAGGTTTGGGTCACCGGAAGACTTAGAACTTTCGGCCGAAGCTTCTTCCTTGTACTCAACCATCGAATCAGCCGCTACATTAGTGCTCCACCTTATAGTCGCAGTTGTGGTAGTGGTCGAAACATCGGCCTTCTTATCGTGAGTAATCGCAAAATCTTTGGTTGTGAATTTTTGGCTTTCTGGCCAGGTGGTTGATTGAACCTCACTAGCGTTGCCTAGTGAGTTCTCAGAGATAATTCGATAATAGTAGGTTTCATTCTTTGCAAGAGAATTTAGGGTAACAGAGTGGTCTTGTGTTGGGGTTTGGCGATTCTTACCGGAGGTAAGGACCTCTGATGAATCCTCAACTTTGTACTCAACGACAGAATCACAATCCTGATTAGTCTCCCACTCAATAGTAGCCGATGAGACTCCAACATTAGTAGGCGTAGCACCACTAACAGTTGGTTTTGCAATCTCTGGGTTAATCGAGACTGGGGTCAAATAATCTGAGACGTTAGCCACATTGTTGACAATAGTCTCTTCATTAGGAGCAGGATATTTGTAAGTAGTGTCAGCGTTATCGACCGCTACAACATAGTAGTAGTAATCTGTGCCCCCCTCTGGAAGCTCAGCAAAGGTAATACCATCAACACAATAGTTCTGTGAGAGGTCATCGTAAGTCACAAGGAGTTCTGGTGAGTCAATTGTATCTGCGGTATAGCGATAAACCCGGTATTCGGCAAAGTCTACTGTACCATTACGTTTGTTAGCGGCAAGCGATGTATCAAGCCTCTGCCAGGTAACGATGTTTCGGTAGAGGGAGGTTCCATCACCATGGATATCTTTAACAGTCACCTCGAGGGGCTGTGTAGGTGCAGTAGCATCTGGAGTGGTGTCCCAACCAAGACCCAAGGTATCAGGTGAGATAGCCGAAAGTGAAGGGGATTCAACCACTTCTTGGTTAGATTCGTTCCAACCTAGGGCTTCTACTTTGTAGTAGTAGGTAGTAGCATCAGTCGGAACAGTATCGGTAAAGCTTCGCTCTCCATCTTGAACGTCTGCGGCAATATTAAGGTCGGTGTAGGTCTTTATGGGGGTTAGAGACTTCCATTCACTTCTTAAGAGGGTGTTATCGGTAGAACGATAGACCGCATAGCCAGTTACCTTGTTTCCAGTACCGGTGATTCGAGAGCCAGAGAAAGTAATATCTAGGGTATAGCCAACAGTATCATCGGTGTTAGGGTTACCTTCGTGAGCTTCGACTGTAACCGCGGTTGGAGTCGTTGGAACTTGGGAGTTCTTGGTTTGTTCACCAAGTTCTGCGGTAAAGGATGATTCAAGGTCTGCTTTATCAATAGCTTTGACTTTGTAGTAGTAATAGGTGTCTTCGGTAAGGCCATCTTTTGAGTAGTTGAGGTTGGGACCGCGGTAGATTTCAGCATAAGCTTCTGTTGGACCGCTCTCGTTACCAAGAGCTTGCTCAAGAACATATTCTTTAATAGAGCAGCCTGTTGTTCCAGCAACACACTCTGGAGTACGAGGTGGGTCTTCCTGAACCTTATCACTTGAAGCGCCCCAGGAGATATCCATTTGCTGAGTTAAGGGATCATTCTCTTGTGAGTCAACTCCAACCGGAGTAACAGTAAGGTTAGTCGGTACTGAAGGATCGGTGACATCAAGTGTCCTACCCTCGGCCCAGTTAGTATATGTTGTTACTGGGGGGACACCTGAGGTAGTGATGATGCTTGTTTCATTACCAGAATCATCAAGAGCCGTGATGCGGTAAAAGTAGGTAACATAGTCATTGAGTTTTGGGGAAGCAGCACTCTTAACGGTTACTTCTTCTCCGTTAAAGGTATCGGTATATGTCTCCGTGTTATGGGTATCGTTATCATACCAAACGGTAGAGATAGGGGCACCAGGTGGGTCTACGTCAAGGTAACCAACAACATTATCTTCCCAATTAGCCTCAACACTTGAATCACTGGTTGGTATGCGATAGATCTTGTAACCGGTAACTCCAGAGCCAGTATCAGATGAGGCGGTCCAGGTAAGTTTCATTGAATAACCAGCCGTATTGCTACTACTATCTACTGGGTCAGTGTCAGGGCAAGGATCAGGGGCCGAGCCATCACAGGCAGAAGCCACAACATCGGAAGGATTGGTAGGATCGATCCCATCTGAGGTAAGGCCGGTGTTTGAAACGAGCCAGTTAGAGACATTCCCGGCAGTATCGGTAACTTTAATCCGGTAGATATATTTAACGGCTTGTTCGATATCGGCTTCTGTTTCACCGACACTGTTTACATATGGGGAGGTTTGATTGCCAATTAGTTCATAGTGTTCAGCATCCTCAACTGACCAGTCAGAGATGAGGGTATGGGAGTTAGCATCATAGATAGAGTACCGCAGTCTTTCGATAGAATAGGTAGTAGCCGGTGAACCGTCACCGGAATCATCAGCATAGGTGTTCCAAGTTAGGGTAATGTCATCTGAATTTGAGTCAGAGGCGGTAAAGGTAAAGCCAGGGTCAAGGGCAAGAGTAGGGGCAGTATTATCATAACCATAGTTAAAGGTAGAAGTACTTTGAGTTTCGTTTCCGGCCGCATCCCGAGCCACGATATACCAGGTATGGTTGGCTTCTGTAAAGGGGGTGGTTGGGGTGATTGAGGTAGTACCACTATCGATGTCTGCGGTATCTAGTTCATCGTCGATATATAGGTCATAGACATAGGAGTTCTCATCACTTGAAGCACTCCAAGAAAGGGTAGGGTCATCGTCTTGAGACCAGGTGCCAGAGGAAGGAGTAGAAAGGTCGAAGGCAGAAGGAGGAGCGGTGTCGAGGGTGATGGAGGAACCCGAGGCTGATTCAAAGGAGATGTCATAAAGGGTTGGGGTCGCTGTGCCATCTCCAGTTAGTTCGGCTTTGTACTGAAGGTATTGATGATTATCAAGTGCGGCTGGAGCGTCTTGACCAGAAGTTAGAGCTTGCCAGTCTGTCCAAGTACCGTCTGGGGTGGCGGTATTACCGGCACGGGCAGAGACAACAATGGCTGTGCCTTCTGGGGTTTCGGTGTTAAAAGTAACGGTGCCAAGGTTAGTGGTTTGTTGGCCAGAATTATGAACTTGGGAAGTGAAGGTGCCGGAAGTAGAAAACTGTCCGATAAGATCGCGGACACAACGAAATACTTGGTCATAATCCTTAAAAGAGTTGCCCCAAAGATTTGTTTGAAATGTTAATGTATGTCCATAGTTAGTTAGATTTTCCGTTGCGCTCCAATGTTCATATCCAGTACCATTTGCAAAATTTCCTCCATAAGAACCTTGTGCGGCACGCAGTTCTAACAATTCATTTTTATATGGTAATCTGCCGCCTCTCGCTTTACAAGCATCCTGCGCAGGATAGGCAGAGAAATCAACTGTTGGATTTTCCTGTGGCGATACCAGTGAATAATTAGCAGGTACGCCCGAATCTATTCCCAGTTCACATTGTGGATTTCTACAACTGATTCTTCCTGTTGCATATTTATCAACTGTTTCATCGTTTTTATAAACTTGCTTACCCTCCATTGCAGTTCCCACTCTTCCATCATACCAATTTGGATTCTCAGGATCTGCAGTGGGGTATTCATTTTCAATTAATTTTATTTCATTGTCTTCTGTTATAACATCATCTGACGTTCCCAGATTGAAATCCTCATCTGTTGTCTCTGTCCATGTTCCAGAAGTATTCCCCCCATTATCCTCTACTTTCACATAAACATCCTTCGCACCATCACCAGTGCCGATGTCCCAACTTTCGATATTGCCGCTAAAAGAAGCTTGTCCGATAAAGTTAGTGACTTGGGTCGTAACATCTGTCCAATCGGTCCCGTTGTTACTAGCATAAATCTTGCCAAGTTTAGAGCCGGCATCACTGGCTTCAATGTTTAAGGTTACAAGATTAGAAGAAGTATACTCACTTCCGGAGTTTATGGTAAAGGTTGTAATAGTTGGTGGGGTTTGTTCAACCGTAAAGTCAGCTATATCTTCGGCATTGTTACCATAGGAGGTCCAAGCAGTTTGTCTACCTTGACCATCAGAGGCACGATACTGAAGATGGTACTGCCCAGGAGAAAGGCCAGAGATGGTGGCGGCAGAGAGATAGTTAACATTATCTATCGAGCCTGTTTCGGTAGCAGTATCAGTAAAAACATCTCCTACTGGTTGAACTTCTACTTCAAGGACTCGGTTATCTGAAGTACAATCTTCACAAGTGATAGCTGTACTTGTGGCTATCTTGATGCCACTTTCACTGGTGTAGCCACCAGCCAGTCCTACGGTTACGGGGTTACCATCTGCGAGATAAATAGTAGAGTCATCTGATTTAGTTAGTTTTATAGTATTTGGGTCTGGAGCTTCAAGGGTATCATAAGTGAGGGTAACTTCATTTAGAACTGGGGTATTTGATCCACTTGATTCAAGACGAACCAATACTTCAATATATCTTTTGTTTGAGATAGCGGTATCAATGGCATTGGAGGAATTCGACTCACCGTATATTTGAGAAAAGAACTTTCCAGCAGTAGACCAATCAGCACACCCATCATCAAGCCCTGAACCTTCAGCACCCGTGCCTGGACCATAACAAATATTGTCATCAAGCTCTGCCTGAGAATCACCAGCCCTTACCTTAAAGAGAACTTTTTGACCCGAGGCATCTGTGGTTGCATCCCAGGAAAGTGATACGGCTTTTGAAAGTGCATCTGTACCCGTATCCGCTCTCAACCCGATTGAGGAAGCACTGGGTGATCCGAGCGTAGCCGGAGAGTCGAAAACGGCGTGATTAATGGTTACCGAAGAAATACTTGGGACATTATTGATATCATCAGAACCAAATACTAACTGGTATTGGACATACCTACCGGAATAGGCTGAAATCTCGTCACCGTCCGACAATAAACCACTCCATGTTTGCCAGGTACCATCGGGTATAATAGTATTACCTGAGCGAACTCTAATGCCCACGCAAGTATCCGACGGTGTTGTAGCAGTCAAGTTAACGGTTGTATAGAGAACCGGTTCCACATTGTCTATCACTCCCGAAGTAGAAGTGCCAGTATTGGTTGCTGTAGTTGGATCTGTTGGACAGGCTGCTGAAGCGTTGCTAGAAAAAACTAAGCTAACAAACATTATCCCAAAGAGAATTCCAAAGACCTCTACTGACTTTCTTAATTTATCTATTATATTATTTTCTTTCATAGCTTATAACCCTATTTAACGCAACGAATTGTATTGGTACCATCTTTTGGGTTGGAACGAAGTAAGCCACCATCAAAATACACACTGTAAGCGTAGGTACTACTACTTTCTGTACCGGACCAATAACGACTCAGCCCAAAGTTATTTCCATATGTAGCTCGGCCTGCATAAATTTCAAGAAGCTCATGCATATAAGGCAATCGTCCACCAATATTTTTACAGGCGTTACGAGCTGTGTAGAGTGAGAAGTCAACTGTATTTGAGGAGACCAATGAATAGTTGCTCGGATAATTAGAATCAAGGCCTGTGGTACATTGGGGGGAGATACAAGAAGATTGCGAGGTTTTCCATACATAATCAGAAGAAAGATTTTGGTAATAAATATATTTACCAGCCAAGGCAGTACCTGCTCTTCCAGCAATCCAAGGATTAAAGCATGTTCCATTGCAAGCTCCTGTAGCACACTCCGAAGCCAATGAACAAGTTGCACCAATTGGTTTTAAAAGATAAATAGTATCTGTGCCCACCGAGGTATTGCTCTTAGTATGGGTGTCAAATTGAGCAGTATTGTTTTGGGTGCTTTCGCCAGGGGTAGTAGATAGCCTTGGATTACCGTTATTTAAGTCCACATTTTCACTAGTGACGTTTTCGGTAATACCATCATTATTTGTAAAATCCGCCAAAGTATCCCATACTTTTTGAGTGGTACCAGCCAATACTTCAGTCGGCCTCCCCAAGTTAAAGAACGGAAAAATTGACTGAATCACCGAGAAGAAGGCAAAAGAAAAGATAAAAGAAACAAGCACTGCCTTATGAACGGCATTCGAATACTTCTTATCGGTCCAGGACTTGTACCAGCCGCCCTTCTCATAAGTCACATCATGAAGATAACGTTGCTTTAAGTGGAGAGAATACAAGCCTTCCCGATACGAAATTCGAGCTTTAGCGACTGCTCTACCAAGCTTATAGAAGATATTATTTTTCTTTTTACTCACCCTCGCGATAATTCCCCCATTTCTGTTACTAGCATTATACCACTAACCCCTGCTTATGTTTCAACCCCTTTTTATATGTATATATAGGAAGCTTAGATATTAACCTGGGAATAGGTAGGAAAGCCAGCGCTCTGGATTTGTCCTATTTTCCTCTTCATCTGTTACTGTAACCTCTTCGGCCTCTGGGCTTGGAGTAATTACGACCACTTCCTCACCTTCCTTTTTCATCCCAAGCTTCGCCCGAATCATCTTCTCCTTATAGGCATCGGACTGAAAATATACTATCTGATTATTGAGCTCTTGGATCTCATTCTCAAGGCTCGCTATATCCGTCCTTAGATTCTCTTCTTGCATATTAAGCTCATAATTCCGGTATGCTAAACGACCGACTGTAAAGACCATGTATAGAACGATAGCGAGCCCAAAGTAACGGACCCACGAATTCCCCCTTCGCATATAGTTATTGTACCAGATTTAGTAAACAAAAACATCTTTTCCGGTAAGTTTAAAGGAGGCTGTACCATCCTGATCGGTTCGAAAGAGGTTCACATGGGAAAGCATCGCAAGGATATCACTTGCGGGATGACCGAAGCGATTCCCCTCACCAGAAGAGATGACAGCATATTGAGGTCTGAGAGCTTGAAGCAGTTCTTTTGAAGTTCCCGTCCCCGAACCGTGATGAGAGACCTTAAGGATATCTACCTCTCTTAAATCCTCTTTTAATTTTTCTTGAACCTTGGCGGAAGCGTCTCCGGTAAAGAGGATGCTGTTCTCACCAAAATCAAGGTAAAAGATAAGGGAGGTGTCATTAGCATCATAGCTTGTTACCGTCTCTTTCTTGGGCCAAATAACTTGAACTTCGGCCTCATTTAAATTTAGATTATCTCCCTTATAGACAAACTGCGTTCGTAATTTTTGATCCTTGATCCGAGCAAGGAAAGCTTCAAAGTCAGGTGTATCACTTGAGATACCATTTAGATATATGGTATCTACCTGATATCGATCAAGAACGTAGTTTAGCCCCGCTAAGTGGTCTGCATGAGGATGTGAAAGAAAGACCGCCTCTATCTTTTTATCATAATATGGCATCACATCACCAAGCTCCGTCAGAATGCTCTTGTCTGGTCCCCCATCGACAAGGACCTGATAATCATCCGGAAGCATTACAAGGGTAGCATCCCCTTGCCCCACATCAAGAAAGTGAACAGTAGCTTCGCTCCCTACCTCATCTTTGACCGCGTTATTATCCCTCAGAAGGCCCGAGCCAAGGAAGATGATAAAAGCGGCAAAGATATAGATTGCTAAATCTTTAGTGAATTTCTTTGGCAACCTTGGCCCTCCTTCCGAAAATATATATCACTTCAAAGAGTATTAGATAGATAGCTACGGCGGTGAAAAAAGACATCTCATAAGTCGCCTCGGCAAAACTTAAAGAGCCAAGTTCCCGGGCCACAAGAAAAAAATATGAAAGAAGGACCCAAGGGATAAAAGCAAGAAGTGAGGCAAGCCAAAGTGAGGTAAGGCCAATAGTCGCAACCAAAAACCCAAGGAGCATCAGGATAGGCACAAAAGGAAGGATAAGGATGTTTGCAAGGAGTGAGATTAAAGAGACTCTCCCAAAATGGTAACTAATAATCGGAATTGTCAGGAGTTGTGCTGCAATTGTTCCCGCCATTATAGTGGAAAGACCTTTACCGAAGATTACGAAAGGTTTCTCAAGATGAGGTGCCAAATAGATAATCCCAATAACAGCCGCAAAAGAAAGCTGAAAACCAACATCATAGATTAAGATACTAGGATTTAAAAAGACCATCACTGATGAGGCCACAAGAATAGCGTTAAAGGCACTTGATTTCCGACCTATCTTTCCGGCAAGAAGAAGTAATGAACCCATAATCGCCGCCCGAACGACCGAGGCCGAAAGCCCAGTTGCAAATACAAAGGCCCAGATCCCAAAGATAGAGA
>JAQVJW010000001.1 GCA_028694925.1 Patescibacteria group bacterium | reverse complement strand
TAAGAGCCTAGCACTTTTATTTATGTAATTCTAAAACCAAATGTACTACTTTCATCTAAAAACTTGTTGCTACAAGTTTTTCGTGCTTAGCTGAGCACGGATTTACCCCGCTGAAAGTTAGAGAGCCGTATTTTTTTAGCGTATTTGTATTTTACGCTTAAGCGTCATTAACTTTATCGTTAAAATGTACAAACTTTAAGAGAACCAAAGCAAAATTGCGGCACCAAGAATGATCATGAGCCCAGCCAATACAAGATGCATCTTTCGACCAAATTGTTCTTGCTTATTGATTATCTTTTCAACTACCACCCTATTGGTCGCCACGAGATAGATCACAATCAGGGGAAGGACAAACATAAGATTATATAGTGCAAGGTAAAAAATACCCGAAGCAAAGGTCTCTTTAGCCTGAAGATAGCTTAAAATCGTAATATATACCGCTCCAGAGCATGGGAATTCGGTTATTCCTATCAAGACCCCAAGTGTAATGGCGGCTGGTATAGTGGCCTTGTAGGCAATATCATTTGCCTTTTGACGGACCGAGTAGGGCATCTTAATATGGGGTGGTAAATCTGGCCAAAAATACTCCTTTATATTAAGTATCCCAAAGATTATAGCGAGGATTGCCCCTCCCCTTAGGATGATGTTCGGTGTTCCAAAGAAGACAAAGGTCTTAAGAAGCCCAATCCCAAGTAAAAAATAAGTAACATAGACAGCCGCGATATAGAAGACGCCAAAGCCCATTATCTCTTTTCTGGTCTTACCTAGAGTAAACAGAAGAGCAATGTAGATAAGAAGGAGAGAGATGGCGCAAGGGTTAAGGCTATCTAGGATCCCAGTTGAGAGTACGAGTGGTAGAGTTACGTCCATCAAACATTCCTCCCATGGCATTTCTTGTACTTTTTACCACTCCCACAAGGGCAAGGGTCATTACGACCAACTTTTTTTACTTTACCTGTCGTGCTTTTTGCCTGAGATTCTTTTTCGGCCTCTTTGGCAATTGGGTTATCCGCCTTTGGTAGTTGCTTCTCGGTTGTCTTTTTGCCCTCTGTATTCTGAGTGATTGTAACTTTAAAGAAGGTGTTTACAACCTCTCCTCTAATGCCGCCTAATAGTTTCTGAAACATGATATAGGCTTCATTCTTGTATTCAACTAGAGGGTCCTTTTGGCCATAACCCCGAAGACCAATCCCCTCCCTTAGCCTTGTTAGGGCATCGATATGGTCTACCCAAAGCATATCGATTGTTCTTAGATATACTGCCCGTTCAAGCATTCGAGTCATCTCTCCCGTAAGTTCCTTCTCTTTTTGCGCATAGGCGGCTGTAAATAGTTCTTTTAGGATCTTTTTAGCCTCATCCGGTTCTGCCTTCTCAATTAAGCTTTCGGTCTTTTTATCAATGTTTAAGATTCCTTTTATTCTTCCGACAAGCTTTTCGTGATCAAGCTCTTCTGTTTCGACCGAAACAAGAGAATTAACAAGGTCTTCTGACTCTTCTAGGTAAAAATTAAGAATCTCATCTTTTAGGTTATCCTTATCAAGGATCTCCCTTCTTTTGTCATATATAAACTCCCGCTGTTTGTTCGCGACATCATCATACTCCACTAGGTGTTTTCTGATGTCAAAGTTCTGGGATTCTACCCTTTTCTGAGCTTGCTCGAGTGAACGTGATATTAGCTTATGCTGAATCGGTGTATCCTCAGGAAGCTTAAGGGTCTCCATCATTGCACTAACCCTGTCTGACCCAAAGATACGCATCAAATCATCTTCAAGCGAGACAAAGAACTGGGTTGAGCCAGAATCACCCTGTCTTCCGGCTCGGCCCCGAAGCTGGTTATCGATTCTGCGTGATTCATGCCTTTCGGTACCTATTACATGTAACCCTCCAAGCTTTGGTACCTCTTTGCCGAGGATGATGTCGGTACCACGCCCCGCCATGTTCGTAGCCACGGTTACGGCCCCTTTTTGACCGGCCTTTTCGATTATCATCGCCTCCTTTTCGTGATTCTTGGCGTTTAGTATCTCGTGCTTAATTCCCTCTCGTTTTAGAAGGTCTGAGAGGATTTCATTTTTTTCGATTGAGACCGTACCTACAAGGACCGGCTGCCCCTTTTCGTTTCTCTCCTTGATATCTGCCACAACAGCATTAAATTTGGCTCTTTCATTCTTGTAGATAACATCTCCCAAATCATCCCTAACAAGTGGTTTATTGGTCGGGATAACGATAACATCAAGTTCATATATCTTATGGAATTCTTCGGCTTCGGTTACAGCGGTACCTGTCATACCGGCAAGTTTAGTGTAAAGCCTGAAATAGTTCTGAAAGGAAATGGTCGCAAGAGTAATCGACTCCCTTTTTATCTCAACCCCTTCTTTAGCCTCAATGGCCTGGTGTAGCCCTTCGGAGTAACGTCTCCCTTCCATCAACCTTCCGGTAAACTCATCAACGATTATGATCTCGCCATCCCGAACAACATAATCCTTATCTTTTTTAAATAGGGCGTGAGCCTTTAAGGCTTGTTCGATATGATGAACATTTTCGATCCCGAAGTCCTCATAGATATTTTCGACCCCAAGAAGCTTCTCCATATAGGTGATACCATCATCAGTAAGGGTGGCCGCTTTATCCTTCTCATCTACGATATAGTCCTTGTCCTTTTTAAGGCTTTTGACCATTTTGGCAAACTCATAATACTTCTCGGTCGCCTCTTCAGCGGGAGCCGAGATGATAAGGGGGGTACGGGCTTCATCAATAAGGATTGAGTCTACCTCGTCAACAATCGCAAAGCTAAGGTCTCTTTGGACCATCCTTTCCCTGCTTTGGGCCATATTATCCCGAAGATAATCAAACCCAAATTCATTATTAGTCCCATAAGTAACATCGGCATTATATGCTTCTTTTCTAGTAACTGGTCTTAGGGGTTCCGTCTTTTCGTCAAGTGATTCCTCATTTTCATACCCCTTATCATACAAAAGAGCCGCATCATGAATGATTGTCGCAACCGAGAGGCCCAAAAAGTCATAAATCTGTCCCATCCAGCCACAATCACGCCGGGCAAGATAATCGTTAACAGTCACAACATGAACCCCCTTACCAGTAAGGGCATTTAAAGAGACTGCGAGAGTAGAAGAGAGGGTTTTACCTTCTCCAGTCTTCATCTCGGCTATTTTCCCTTGGTGTAAGACGTAACCGCCAATTAACTGAACATCATAATGCCTTTGGCCAATAGTCCTTTTAGCGGCTTCACGAGTAAGGGCAAAAACTTCAGGTGCATATGTATTTAATATATCGAGAGTGATTTTCTTCTCAGAGGCCTTATCATCAAATTTATTCTCTTCTTTTTTGAGTTTTTCTTCTACCTCTTTTTTAATCTCTTGATAGCGGGCCCTAACCCCAGAATCAGAAAGCTTACCAACCTTATCCTCGAGGCTATTTACCTCATCAACAAAGGGTTGAATCTTTGCAAGCTCTTTATCGTTTGGATTACCAAGTATTTTATCTAATATAGACACAAAATCTCCTGAATATCGGCTTTATTATACTACTTACCGAAAAAATTTCTAATCATACTCTGAAATTCGTCTAGTTTTCCCTTATTCTGCTTCCCTTTAAGCTTATCTATCTGGACCTTAAGCTTCCCTTCAACGTTATCAATCGCTGCATATTCATCAGACCCAGTACCATCTGCAAAAATATCCTTACCAGGAACGGAGAGTTTTACTTTTGCAATGTAGTGATATTTGTCTTTCGCTTCAGACTCGTGGTTCTCGATTGCAATATCGGCCATTATTATGTTCTTGTAGTAAGTATCGAGTTTGCCGATTTTCTCAGCCACATAATCTCGTAGCTCATCCGTTAAATCAAAATGTATTGCTCTGATGTTAAATTTCATGCCTCTCCTCTCTTTAATGTATCTAAAAATCTTCTTGCTGCAACTCTCACCTCGGCCTGTTCATTATTCTTCCCAAGGGCCATACCCTCAACGTGCTTCAGATAATTCTCTCTCTCCTCTTTGTACATTCCGCTAATATCTTCCCGATGATATCTTAATAACTCTTCGATTAAAGGCTCATCAAGCGCTCCCTCAGTATTGAGCATCTCTTCTGATGTCTGACCTAGGGTTTCTCTCATTTAATCACCTTAAAGTGAGTATATTTTTGAAGAGCCTTTGGTATCGTGATGGAACCGTCTTTTTGCTGCCAGTTTTCAAGACAAGCGGCAAGAATACGGGGGGTAGCAACAGCAGTGTTGTTTAGAGTATGTACAAAATGTTTATCACCATCATCGTCTCGATACTTAATATTTGCTCTTCTTGACTGGAAGTCGCCCAGATAAGAACAGCTATGGGTCTCCCTATATTTATTTTGTGAAGGGAACCATACTTCGATATCATTTTGGTAAATATTCTTAGCTCCCATATCACGCGTGGCAACATTTACAATCCTATAAGGTAATTCGAGTCCTCTTACGATTGATTCGGCTATATTAAGTATGAAATCAAATGATTTTTTCCACTCTGATTCCTTGCAAAGAACCACCTGCTCTACTTTATTAAATTGGTGAACCCTAATAATGCCTCGATTATCCTTTCCATAAGTTCCGACCTCACGTCTAAAACAAGCAGAAATCCCGGAAAGCAACTTGGGTAGCTCAAATTCATTTAAAATTTCGCCAGAATGAAGGTATATCAGTGATGCTTCTGAGGTGCCAACTAAATAAAGGCCCTCATCAACTTCATAAACATCTTCCTTTCCGAATGGGAAAAAACCTGACCCCACCAACGCCTCTTCCTTCACAAGTACCGGTACATTCATTACCCGAAACCCCTCCTTGATAACAGTATCTAGTGCAAGTCTCAAAAGAGCTTGTTCAAGAACTACTAGTTGATTCTCTAGGATGTATGAACGCGTTCCGCCAATCTTAACCCCTCTTTCAATATCTAAGAGGTCTAAAGCGTCACCTAGCTCTACGTGGTCTTTTGGAACAGTCTTCTTTTCAGGAGCTTTTCCCACGGTTTTGATAACCTTATTCTTGCTCTCATCCCCAACTGGAGATTCGTTTGAAGGAATACTTGGTACAAGAAGCATTAAGTGATACCATTCTTTTTCAATTTTATTATATTCTTCTTCTACCGCTTGCAGCTCCTTCTTAATCTTTTTTGCCTTTGTGAGCTGCTCCTTACTCGGTTTCCCTTCAAACTTAAGCTGACTTCTGAGTTTATCGCGTTTCTCGATTAGCTTTGTGCGTTTGTCATCTACTTTAAGGAGTTTTTCGAGGTCAACATCATAACCTTTAGCCTCGGCCCCCTTCTTAACAGCTTCCTTATTTTCCCTTATATACTTTATATCTAACATAAATTGAATTATACCTTATAGAGGATGGGAAATAAAGGATATGTGAGGGTGATAAGAAGAAAAAGAGCCCGAGGGAAAGGCTCTTTTTCTATATTTTAGGGGGATTTAATCGTTTCGGATGATTGCAAGGAGGCAGATTGGCGGCCTCCTTTGGACTGTATCCTTTTTACGGGATCGTCACCTGTACTATTTATACAATAGTAGTACGTATATATAGTATGTTATATTTCACAAATTAATAGTATACAACTTAGGAATATTGGATATTAGTTATGATGTGTGGCTTATGCAAATAGTGTTCCCTTAATATTTGGCGAGCCGAGAAGCGCAGGAGCCAGCTCAGTAGTAGATAGAATATGTACGGTGATAAGGTTGCTCAATATCAAGCTCACATGACAACCACCAAATTGCTCTATCTGCTAGTCCAGCCGATATTCTTAATTCTTGGCTAATCAATTCTGTAGCCCATATTGTTGCAGAACGGATTTCAATCTCTTCTATCGAGCCAGATTCTATTAATTCCCAATTATCAACCTTGCTGGCGAGCTCATCAGAATATTTTAGTACGCCCATAAACCTCAATAACTGAGGAAGCTTGTAATCAGCCATTGCCGTTAGCGATTCCGTGTTTGTAATCTTGTTGTCAGAAAGGATCTGGGCAATATCAAATGCATTCAGCTGGGCCCTTTTATAGAAATTAACTCCTTTGTACGAATCATTAAAAGATTTGAAATTTTCGATCGTAGCCCTTGTAATCAAAATCGCATCATAATTTGAATCCTTTAAAAGATTTGAATAATAGCCATCATACTTTTTTAATAAAACCTTCCCGGCCTCAACTAGATTTTCGTGTCTCTTTTCTATCAATGGTATTTCAGCGCCATTGGATGGTCGAAAAATATCCCGAACTTGATCTATAGTAAGTCGGCTTAAATATTCTGCATCTAAAATTGGCACGCCCTCACCTATAGCCCTCTCAAATACCAATCTCAGTGCCGAAGCACCATCATCCTCTGCGCCGTTATATTCTACCTTCCACTTTTCTTTGCCTTCTTCTGACCAAAAACAAAAATTCACCACATTCTCTAAAAAGACTACTTGGACATCTTTTTCATAATCGCCCAGACTAAAAAATTCCTCATCTCTTTCTGGAAGGGTAGCATCTATCCGAGTCTTTACTTTCTCGGAAAGTTCATCTAGCGCTTGATAATCAAACTGTACATGTTTAGGCGCTTCTACAAATGGCTTGGTGGTGGTAAGTACTTTTAAAACATCATTTTTAAACGTTAAATTCATACTTAAATTCTATCATAAAAAGTACTTAGCAAATAAATATTTTGCGTCATTAATATAAATAGACCGATATAATCGGCCTATTTCGTATGTGTTCTACTTGGCGAGCCAAGCCGCACTTGAACCTATTTCAACTCTAATCTCTTTTTAACAAATTCATAATCTAGGCTTGCAAGAAGAAAACCTGCCTGTGGCCCTGAGTCCTTCCCTATAAACAACTGATAAATTGCACTAAATATCTCTTTTGGTTCTACTTTAAGCTCGTCCTTGAGATTAAATATCTCCTTTTGTAGCTCTTCCCCGTTCCATTCCTTCCTACTTGCAAATTTCTTGGCAAGAGCCTCTATGACTCCCTTTTGATTTTCGGTTAACTCGACTTTTGGTAACTTCTCCTTTACATCAAATTTGAATGTATCTGGGGCAAACTTATCGAGCCAAACTTGAGCATACTTAACCCGCTCCTTAAGCTCTGTCTTTTCAAGCTCATTAAGCTTACTTCCTTTTTCTTCCTCGGCCATCTTATCGATATCTGCATTTGGAATCTGGATAGCATGGGCTACTTTGGTAAACTTCATCTTATAGCCGTTATTGAACTTGCTCTTTATTTGAGAAAGCTCAAATACCTTTGCAAGATCAGGAAAGTCAATTTCTTTCATATATGCTTTATGGGCCCGGTCATACTCATCGTAAATGCTTGCGATAACCATCCCATCAAGATCAAGATCTATAACCCGGTTAATGTTTCTGATCATTATAAAGCGAATAAGTTCTGGAGGGAGTGACTCATAAACATCTTTAGCTGAAATACCAACTCCTTTTGACTTACTCATCTTTTTACCCTTAAAAATAATGTGTTCGTATGGAAGGTCATAGGGCGACTCGACTTTAAATACTTTTTTGCATAAAACATTAGCTAAATCCCGTGAGCCCCCGGCGCTTGAATGGTCCTTCCCCTCACCCTCAACATCTATCCCAAGGGCCGCAAACTTAGCCGGCCACTCTACCTTCCAAGGTAGCTTCCCAGTACCACCAAAAGGGCTTACCTTGCCTTCATACCCACAACCTTTGGCCCAATCTACCATATCCTCTTCACATTTGTAGCTAACCTCTTTACCATCCCAGGCATAGGCCCTGGTGGTCCCAATCTTCCCGCATTTCTCACAAATTGGATTAAAAGGGATCCAGTCATTTCCCTTATCACTTCCAGCTACTTCTTTATATATCTTTCTTATCGCATCAGCATTATCAAGAACCGTCCTAATTACTTCATCATAATCCCCGTTTTTGTAACCTTCCGAGTCTTTCATAGGCTTAAAATCACACCCTAAGCCTTTCATCATTTCATATAGCTCGGCTATAAAGTAGTCTCCGAGAGAACCTTTTCCGTTAGGGGCTGGTATCATAAAGAAGGGCTTACCCATATACTCTCGATACTTTTTCTCATCTAAATAGCTTGGCATCCCATCCATTGGATCAAAATCATTAGAAAAGAAGGTGTATTTGGCTTTAAGCCCAGCGCTCCTTAGGGCCTTTGCTGCTACATCATGAATTATGGCACCCCGAAATGTGCCAACATGAGGCTTTCCTGATGGGGTGGCCATATCATCCACCCAAAGCTCCTTCTTGGCACCCTTAAAGTGTTTTGTTAATTCCTCTGTCCAAAGCATAATAATAGTATAGTTGATAAAGAGTGGATTATAAAGGGTTAGGTATCAAAAAACTGGGAGCTTTCCCAGTTTTTCTATCTCTCTCAGACCACTTTCTTGATCTTGTATTTGTTTAAACCAGCCGGCACGGAGACTTCCACCTCGTCTCCCTTCTTCTTACCCATTAAAGCTCTCCCAATTGGAGATTCGTTTGAGATAAGACCCTTTTCTGGATCTGCCTCTACCTTACCTACTATTTTGTACTTAAGGTCTTTACTTGAACTTTCTAGATGAACAGTACAACCAAGATTAACTTGAGAACAATTAGCATGATCCTCATCGATAAGTTCGGCATTCTTTAAAATATGTTCCAACTCTATAATCCGACCTTCAACAAACGACTGCTGTTCTTTTGCATCTGAATATTCAGAGTTTTCCGAAAGATCTCCATGCTCTTTCGCAGCTTTAATTCTTGCCGCTACTGCTTTTCTTTCGCTTCCCAAAAGACCGTCAAGTTCTGTCTTGAGTTTTTCGTGTCCCTCTTTTGTTAAATACATTTTCTCGTCCATTTTGTTCCTTTTCGGCAAATAATATACTAAGACATTTTACCCGCCGGCAAGCCTCCTGTCAATAATATTTATGCGATTAGTTCTTTTTTATGTAATCCTTAAGCTCTTTTATCTTAACCCTTGTCTGCTTCATTGTATCTCTGTCTCTGACCGTTACCGTATCGTCGTCTAGGGTGTCAAAATCGACCGTTACACATAATGGTGTCCCGATCTCATCCTGCCTTCGATAGCGTTTGCCAATGTTCCCATTATCATCAAATTCACACATATAGTCAGACTTAAGTGAATCAAATATTTCCCTAGCTTTCTTGACGAGCTTAGGCTTATTTTTAAGAAGAGGGAAAACTGCTACTTTAATTGGAGCAAGATTTTTAGGAAACTTCATCACTGTTCTTGTCTCATCACCCACCTTCTCTTCGGTATAGGCCGCAGAGAGGGCCACAAGAATAGAGCGATCGAGTCCAAATGTTGGCTCAAGTACATGTGGTAGATAATTTTCGCCGGTTATGGGGTCTTTGAATGAAAGGTCGGCTCCAGAAGCCTTCTGGTGTGAGGTAAGATCAAAATCAGACCGATGCGCAAGCCCAAATAGCTCTGTAAACTTAAAAGGGAAGTTATATTCTAGATCCACCGTTTTCTTAGAATAATGTGAAAGTTTCTTCTTAGGATGCTCATATCGTCTTAGGTCCTTCTTTTTTGCACCAAGAGCCATTGCAAAAGACTCTTGCTGTTTAAGCCATTTTTCAAAAAGAGGTTCCCACTTTGTTTTGGGATGAATAAAATATTCTATCTCCATTTGCTCAAATTCCCGAACTCTAAAGATAAAGTTACCAGTAACAATCTCATTACGGAAAGCCTTTCCAATTTGAGCAATCCCAAAAGGCACCCTAACTCGCATCGAATCAAGGACTTGTTTGTATTCGACAAAGATAGCTCCGGCCGTTTCGGGCCTTAGATAAACATCTCCCGTGAAACCGTTCATTTCCGTTTTAAACATTCCGGTAATATATCGGGCGTTGGTCCAATTAGATTTACCGCATTCGGGACAATTAACTGCGTTCTTCTTTGTAAGCTCTTTGTTCATTGCTTCAATATCACCCTCGAGGTCTTTGCCAGTTGCATCCTCTATTAGTTGATCGGCCCTGAACCTTGCCTTACATTCCTTACAATCTACTAGTGCATCATTAAAGCTTTTTGTGTGCCCTGAGGCCTCCCAAACTTTAGGATTTAAAAGTATTGGGCCATCAAGCCCTACAATGTCTTCCCTCTCCTGAACAAACATTTTCCACCAAAGGCCTTTGATATTATTCTTGAGTTCGGTTCCGTATGGTCCATAGGTATAGGCGCTTGCGAACCCCCCATAAATCTCAGATGATGGATATACAAAGCCGCGCCTCTTTGCGAGTGAAACGACCTTCTCCATTAATTCGTTTTCGTTATTCTTGGCCACTTTGGGTTAAGTTCTCTCTTTTAATTAATTCTTCGTATTCTTCTTCGGTTATTTTACCAAGCGAACGTAGATATTCCAAGTCAAGAAGAAAATATTCGTATTGCTCATTAAACTTTTTGGGATACTCTTCAGAGATAACAAGAAGGGATTTAGCTGCATCCTGAACCCAAGCTTCAACCTCGGTTGCTGACAGACTTTCCCCTTCTGTTTTCCCAAAATAGAGACATTCGGGAGGTTCTTCGCAGAGCTCTTTGTAGTCTGTGAGGCTCCATGAGAGGCTTGCCTTCTTCTTGATGTTATCTTTTCTTTTCATAACTATAGTTCATAAGACTTTAGTCTTCTCGGTAGTATATCATAAAGATAAGGGTTAATAATCTCTTTTAATGATTCGTTTATCTTTTTACTGGCCTTTATTTTAAGAATGTCTTCCGCCTTGCCTCTGTCTATTTGTCTTAATATCTTTAAGGTATTTAACTCTATCCTCTTCTTGCCACCCCTACACTTACTACAGGTAACTCCTTCAAAATCACCATAATAGTAGGATTCTTCGGCTAACTTACCATGACAACGATAACATTCATAGAAGTTTGGCTCATACCCAAGAGATGATAGGAGATTGTATTCAAAGTAATGAAGTAGAAGCTCCCGCCTCGCACCACTTACCCTTGGCAAGACAGTTAGAACCTCAGCGAGTAAGCGATAGATAACTTCAATCTTTTCCTCCTCTACCAAAAGATCGGTTAGTTCGCAGATATATGAAGCATCTTTATAGAGTTCGATATCTTTTGTAAGGGCCTCGCCCGAGAAGGAGCTCTCAGCCCCGGCGAGTACATCGAAGGTTTTACCTCGAATTAAGTAGAACTTTCCAATACTAAAAGGCTCCACGTGGCAAGCCAGCTTACTTTTTATCTTTCTGGCGCCTCGTACTATAATCTTCAACTTTCCCTCTTCCTCTGAGAGGGCCGAAAGGAGCCGATCGGCCTCACCTATGTTTTTACGGGAAAGGATAATCGCGTTTACGGTCCTTTTTGTCATGACTTAAGCGTTTCTATAACCTCATTTACAATCTCTATTGGGGTATAGTTTGATTTTATCAAATATTTACAGATCCCCAAGGAATTTAAAAATTCATAATTTTCAACAAATCTCTTTTCACCATAATCGGAAAGAATAATATATTTCCGGTCCCTTGTAATTGAGCTCTGTTTTAGGGCCTTGATTAAATCAAAGCCATTAAGACGTGGCATTACAATATCGGTGATTATGAGCTCGGGCTCCTCAATCCTGGCCCTTCTAATACCTTCTTCACCATCCCGGGCCCTAATCAAGAAAACTCCCCTTTTATCGAGCCTTGGTTTTAAGACATTAAAAAAAGTATCATCGTCATCGATAATGAGAACCTTGGAAAGCAAACTATTTTTCACATCATGAGTATATAAAATTAACGTCACTACTTTGACGTTAATATCGCTAAATTAGTAAGGCCAGATTTGTATACTATGCACTTTCTTTAAAGGCTTTGCCGATTAGGCTCTCTTTTTCGGATAGGGCATCTTCGACAATATTGACGACCTCTTCCGGGGTATGCTCTACTTTTATAAGGTACTCAACTGCACCAGAGACAAGCCCTTCGGTGATGTTCTTGGTCTCCCCATAATTAGAGAGGATAACAACAGGGGTCTTCTCAAGGACCCCATTCTTCCCAAGTTTCTTTAAAACCTCAAAACCATTCATGACAGGAAGCATAATATCAAGGAGGATTACATCAGGATTTGACTTCTCTGCCTTCTCAACCCCCTCTTGTCCATCCTCAGCCCTTATAACCTCATAGCCACAATGAGAGAACTTCTTGTCATATAGATCAAGAAGGGCCTTATCATCTTCAACTATTAGGACTTTGTTTTTCTTCCCTCCGGACATAACTAGATTATATCACCCTTAAAAATTATTTGTAAAGTTTTACCTAAAAACATTTAAATACGAAGTATCTGGATTATCTTTTGGCTCGGTGCCCGGAATAAAGTATTCGAGGATATTAGACCCTCCATGATAAGTAGCCTCTTTTCCTGTGTAGGGGTTGATCCAAACCTCAGAAAGACCTTTTGGTTTTTTGAAGTTTTCTTTTTTTAGTCCCGCATGGATATCATTCATTATCTCATTCCAGATTGGGGCCGCCCCCTCAAGCCCCGGTACGTAACGCATCTTTGAATGATCATTATTCCCGACCCAGACCCCAACTGTATACTGTGGAGTGAAGCCCATCGTCCAAGCATCAGTGTAGCTATCGGTGGTCCCGGTTTTTGCCGCTACTGGCCTATCTTCGAGCTGAAGATCGGAATTGCTACCAAAGACCTCTCTCCTAGCCCGGTTATCGGATAAGATACTAGTCATGATATAGGCGACTTTTGGGTCTAGAACCTCTTGGGAGTAGCTAGGTGACAAATAGATATCATCACCGGTTGAATCTACAATCCTTATGATTCCGGTGGAGCTTGGTCTTTTACCTAGATTAGCTAGAGTAGAATAGGCTTCGGCCATATCAAGAAGGGTAACCTCGGCTGAACCAAGCCCAAGTGAGAGGCCATAATATCTATCTCTATCTATATCTATCCCAAGTGTGTCTGCTGTCTCAAGCACCTTATCTACTCCAACAAGTTGGGTCATCTCAACCGCTGGAACATTAAGAGAGTTTGCAAGGGCTCTCCTTACAGTCACATATCCTCGATAACCACCATCATAGTTTCTTGGGATATATGGTGGAGTGCCACCAAAGTTAACTCGAGAGTCCCAAAGAATAGTTGCAGCAGAATACTTCTCGAGGATTCCTGCGGTATAGACAATTGGTTTAAAGGAGGAGCCGGGTTGCCGCTTTGAGGTTGCGACATTCACTTTACTCTTGTTGTAATCAAGACCACCCATCATCGCCACAATCTTTCCGGTTGTATTATTAAGCACGATGGAAGCGGCGTTAGAAACATCCCGATACTTTATCTTCTCTACCTGCTCACTGGCCGCTATCTCAACAACTCTTTGAGCCTTAGGATCTAGGGAAGTATAGACTTCAAGACCCCCAAGGCTAAAAGCCTCTGGACCTATAAGGTCCTTTACTTCATCTTTTACAAAGTTTACAAAATAGGGGTACTTAAGGACAACGTCACCCTTGGGCTTACTAAGACAAAGAGTCTCTTTAGCCGCCTCTTCGGCCTCATCTAAGGTAATCATCCCCGCATAGTACATCTGGGAGAGGACATATTTTTGTCTCTCTTTGGCTGCCTCAAAGTCACCAGAGATAGGTGAGTATCTGGAGGGGGCCTGGGGGAGCCCAGCTAGCATTGTAGCCTCTGCCAATGTTAGTTTGTCTATATTCTTGGAGAAATAGTTTTCTGCCGCATTAGCGATACCAAGAGACTGCTCACCGTAATAGACATTATTAAGATACATCTCAAAAATTTCATCCTTACTGTATTTTCTCTCCAGTTCAAAGGAATAGACGATTTCCTTTGTCTTTCGCTCAAAACTTCTTTCGTTTGTTAAATAAAGGTTTTTAACTAATTGTTGCGTTATCGTTGAGCCACCACCATACTCGTAACTTTCGGCAGTAAAGAGATCCGAAAGACGTGAGAGACCTTCCTTATTACTATTCTGATAATTTAGATAGGCAGCTCGGACGAGCCCTGAAAGGTCGATTGCGCCATGATTATAGAAATGAGCATCCTCTGAGGCTAGGGTGGAATCCTTGATTACGTCTGGTATGTCTATAAGGGCCACTTCTTTTGGCTCAGCTGCTCCAAAGCTTTGATATATCACCTCTCCGTTCTTATCATAAAAGACATTTTTAGTAGTATTATTCCTCGGTGAAGCAGACAAAAATTCATCGGCATATTTGAGATATGTACCGGCAGCAATAAGAAGCAAAATAACACCAAAGGTTAAAAGACTAAAAAATAGGGAAACAAATAGCACCCTAAAGAAGCTCAAAACCTTTCTTAGTTTGGGATATTTTGGTACTTTAACGTCTTTCTCCAAAGAGCCTTTAGCCTCTTTGGTCTTTCCTGGCAATTCCCCCTCCTTTAACTAGCTTACGAGATAGACGGTATCGCCTTCTCTGACTTTGTCTTTGACTTTGACCCCAACATCATCACCCTTCCCCGCCTTCTCTACTGACTTATGGTCAACCTGCATCTCCGTAATCTCTTGCGTAAAGTCGGTTGTATGACCTTGGATTTTTACTTCATTACCAACCGAAATTGCGCCGTTTAGCTTAAAAACGGCAACCCCAATCTCCGAAAAGTAATGAGTAACCTTACCAATTTCTTTTTCAGCCATAAAAACTCCTGGGCTCAGCCCTATTATTTTCTACTCCCCTATTTTGATAATTTCAAATAGATAGCGTAAGTTACAACACCAGCTGAAACTAAAATCCATTGTGTTGGGGCTAACCAAATGTCATTGCCCCAAAAAGCTCCGTAAGCGGCGAGTACTAGACCAACTAGTGACACGTAGACTAAATAGTCTGAGTATTTACTTAATTCTTTCATTTTTACCTCCAAGGATTTAAAGTCCTTTTATACCCAAGTCGACCTCTTGGGTTATGATAGTTTCCCTATCTCCTCTTTATCAAGCTCAATATGGTCTGCCTCAACCTCTGATATTGCGGCAAAGACTTCCTTAGCTCTTGGTTCAACCGCTTCGCTTGCAAACTTGGCATAAAGCGGGGTTACGTGCTCTTCCATCTCTTGTGATTTCTTAACATTCAGAAGGTCAGAGCCAAGACCTTCTGATGGTTCGTTTATAGAGTCCTCGATAGGCTGCCCCAGCAATTTACTTGCAACCTCATAATGCTCTTTCTCGGTCCTTGCGAGATACTTAAAGAATCCCTTCACCACATCACTCTTTGTCTCTTTTGCAGCCGCACGGTAGAACCTTGTGGCATCGTATTCGAGTCCGCGTGTCTCCTCTAGATTCTTCTTTGTAATATCCGATATC
This sequence comes from Patescibacteria group bacterium, assembly GCA_028694925.1. GTDB lineage: Bacteria > Patescibacteriota > CPR2 > UBA1875 > UBA1875 > STE-72. The sequence goes on along the minus strand of JAQVJW010000001.1, from coordinate 61,767 downwards.
CCTTCGATTGGCATATTTTCATCCTGCCAAGCGTCCATTTTAAGCATATATTTTTCGTGAGCGCCGCAATGAGGGCAATGACTTGGGTGTTTACCAAAGTATACTTCCCCACAAATCTTACATCTAAATAATCCTTCGTTCATTTTTCCTCCTTTTCTCTATTTTACAACTTGCCAGGTTATAGGGCAAATAAAAAAGGGCCAGAGCCCATAGTTGGCTCGGGAGGCAGGATTCGAACCTGCGGTCACGGGACCAAAACCCGTTGCCTTGCCACTTGGCTACTCCCGAATGCAACCTAAATTATACTCATTTTGAGGCAAAAATCAATTCTATCGCCTTCATTGTAAATTAGATGTTAAATAGAAGTAACATAATATTAATTAAAAGGAGAGGTGAAATGTACGATTACTCATACAGTACAACAACCGACTTATCTACAGCTGACGCAGGAGTAGTGGCTGGCCTTATGGCCTTTTTTTGCTGCCTATATGGTAGTAGTTCTTGCCGTAGCTGTCTTTATGATCGTTTGTATGTGGAAGATCTTTGTAAAGGCCGGAAAGCCAGGATGGGCTGCTATCGTGCCCATCTACAACGTGATTGTTCTACTTGAAATTATTGGCCGACCAGCTTGGTGGGTATTATTCCTCTTTGCAAGCGTTATTCCTTTTGTTGGTTGGATTGCAGCTCTTGCTTTCGGAATCATCATTGCGCTTGACCTTGCAAAGTCCTTCGGCAAAGATACTGGCTTTGGTATCCTCTTACCCCTTCTTCCAATTGTGGGCTATCCAATGCTCGCTTTTGGTAAGGCCGAGTATAAGGGACCATCAGCCAGTGGTTCAAAACCCGCTGCAAAAACAGAATAGCAAATTCAAAAAGGGAGACAATATGACCTCTCTTTTTGATTAGAGTAATTTCTTTCGCCCCAGTCCCGAGACAACCTCTTTAAGCTTCATCTCGGTAACCTTGGCCCTTGTTAGTACCATATCACCATACTGGTCGTTTACCTTATCGATTGTTTTGATTATTTCTTCTTCTTTTTTATCTTCTGGAAATAGGCTATACGGTACATTTTTCTCCGGCTGAACATCAGAAACCCTGACCCCAATTGCCCTAACTGGTGCCCGCAGATTCATCTCAGAAAGAAGTCGGTTGGCATAAGTAAATATCTCATAACCATCAGAGATCCACTTTTTTATCCTTTGGGTTTGCCCGTTACCACTGAAGTCTCCATAACGAACCCATAGACCGATACATTTACCTCGATACTTTTCTTTCCGCATCCTTCTCCCCAGATGCTCCGAAAGAAGATAGAGAATCTTCTCAAGCTCCTTTTTTGAAGTCACATTCTTGTTTAGAGTCCGGGCATGAGAGAATGACTTAGCTTCTGGCTCTAAGTGGTGGTCGATTACTTCCCTGTTATCGATACCAAAAGCCCAGCGCTTCATTTTAAGTCCATAAATCCCAAACTCCCTCATTAAGGAATAGTCACTCGCATCTCTGAGTTCAGAAACCGTCTTAATACCTATTTTGGTAAGCCGTTTTTTAAGCCTTCCGGCGATCCCACAAAAGTCGGTTAGTTCACGCGACAGTAAGATCTCATCTTTATTGTCATCCGTTATAATGACAAGGCCGTCTGGCTTCTCCATATCACTCCCGAGCTTTGCAAGAAATTTGTTTTCGGCAATCCCGACAGAACAAGTAAGCCACTCTCCAATCTCCCGTTTTATGTCCTCTTTGATCATACAAGCTATCTTTTTGGCCCCACCAAATAGGTGAGCTGTCGCTGTAACATCAAGGAAGCATTCATCAATCGAAAATATCTCTACTTTATCGGCATACCGTTCAAAAATTTCGACCATCTGACGCAAGATATGAGAATACTTCCGTGGCTCTCCTACTACTGTTTCGATATCGGGACAAACCTCACGAGCCTCATGAACCCTAAACCCGGTCTTTATTCCAAGCCTTTTGGCCTCAATCGAAGAGGCGGCTACAATAGTTCTTTTGACCTTACTCCCCTGAACGATAGTTGGCTTACCCCTGAGACTTGGGTTGGCTTGTTGCTCTACTGTCGCAAAGAAGGAATTCATATCAATGTGTATTATTATTCGAGCCATATTTCCTCCAATGTCCAAAGAAGAGACTTATCGTTATATCTTAGCTTTGCAATAAGGCCTTTTGATTCTATCGCAAAGAAATAGTTAATAGAGCCCCCTTCCCTTTCTTGATATTTGAGGTTAACCTTATCAATCTTTCTTCTTTGGCCTTGCCACGAAATCATATATGGAAAGACGGAACCTTCTTTAAAGACTGCAAGCACACTCACTCTTTCATTAACGATTGAGTACATGGTGTTCTAATCTTCTCACAAAGAGAGGAAGATGTTCCAGTATACAAGATGGTTAAAGATAATCTTCTAGGTTAACCCAGTTTGAGAGCTGGGACTGTTGCTCTACATACCCGGCATAGACTATCTCTTTACCCCTATGGATACCTAGATGTAAATGTTTACGTTCACCGTCAGTATATCGGCCAACTTCCGCAAGGGTAGTGATTGCTTCACCCCCCTTAGCGTTATCCCCAACCTTAAGGCTTGCTGGACTTGCTATATCGACATGACCATAGAGGACAGTGATTGGTTCCTCTGAAAGCTCACATGCTTGGATTATGAGGCCACCATAACCTGATACCCACCTCGCAACCCTAACCTCACCGTCGCATATAGCGTAGATATTGACTGTCCCTGATTCTGGTGCTTCAAAATCGACCGCATTGTGATAACCAGTAAATCTCTCACCCTCGATGGGAGAATTGCCTGGGGTTACATAAATTCCAAAAGGCTTTTTGGTTATCCGTGATCTTGCATTCGTAATTGGTGAGGTGAATACCTTCTCATTATCAATAGGGGGAATCTCATCGTTTTCGGGATTGGCTGTATCTTCCGTAGTAGGCTCCGTCATAGCTTGATTTGTTTCAGTATTATTATATAGAGGGTATAAGTAAAAGGCCCCTCCAATAAAGAAAACTATTATAAATAAGGTAGCGATTAAAATTTTTTGATTTCTTATCATACCTGCATTATTAAAAAAGTTTAACTTTAAAGCAATAACAGAATATACAAAAAGAGACCCCGCAGGGCCTCTTTTTGATTTTGTTAGTCTCTTGGTTTCATCGGCTTCGCTACATTAACTGTAAGCGGTCGGCCATCGATGTCTTTTTCGTTTAGGGCTTCTACAGCTTTTGCAGCATCTTCTTCTTTTGCGAATGTTACGAAAGCGAATCCCTTAGAACGTCCAGAGAACTTATCAGTAATAACCTTAGCTTCAGCAACTTCACCGAATTCTGCAAACATTTCGTTAAGTTTTGCATCGTCGATGCTCCAAGGTAGATTACCGACAAAAAGTTTCTTTTTGTCTTCCATCTGTTTCCTTATTTTTAATTCAGTCGACCCCGTTTGATAAATCGGGGCCAATGAGCACTCGACTTTCAAACCGATGTAACTATAGCACTTTTAATTTAATGTAGCAATAGTTTTATTTCCTCGATTGTAGAAGCCTGCATTAACTTAGTTCTAAGCCCCTTAGCACCCGTAATACCCTTAAAGTACCAGGCATAATGCTTGCGTGCTTCAATAATTCCCCTGTCTCCCCAAATACTATTAGTCTTTCTCGAGAGATCTAAGGCAAGCTCTTTTATCTCACCTAGTGTTGGGCTATAGTCTTTCTTCTCTTTTATCTCACGAAAGATCCACGGTCTCCCAAGGGCCCCTCGACCTATCATCACCCCGGCGAGACTATATTCCCCTACCTTATCTCTTGCCTCCTGCCAAGTCTTAACGTCCCCGGAACCACATAGGGGTATATCGGTCATTTTTCTCACCCTTTCTATAATCCCCCAGTCCGCCTCACCAGAATACATCTGGGTTACTTTTCTTGGGTGAATCGTTAGAAGTGATACTCGCTCCTTGTTAAGAAAATCCACTAGGCCAAAGATTGCCTCAGTATTATTGTATCCAGCTCTTGTCTTAACTGAAACCGGTAAAGAAGTAGCTGATTTCATTGCCCTAACGACCTCAATTATTTTTTGGGGATTCTCTAAAAGTGCTCCGCCACAACCAGATTTAACAATATTTTTATCAGGACAACCGGCATTTAAGTCAAATCCTAGCGGTTTTACGTGCTTTAGAAGTAACTTTATAGCCTCTTCAAACTTCTCAGGATCAGAGCCCACAAGTTGGATGACATAGTTTGAATGTTCCTTAAAATCGACTACCTTAAGAGCCTCCTCAAGGTTATTTAAAACAAAGTCAGTGTGGACCATTGGGGCAAACGCAAGATCGGCTCCAAAATCTAGACATTGCGAAGCAAAGGGATAGGTTGTGACCCCAGCCATAGGAGCGAGGGCAAAGAAGGGGGGTTTAAAAAGCAGGAAAGCCTTAGACAATTTTTACCTCGATAGCAATGGCACCATAAAAATCTTCATCTTCCTTAGTATAGAATTGTCTCATAACCTTAATCGCATCATTCACATTTTTCACTCCCGGTAGAGCCCTATTTATATCCTCTGCATAAAAAAGTTCTTTGAGATTTTCGTATCTACGAACGTCCAGAACATTTGCCATATAAGTTTGCTCATAATTATCAGTATTGTGAACTATTACAGTATCACCGGGTTTAATTTTTTTATAGTCATTCTTATATAGCCTTACTTCGATATCTTTTTTGCCTTCCAGCACGTAAGTAAAGAACGGTTCCTTTCATTTATAATGATATGTAGCCATCACTTCTTCCTAAGTCTGGAAGCTCCATGATAATCTTCGGCAATCCAACCTAAGTTATCTAGCTTAATTCTCAATTTGTCTGACTTCTCATAATCCCTCTTCGCTTTCGCCTCTAAATACTCATCAAAAAGATTCTCAACCTTTGAATCGATTATCTCCGGCTTTAGATTAAGTGCCAACACGTTATCAATACTCTCTAGAAACTTAAGGATTGCCTTTGCATCCTTATTATTTATTTCCGGTAGCTTATTCACCTCTCCGACAAAGTTAAAGACAGCCGCCATAGCCTTTGGAGTATTCAAATCATCAGAAAGGGCCTCCCTAAAGCTTTTTTCTGCCACCTTAATATTTTTTTCTACAGCTGTTCCTTGGCTCTTACCATTAGATTGCGCTATCCTATTTACGAAATTACGTAAATTATTAAGTGAATTCTGAGCATCCTTTATAGATCTACTAGTAAAGTTTAACTTATCCCTATAATGTGACTGAAGACAGAGCATCCTAAAGGCGAGTGGCTCAACATTATACTTCTTACTCATATCATCTATTGAATAGAAATTATTCTCACTCTTTCCCATTCTCTTACCCTCAACCAAAAGATGTTCCCCATGAAACCAATGCTTTACAAAAGGTTTGCCGGTATAGGCTTCGCTTTGAGCTACTTCGTTCTCATGATGAGGGAATACGAGATCTACGCCACCGGCATGAATATCTATTGTCTCACCCAAATAGAGCATACCCATGGCTGAACACTCAATATGCCAACCCGGTCTACCCTTAATGCCTTTTGGACCATTCCATGAAGGCTCATTACCTCGTGCTGCCTTCCATAGAGCAAAATCTGCCGCACTCTCCTTACCGTACTCATCAGCAGCACAACGAGCCGATGCCCTAAGCCCCTTCCTATTTAGATGTGACAGCTTTCCGTAATCACCAAACTTATCGATTGAAAAGTAAACCGAACCATCTTCCGACTTATATGCCACCCCGTCTCGCATTAACTTTTCAATGATCTTGACCATCTCTTTAATCACCTTATCGTCTGTGGCATGGGGAGCCATATCTGGCCTCTTTATGTCTAGTTTACCTAGGTCTTTCCAAAAGAGTTTTTCATACTCACTTGTAATCTTATGATAATCTACCCCTTCTTCTTGAGACCTTTTAATAATCTTATCCTCAATATCGGTAATATTCATAACATGCTTTGTCTTATAGCCCAGATATCCTAAAGAGCGCTTCAATAAATCAACATTAATATATGTACGTAGATTACCTATATGAGCCCGATCATAAACAGTCGGGCCACAAACATACATTTTAACCTGTTTGCCTTTTATCTCCTCTTTTTTCTTTGTTTGAGTGTTATATAGTTTCATGTTAGATAACCGCCTGATTGAATCTCAAATAGCCTTGAGTAGATCCCTTTCTTCTTTACTAAATCTTTATGCGTTCCAACTTCTGATATTTTACCTTTATCCATCACCACTATCAAATCAGCCTTCATTACAGTTGATAGCCTGTGAGCAATAATGATTGTGGTGCGGCCTTTTATAAGCTTCCAGATAGCATCTTGTATAAGCTTTTCGTTTTCTGAATCTAGACTGGAGGTCGCTTCATCAAAGATGAGGATTGGAGCGTCTTTATAAAGGGCACGTGCTATTCCTAACCTTTGCTGTTCACCGCCTGATAGCTTAACACCCCTTTCGCCTATTAGGGTATCGTATTTTTCGGGCAAGGCCTCAATAAACTTTTCAGAATTTGATATTCTTGCCGCATCCTTCATTCGCTTCCTATCATGCTTTTTCGATGAATAAAGTATATTATACTTAACAGTATCGTTAAATAATGCTGAATCTTGCATAATTACAGCAATATTTTTCCTTAGCGACTCTTGAGTGAATTGCTTTATGTTTTTGTTATTAATCTTAATCTCGCCTTTATCGACATCGTATAACCGTAATAATAATTTAATTAAGGTAGTTTTCCCAGATCCGCTTTTCCCGACAACAGCAACAACCGTATCATTAGGAATATCCAAGGAAAAATTGTTTATCACTGCTTTGTCCTTGTAACGGAAAGATATGTTTTTGAATGATATACTTGCGCTCCTAGTTTTAAGTGTTTTTGCGTCCTCTCTGTCTACAACCGTTGGTAATGTGTCGAGGTAGGTGAATGTGAAGCTTGTGCTAACAAGTAGCTTTTGGATGTTATCTATTGAACGTGCCATGTTGTTTATTGGGTCTAGCGCACCGTTTATATAGCTCCAAATCACTATAAGGGACCCGAGAGTCAATTGTCCGTGCATTATTAAATAAAATGCAGTTCCCATTGTAAGCACCCGGATGACATTTAGGATATTGTACCTGAGAGATCTGGACCAGGCATAAATCCTCTGCCACTCAGTCTCAGAGTCCGATGATTTGACGGTTAACTTAGCCGTCTTTGCGACATGATCTTTTTCTGTAGCGAATGTCTTCATGGTTCTGGCATTAAAGATTGATTCGGTAACAAAAGTAGACAAGTCTTCCCATCTTTTTCTTGAGACCTCTTGTACTTTCTTGAGTCGCACGAAGAAACGGTAAGAAACATAAAAGTATATAGGTGCTGCCACCAATATAATGATCGCGAAGATGGGCCTCATAAATAGGAGAATAATTATAGCGGAAACAAAGTAAAAAACATGGGGTAAAATAATTATATATGTATTTTCGAGTATGTTAATTATCGCCATAGATCCATCCCAAATCCTTTCTCTGATCTTGCCTGTTGGATTTTTCTCAAAGAAGCTTAAAGACAAAGTAGATACATGCTTAAATAATTCCGTAAATAACTTTGTTTGTGTTACTATCCACCACTTTCCTATCATATAATCCGATAACGATTGGGTTATTGCATCTCCGAAGAGAACAGCAAAATATGCCAAGGAGATTAAAATTAAGTCATGAGTAAACTGGTTACCAAATTCAAAAAACTTTTGAGCGCGATCAAAATATGCTCCAATAAGGAAAGGGATGGCAAGCTTAAAAGCTGTTGCTGTAATCGTAAGAATTATTGTTGTAATAAATAATCTCTTCTCTCTGAAAGAATATCGAAGAGTACGAAAATATGTTTTCGATAATTTTGTTATTTCTTTTGCCATAAGCTAAGTATAACCTACATGTCAGATTTGGAGAAATATAACCTAGTAATCTCCCCTATTCTCAAGCGCCTTTGTGAGTGTAATCTCGTCTGCATATTCAATATCGGAACCAACTGGAAGTCCATGTGCAATCCTTGTCACCCGCACGTCAAGCGGCCCGATTAACTTCTGTAGATACATCGCAGTCGCCTCACCCTCCACATTTATATTCGTCGCAATAATCACCTCCCCCACGTCACCACCATGAAGCCTATCCAAAAGCTGCTTTATATATAAATCATCAGGGCCAATCCCCTCTACCGGAGAGATAACTCCATGTAAGACATGATAGACCCCTTCAAATTTACCAGTTTTTTCAAAAGCAAGGATATCAAGAGGCTCCTCGACCACCATTATAGTTGAATGATCGCGGCGCTCATCCCCACAAATAATACAGGGGTCACTTTCTGCTAGATTGGAACAGGTAGAGCATATCTTGATGTTGCTCTTAAGATCTAGGATAGCATTACCAAGTTCATCAGCCTTCTGCTTTGAACCACGTAATAAATAGAAGGTAAGGCGCTGGGCGCTCTTTGGGCCGATGCCTGGGAGCCTTCCAAACTCATCTATTAGTCTTTGAACTGACTTTGGGACAATTCTCATCTACAAAAGTCCGCCAAGACCACCCATATCTTTCATCATCTCGGCTGCTATCTTTTGAGATTTCTCTATAGCCGAAGATACCGAGGCCTTGATATCATCCTCAAGGTTATCGATGTTGTCTCGATCAACCTCTACCTTAGTAATCTTTTGTTCCCCACTCATCGTAACCTTAACACCACCTGATTCACCAGTAACCTCTTGTTCTTTGAGCTTCTTTTGAATCTCCCGGGCTTTCTTTACAAGTTCGTATTGATCTTTTGCTTTACCAAATACAGACACATTTCCTCACTTTCAATTTACCAAGTATTGCCCTTGTATTTTAGAATAATATTAACTCGAGGTCCAGCTAATTTAGAATAAGCTATAGACTAGCTCAGCTTACCAAAAAGTGCTATTCAGATTCCTCAATCTCAATTTCTTCAAGTGCTTGTTGCCTTAAAGCTTTAATAAGTTCATCATAATCGGTGCCACCAATTTCTAATCTATCTGCCAAAGATCGCAGGTAAGCCTTAAAGTAGAATATATCCCTTAGGGCGCCTGAACCATCGCGATAGGTCGGCAAATCCTTCACGATACTTTCAATGGTTTCGGATAGATCATTATCTTTGACATTTTTCGCCAAGAGCTCCTGGGCCTTTGCGATCGAATCTTTTTTAGCTTTTTCTTCAGCAAGGCGATAATCTTCTTGTTCCAAAAACGGTTGCAGAACATCCGCCTCTTTATCTAAACTGTCAGGGTCTCTATTTGCACAATTTCTTTCCATAAAAAATACTCCTAATTTAGTTCTTGATATATAGGGTCGCTCTGAGGCCGTTGTCCTTACCTGCCTCTTCGAAATATGTTACCGAACGATAATCTCGCCATAAATCATCATCCCAGTATTCTTTATCTCCTGTTTTCCCGATGACCCAAACCCTATTCTCCCCAAAAACCTCATCTTCTGATATCATATACTTTTCCCCTTGGTCATAAAATAGTGAGGTCTCGCCATAACCCTCGACCGGTTCACCCATCCACCGAATCCCCTCATAATCAAAGTAATAGGAGCTATCAAGGAAGGTATAGAGCTCTCCAGAAATCACAAGGTCACCTTCTTGCTTTTGGGTCTTAACTGAATTAACTGCCTCTTTCATCTTGTGATTTACTGAGGCATGCATAATGTAATTGCCAACAAGGAGCGCCCCAAATGTAATGACAATTACTCTATACTTTAAGTACCGATTCTTAAGAGTGGCGATACAAGTGCCCCAAATTGCAAATATCGCAACGGCCGAGAAAGGAAAGTATCGGTCTTGATATATTGGTTGTCTGATTTCGGATAAGGTATACACTAGCAACATCGGTAAAAAACCAAAGATGTACATTGAAGCTACAACCTTTATCTTCTCTTTGTTTTTAAAGAGATATGCCCCACCAAAAATAGCGGCCGATATTACAATGATATAGACAATTTTCCCCAAAATCCCATTTGAGTTAAAGACAGCATCAAAATGGGTATAGGTGGCAAATTGCAGAACATTATTCGGAACTGTGCGCCAAGTGATCCACTCGGGCTGAATCCAATAGTTACCAGTAATCCTTGTAACTTGTCTGTAGGCGACCGGAAACCAAACCGCATAACCAGCGAGTAGCACCCCATTCGCAAGCCACCACCGAAAGTCAAATACTCCCACCTTTTCCTTCACAAGCTCTAGCCACCTAAATTTAAGAACATCTTTGGTATAAACGAGCATGATAGCCCAGTGGGAGATAATGACAAAAAAGGCATAATATTGAGTATACATAGCGATAAGCATTGCCGGAATATAGAGATACAGCCACTTTAGCTTCCTCTCCTTTATCCATTTTATAAAAAACCAAGTAGCAAGAGTCGTAAAGAAGGCCACCACCCCGTACATCCTCGCCTCCTGGGCGAATCGAACCATAAAGGGGGATACCGCAACAATCATTGATGATACGAAGGCCGCTTCCTTATTCCAAATCTCTTTAACAATAAGGTATACGAGATAGACAATTCCAAGTGAGAACAATACTGAGAGAAAGCGAATCGAAAAGACCGAGTTCCCAAAAATACTAACCCAGGGCTTTGCAAGTAAATAATATCCTGGAGGGTGGACATCCCTTGCGGTTCGCTCTAAAATCCCCGCGAAATCATACCGAAGGAGCCACATTGTATAGCCCTCATCATGCCAAATAGATGAAGCGGTTAACTTATATAGCCTTAGAATAAGCCCAACGAGGAGCGGCCAAAACCAAAGATATTTAACGAAATTTTTCTTAATTGCTTTCATACTTGTAATAAAGTACCCTTCCATCAAACTCCGACTTTACGGGCTCAAGATCAAACCAATAACCTGCCGAAAGGAAGCCTCTCTCGGCCTCCCCGAGCCAATTCTCTTGAACGTAGATAGTATAACTATCACCCGAAAGTTCAAGATTATCTGCAATATTATATGTCTCATATCTTAAGTAACTGACATTCTTATCATCTATGATGTAATCGATTGTTTTGGTTCCAAACTCTCCTACCACAAGAATGTTCTGTCTGCCTTGTCCATTCTCCGTAAGGTCATTTGCGATAGCGACCATATCTTCACTATAGGCTTCATGAGCTTCGAGGGTATTTGGAAAATCTATAAAATACCTCTTAAACCCAAGGACGCCAGACAAAAGAAGGATTAGAACAATAAAGGCATATCTAATATTCTTTGGTTTAATTCTATCTGCGACCCATTTTATACCAAGCGCGACCCAGATAAAGACTACCGGCATCACCCCAACAAGCCGAAGTGCATGAGGAATCCCCTCGGCTGTTAGTATCATCGGGAGACTCATAGCCACAAAAAGCATTATAAGGGTAAAATGCTCGAGTTTCTTCCATCTTATGACCGAGATTGTGGCCCCAATCCAGAAAAATATTCCAACCGCAATATCAAGCATCGGTGCTCCACCAAAATTATGACGGAAGTTCTCATCCCCAGCGAAGTTAAACATCAAGACTTCCTTTTTAATATTATCAAGGAAGGTTAGCGCTGGACTGCCGTTATTGAATTCGGGGTTAAAGATACTAGTCGAAGCCCTACCAGCAAGTAAAGTGATATCGCCAGCAAAGGATATAAATAAAGGGATAAGAAGAGCTAGGAACAAAGCGCCGGTATATAGTAGCTTCTTTATATTCTTCTTCACAAACCCTTTGTCAAATACAAGGAGCCAAACAAAAAGTGCCCCAAAGACAAGCGGAATCATCCGAATCGAGAGGTAAGTATAGAAACCGATAGCAAGAAATGTAGCAAACCATAAATAATCTTTAAGTTTCCCCTCTCTATATGCTTTTATAAAAAAGTAGAACATAAAAGTAAGCGCCATCGGGAGCATAATTGCCCGAAAGCCATTGCGGGAAAATTGGATATGCCAGGCAGAGACCGCCATTGCCGCGGCGGCAATTAAGCCTACCTGTTTATCACGGAAAAATTCCTTTGCCATAAGATAAGTCCCCCAAACGGTAAGAACTCCGATAAAAGCAGGGGCGATCCGAAGGGCAAGAGGGGTAAAATCAAGAGAACTTATGTTAAAGGTCTTTCCCAAAAAGACAAATAACCCTTGTGCAAAGAAAAACAAAGATTCCCTAGGCCCATTAGTATCATAAATTGCCCGAAAGTCTCCATCATCCATCATCCTGATAATATCTAAACCATTTGCAGCCTCATCCGGGTAAAGCCCAGGAGGAATAGAATTAAGTTGATAAAACCTTAAGAAGGCTGCTACGAAAAGTATTAAAAGTAATACCCAGTTCTTTTTTAGAAAATCATTTAATTTTTGCATTTTTCACACTCCGTTTCGTAAATCACAAACTCTCCCTCCCCTTCTCCGGCAAGATAGACATTAAAATCAAGATAATTTCTAGTTAGGAGCTCTTCGAGCTCTTCTGACTCCTCACTCGAAACAACGATAATATCGCTTTGCCTATCTAGCTTCAAAAGCCCCTCCTTATTGATCCCATCAAACCCCCAAGTAGCAGGGCAATACCGAGGACCCCAGAAATAGAAGTCTTCTCCGGCAGTATAGGCCTTTATTTCACTAGCAAATTTACAATAATAGCTATTTAGAAAGTAGCCAATCCCAAGCAGAACCACCCCAAGGGCTACAAGCCCAATAATACTAGCTGTTTTTCTTTCGATATTTCCCCCTTAGGATAAAGCCATAAATTTGAAATATTTCTTTAAATGTGTTTATAGCGTCTTTAAGACCTACGTTTGACTCTGCCGCATCATCAAACCAATCTACTGGTACCTCTATAACTGATAAATTGTATTTCTTTGCGATTACAAATATCTCGGTGTCAAATCCAAAACCATCTAGTTGAATTTTCGGGAATATGATATCAGAGGCCTTTTTTGTAAAAAGTTTAAAACCACACCTCTGATCAGTATAGCTTTGGCCTAAGAGGATTGTGAAAACAAGATTTCCACCTCGAGAGACCAGTTGTCTTAGCCTACCTTGTTTTCCAGTCGCGGTATATCTTTTAGCATGACCATAAATAAGGACATCGAGAACATCCTTTATACCTCCCCAAACAGCCTTAAACCAATTATTCTGGCCCTCAACAACACTCTTTGAATATCTAGTCCCAATAACGATATCGTACTTATCTACGTAAGGCAGTAGCTTATCTACCTCCTTGAAGCTAGTAGAATTATCAGCATCCATAAAAAGCTCAAGTTCGGTATCGGCATCGGTCATGCCCATCTTTACGGCGCGACCCTTACCTACTCCTACTAGATCTTTAGGAGTATCTATCCTCTTGTAAGATGGGAGTTCTTTACCCAGCTTATCAGCGATCTCTGGTGATTTATCATCAGATCGGTCATTTACAAAAATAACCTTCACGTCAAGGTCATCTTTCTCTGATCGTTCTTTAATGTCTTTAAAGGTGTTTGGCAGTTTATCCTCTTGATTCTTACAAGGGATAATAACCGATATCGTTTTTTTACTCATTGTTCCCCCTTAGTTATTATTTAGCGGGATCTCCGCCGGGAAAGAAAATTCTTCTCTTACCTCTTCTGAGTACCTGTAAGCTACAAAGTACTTATCAAAATTATACAACATTGAAAGCGCAAAGAAAATAGAAATAAGACCTACCGCAAATATCCTCGCTCGCAGGTTATATGGGAAAGTCTCAAGCCAGCGATCAAGGATGTAGTCGATTATTAAGGCCGATAAAGCATAAAGAGCCGGTAAGATACCAAGGAGGCCTAAGGTATTAACACTCTCCTTAAAGACAGCATAAGCAAAGAAAACAAGGAGCCAAAAAATTAGAAAAAAATACTTTCGGCGCTTTATAGCCAAGATGGCAAAGAAGAAACCAAAAACAGAGGTTACAAAGATTAGAGGGTCAACCAATGGTTCCCCACCAATATTCTCAAAGAAACTTATCGGCGCCCTAACAAAAAGAATATATGGCACCTCACTAATATTCATGAGAGTTCTGCTTAAAGAGTCTGGGAAGACGTAATAGCTAAGGTGCTTCATCGGATCTCCGAAAAAAGAAACAGCATACGGAATCATAATCGAGACAAAACCAGCAAAGAAAGAGATAGTCTCAAGCTTATAACTCGTAAAGAATCTTTTGTTTTTAGTAAAGAAATAAACTCCACTGATTGCAAATAATACTAGTACTAGTATGAAGGCTGGACTCGTATAGAACCCAAGACCAGCCAAAAACCCCGATATCCCAAAGAGCCAAATATTTTTGGTACGGTATGCATAAGTAAGGGCTACAAATAGTGAAAGAACCACCAAGGGCAAGGCAATCTCTGGAACAATCAACCTTGAGACAGTGATGTGAAAAGAAGATATCCCAAAGAGTAGAGCGGTAAAAATTGCAATCTTTCGTGAGAACCACTTAGAGATAAAGACGTAAGACAAAACGACTGTCGCACCCCCTAAAAGAGCCGAGAAAATGCGAAGATTTTCAACAGTAAGGCCAAAAAGTTTCGTCCAGAGAAAGCCTAGATAGACATAAAGAGCGCTATAGATGCTTCCCTTCATAAGGAGATTACCGGGACTAATCCCCTTAATTGAGTTTACGGTGTCAGCCTCTCTTCCGGAGAAGCCCGGTGGAATATTGCCAATATCATATACCCGAAGAACGAAAGCAACGATAAAGATTCCAAGGATTATAAAGGAGATCTGATATTCATCTAAAAATCCCCTTAACCCCAGCTTTTTAAATTCTGCTATTTTCTTTTCTAAGAAGTTCATTTTTTGGTTGACTTAAAAGTCCAGTTCTTATAGGCAACGAAGTTCCAAATTAAGGCAAGTCCAATACCCCAAGCCTTAGCCCAGTTTGCAATAACGAATTCGGAACTAAAGATTGCATCAAGACCAATAAAGTCTACGATACTATAGGCGAACTCTCCACTTGCGAGCCATTTATCCGCAAGTAGCCAAATAACGGCTGCCTGAATACCAAGCCCCACCAGACTAAAACTCACGAACTTAATGAACTCGACCGGAATATCATCGCGGGATCGATCTTGAAAGGTCCAACGCTTGTTCCAAATATAGCTATTTATAATCGCCAATGATACTGAGATAACACTCGCCGAAACCTCATACATCCCAAAACCAAAGATAAGTAAGTTGTAGACCGCAAGATCAATGACAGTATTTGAAACCCCGACGATTCCAAATTTACCAGCTTGTTTAACAGTTTCCTTCATGTTTTTGTTCCCCCTTATTTTTACCCCTAAAGTATAACCGAGGGAAAATAAAATAACAATACTAGCCTTTTGTTCGTTGTTTTTCGACCGCTTTTAGTGTCTGGGTCTCTTTCTTAAAAAATAGTTCTACCTGACCAATTGGTCCGTTACGGTGCTTTCTGATAAGGATATCTGTAATCCCTTTCCGCTCGGTATCCTCGTCATAAATCTCTTCACGATAAACAAACATCACAACATCGGCATCCTGTTCAATCGAACCTGATTCCCGAAGATCTGAAAGTTGCGGGATCTTTGAGGGTCTTTGCTCGACCGCTCTTGAAAGCTGAGAGAGCGCAATAACCGGAACATTGAGTTCGCGAGCTAGGCCCTTAAGAGAACGAGAGATGGCCGAAACTTCCTGAACTCTGTTCTCGGGATTGCCACCAGACATAAGCTGAAGGTAGTCGATAATGATAAGGCCAAGGCCATGTTCAGCCTGAAGCCTTCTAGCCTTGGTGCGCATCTCAAGGACATTAATAATCGAAGAGTCATCAATAAAAAGCGGGGCCTCTGAAAGGGCACCATAAGCATGGTTAATCTTCAAAAAGTCATTATCATCCAAATTACCAGTCCGGAGCTTCCAGGAGTCAATCCCCGCTTCAGAGGCGAGGAGCCTATCAACTAGTTGCTCTTTTGACATTTCAAGTGAGAAGACTGCTACTGGAACTTGGTCCGTGACCGCAACATTATGGGCAATGTTTAGAGCGAAGGCAGTTTTACCAACGGAAGGCCTCCCCGCTATCACCACAAGGTCTGAGGGCTGAAGACCAGCTAAAATATTATCAAGCGGCTTAAATCCTGTCGGGACACCTCGAAGACTGTCTTTGTCTTTATGGAGTTCATCAATCCGATCGAAACTCTCAGTAAGGACGTTCTTGATGGAGATGAAATTCTCCTTAAGATGCTTTTCTGAGACCTCAAAAATCTTCTTTTCAGCCTTATCAAGCGTCTCTGAAGGATTATCGGACTCATCGTAAGCCATCGAGACTACTTCGTTAGCCGTTGTGATAAGGCGGCGAAGCAAGGCCTTATCGGCCACAATCTTGGCGTAATTTACAACATGGGCCGCTGAGGGAACAGAGTTTGCAAGTTGTGATATAAGGGTGGCCCCACCGATATCTGAGAGTTGCTTCTTCTCCTCAAGCCTGTTGGTCAAAGTTACAACATCAATTGGTTGGTGATGTTCATATAGCCAAATCATATTCTCAAAGATTATTCGGTAAGCATCGTTATAGAAATCGTTAGGAAGGAGAATATCGGCAACCTTAATAATTGCCTCCTTATCAAGCAGTATCGAACCCAAGACCGAAGTCTCTGCTTCTTGATTCTGGGGCGGTACCCGATCCATTCCTTTTGGGGCCACATTATCCTTTGCCATTATTTCTCCTTCTCCCCCACTAGTCTTCTAAAACCTCACCCCCCAATATTGAAGCAGCGCTTCCGGCGTCTGCCTTCCGCTGACCATTCCCACCACCTGCGACCAAAGTACACACAATAGTATATGCTTCACCATAAACCTTTGCCACAATCTCTTCAATAACTTTCTTGTTCTTCGTCTCCTCAATCCTCTCCTTATGAAATTTGTAAGGGAAGCAAAGCATGAGCTCTTTACCCTCAAATTCTGGTGTCGCCACTCGCATAAATGCATGCAAAGTATTGTTCTTTGATTTGATCTCCATTAGGACATGTTGCCACTGGCCATTTGTCCTTTTGTCTTTCTTTTTGGCTCCCACTTTAGGGGAAGGGGCTGCTACCTCTTCTGCCTTAACTGATTTTGGTTCCGGTTCAACTTTAGCTATCGGAACATCTCCACCCGAGATCGCAAGTAGAGAAAGAGCAAAACCTGGGTCTACACCAGAACGAAAGTTCTTTTGAGTATCGGCAATCCTTTCAGCCACAGCCATCATCTCTAAAACATCACTTCCGCTAGCAATCTTTTCAAGCTCTTCTACCTGTTCTTTAGTTCCTTCTACCTGGTCCGCGCCAACTACTTTAATCGTTACGAGCTTTGTTAAGACATCTTCTAGTGTTTTTGTGAAGATAATCAAATCAGAGCCATCCCTTGATAGATTCTCGATTATCTTTAGACTCTTCTTTGTATCGTGCGCGAGCTGACCAGAGAGAAAATCGACCACTACCCGGTGTGGGGTTAGTCCCAAAGTCTCCTCTACATCTTGGGTGGTAATCTTTTTAAGGCCTAGGCTTGCAATCTGATCCAAGATAGAAAGAGCGTCTCGAAGACCCCCCTCGGCGGCCTCGGCAATTATTTCAAGGGCATCATCACCAATATTTATCCCTTCTTTTTTCGTAATGTCTGAAAGTGCACTAACGATATCGTTAAGCTTGATTCTCCTAAAGTCATGTCGCTGACATCGAGAGATAATCGTACTTGGAACCTTGTTTATCTCCGTTGTGGCCAGAATAAAAATGGCATGCTCTGGGGGCTCCTCTAAGGTCTTAAGGAGAGCATTAAAAGCTTCTTTTGTGAGCATATGGACTTCGTCAATGATAAATACCTTGTATTTACTGTCACTTGGGGCAAACTTAACTTTTTCTCGAAGATCACGGATCTCATCAATCCCTCGATTGGAGGCAGCATCAATCTCAAGGAGATCCATAGTCTGACCTTCTTTGATATTCTTGCAAGTTACACACTTGCCACAAGGATTATAGCTAGTTCTCTTTTCGCAATTTACAGTCTTGGCGAGGATTCTTGCAATTGAGGTCTTTCCGGTTCCTCGGGGACCTGAGAAGATGTAAGCATGGGAAAGTTTTGATTCTAATATTGCATTCTTAAGTACCTTAATAATCTGATCCTGGCCAATTACTTGGTCAAAATTCTCTGGTCGATATTTTCGGTATAGAGCAATCTTTTGTTCTGGCATCTTGTATGTATTATAACCCGTCGAGGGGGTAATAAAAATGAGCAAATCATAGATTGTTGTTGATAGCGTGTGGAAAACTTAAAATACGCTATCACTAGCGTATTAATTAATTCAATAACTATATATCCATTTCGGCAATAGGTTCGGCTGGACCGTCGGTAGGTCCAGTCTTTTCGGGGGCAGGGGTTGATGCCGGTGGTTGTTGTTCTCCTTGATTTTGGATAATATTATTAGGATTTTGGGCCTCAGGAGCCTTGTTTTGGGTCGGACTCTTAATATCCATATCGGAAACATCTAGCTTTGAGGGCTTCTCTTCGCTCGGTTGTTGAGCAGTTGGTTCTGGTGCTGGCGGCTTGGGAGTGGCGTTATTTGCCTCAACTTTTTCTTTAGGAGTCTCGACCGGATCAGCAGGAGGGGTAACTGGCTTTATCTCTACCTCAGCTAACGGACTTTTCTCTGTCAGTGTTTCGGTCTCTTCCTCTCTTGTCTCTCCTGGTTCCGGGTTAGGAGTAGCTTTTGTTTCGTCAAGCTTATCATAGTCATGAATAATTCCCTCAAGAACAGCCCAGTTTGAATTCCCTGACTCAGGAACAACGATCGTCACTTTATCACCCGGCTTTCCCTTATGGTAGGTTACCGAAGCATAAAGCACATTATATGTCCCCTCTTCTGTTTCAACATGATAAGCATTATCAAGAAACTTTAGGGTACCAACCATGTTTTTCCTCTTTATGGGAGCAATTTGCTTAAAGACAAAGCTACCATCATCAAGAATAGTAAGCTTAAGGCCGTCCCCTTCAACCAGCTTTGACTTTGAGGCATAATTGGCTGGCACCGGATAAATCTTACCATTAGGCCCAACCATATTTTCTCCATTAAAGGTTCCCTCAATCACCTTGCCATCAGTTTCGGTTTTTGGGGTAAATGAGGATAAGGAAGCCTTTTCTTCACCCGTCAATTCAAAAAGCGCCCGTTTGGCCGCCGTAAGATCCCTCTCCGCCAGTTCGATCTTTTGTTTTAACTCTTCAATTTGTTTTTGTTTTTCGTCCATATATACCACACCTTGTGTGGACCCTCTCTTGTTTACTGATAATAGGATAACTTAATAGGGGTTAGTTGTCAAAATCTAATTCCTTAAATAAAGAGGTGACCTTTAGGCCAAAGAGCTCTTCAACTTTCTTTCTTCTATCCACAATAACAATGATTCCAATTGGTTTAAGCCCTATTCTCTTGAGATATCTTATAGTTTCTTCTTTAGAGCCACCACTTGTAATGACGTCATCAATAATCAGACAACTCTGACCCTGCTTATACCTTCCCTCCAGCTCATTTTGGGTACCATATGCCTTTTTCTCTTTTCTCTTGTAAATAAAAGGTATTCCAGTCTTTACCGAAACTACCGAAGTAATTGGTAATGAACCATAAGGTAATGCTACTAACAAGTCTGGCGCAAACTCCTTTACCAAAAAAGATATCTCATCGGTAATTTCGTCCATTAATGGCGGGGAGGATATAAGTTCTCTAAAATCAAAGTAGATCCGTGACTTAGTACCATCTTTTAGGTTAAATTTACCCTTTTTTATGATCACATCTTTGATCTTGTTTTTTAAATTACTATTCATACCTCTTCAAAAACCTCCTCTTGTAACCCTTAAGCCTTCCCTCCTTAATCGCTTTTCTGATCTCGCCCATAAACCGCATCATAAACCGAAGATTATGAATGGTCGTTAGCCTAATCCCAAGTATTTCACCGGACATCAAAAGGTGCCTTATATACCCCCTTGGGTAGTTCTTACAAGCCATACAATCACAACCTTTTTCTATTGGGCCCGTATCTTCTTTGTATTTCGCCGCCTTAAGGTTTATCCGTCCCCCAAAGGTAAAGACGGTTCCATTCCGGGCTATCCTCGTTGGAGCAACACAATCAAACATATCAACTCCTTGCTCTACAGCGTCTAGAATGTCCTCAGGCATCCCGACCCCCATAAGATACCTTGGTTTTTCTTCTGGGAGTAATGGCAAAGTTGCGAAGAGTGCCTTCCTTTGTTTTTCTTTAGACTCACCGGCATTAGCGACCCCACCAATCGAAAATCCATCAACCTTAAACTGCGAAAGAGCGCTATATGATTCCTCCCTTAACTCTTTATGGGTGCCGCCCTGAACAATAGCAAATAGAGCTCCTTTCTTCCCTCTCTTCTTGTGATAATGCTCATGGGCACGGGAAAACCATTTAGAAGTTGTATCTACTGCTTCTTTAATCTCTTCTTTACCGGCATCTGCCGAAGGACAAACATCAAGAGGCATTAAAATATCAGAACCTAAGTTAATCTGAATATCGATTACTTTCTCTGGAGTAAAGAGATGCTTTGCCCCATCAAGGTGAGACTTAAATTCTACCCCCTTACCTGTTATCTTAACTAATTTTTCGCCTCTCGAGCCGGCTCCAAGTGAAAAGACCTGATAACCCCCAGAGTCGGTAAGAATGGGCCTATCCCAACCAATAAACTGATGAAGGCCGCCCATCTTTTGGACCAACTTATCACCTGGCCTAAGATACAAATGATAAGTATTACCAAGAATTATCTCCGCTCCAATATCCCTAAGCTCCTCCTGACTTATGGTCTTAACCGTACCTTGGGTCCCAACTGGCATAAAGGCAGGGGTCATAAAGCTGCCATGATTTGTATTTATCACTCCGGTTCGAGCCTTACCGTCTTTACTCTTTATCTTAAAGCTAAACATCCAGATAGATTATATCATTCCCAAAAGGATAATTTTATGCTATTATCAGTCAGTTTTGCACCCAAAGTCCCAGGAGGGAGGGCTCAAGGATGATTATCGGATTTCCTACCTACTGCGTCGATTTCAGGGACAGGCGCATAGTGGGTACGACTTGCTACACCGAACCTGGTTCGAGTTTCGATGAAGCTTCAAGTGAAGCCAAGAATCGCAGAGTCCTCGCAAGAAGAGGGGCTTGCCGGAACTGTGGACGCGCTCATGGTCGATGCCACGCAGCATCAATCATCGTCGAACGAGGAGCAAGTAAGTCGGTCTTCCGGATATGGAAGGAGGGGGCACCCCGAATGCCATACAAGTACAGACCACTCTACGTAGAGGATGGCGAGCTTATCGAGATTGGGCCTAGCGCCTTCTACGACACAGCTCTCAGGACAGGGGAGATCATCGGTCAAGGTACTGGTGGACTCTACGACAACGCAGGGGACCCTCTTTTTTTCCTCGAAGAGGAGAGTAACGAGGGTGTCACCCTGATACCCATAGGATCTGCGTAAGAACCCAGGGCCCGCCGACGTATCTTCGTTGGCGGGCTCAAGCTTTTAATAACAAAAAAGACCCATTCAGGGTCCTTTTTGCTAAATATTACACTATTACTGTAATTCTACGGTTGCACCAGCAGCTTCAAGCTTTTCTTTCATCGTATCAGCATCTTCTTTTGCAACATTTTCCTTAAGTGGCTTTGGAGCACCATCTACTAGGTCTTTTGCTTCCTTAAGACCAAGATCTGGCATAACTTCTCGGACCGCCTTAATAGCGGCAATTTTGTTTGAACCACCATCTTTAAGGATAACATTGTAGCTAGACTTCTCTTCAGCCTCGGCCGCATCACCACCGGCGGCAGGGGCACCAGCTACTGCAACAGGAGCAGCCGCTGAGACACCAAATCTATCTTCTAGTTCCTTAACAAGCTCTGCAAGTTCAAGGGCAGAAAGACCTTCGATTTTCTCAATTAGGTCTTTGAATTTACCACTTGGAGCCGGCTTCTCTTCTTTTTTCTCTTCAGCCTTTGGGGCCTCTTCTTTTACTTCTTCCTTTTTTTCTTCTACTTTTGCTTCTGCTGGGGTTTCGTTTTTTTCTTCTTTTACTTCCTCAGCTGGTGCATCTTTCTTTACATCATCTGCCATTTTGATTCCTTTCTATATTACTTAATAATATCTTTACTATTTTCTACTATCTGCATATTGGTTTAGGACACTAACAAGTCCTCTTAGGTTACCAGAAAGCACCCCGACCATACCGCGAAGCGGTGATGCTAGTGAACCAACCACCTTTGCATATAGTTCTTCTCGTGATGGCATGTTAGCAAGTGTTTTAAGCTCATCCATCGATATATTCTTACCTTCAAGGGCAGCACCAAGCATCGTGAGCTTCTCATTACCTTTTGCAAAATCATTAATTGTCTTTGCCCCTAGAACCTCGTCAGTTGAAAAGGCAAAAGCAACCGGGTGGCCAGCCAGCTCTTTGATGTCAATATCTGCTCCTGCCTTACTTGCAGCTAGGGCAAATAGATTATGCTTTACAACCTTAAGACCAACTCCTTGCTCTCTGAGTTTCGCCCGAAGTTCTGAGATCTCATCAACCGAAAGACCGGTAAAATCAGCAAAGACGATAGATTTACTATCCTTTATCTTCCCAGCTACCTCTTCAACTAGCTCTTCTTTCTTTTTTCTTGATATTGCCATAATTTTCCTTTTAAAAAATCCTTGGACGTATCCAAAGACATTAAGAAGTTAGTTTCTCCTCGGTAGCGAATTAAGGCCATGGCCTGCTACTGTCTTTGGAACGATATTTAATTTACTAATGTATTTTAGCCGATTTTTGCCTTGTCGTCAAGTTTTTTCTCGAAACCTAGTAACAACCTTCCCAATAATCGCTATAATTATCAAACCTACGGCAACATAACAGACAGTTGAATATATCCTAAAAAAAGTATCTGATATCTTTGGCAGAATCTGTAAGATAATCTCATTAATCCCAGTTGCAATTTTCTGGGAACCCTCCCCTTCCTCTATAAAAGGAATTGTCATTAATTGAATATTTTCAGAGACAAGGTGCACAAGCCCCCAGAATAATGCACCGGGGCCAGCTACAAAGAAGGCTACTGCAGCCGGAGATACAAGCCGGCCAAAATGAAAGCTGAAATATATAAGAGGGGCTAAAAAGGCAAGAGCGATAAATGAAAATACAATTGCTTGACTATAGAAAAGGTCATGGTATTTACTGTTCATAAATGAGAGTAGACCTAAATTATCTTTAATATTCTTAGCCGCTGCTTCGTTTGCCGCTATTCCCTCAAGTGCTCCACCGCCATCATAAACTGGTCCGGCAATACTGGAGAATATCATCAGTCTGACCTCTCGAGGAGTCTTGCCCTCAACATCTTCCCCTTTAATCTTAATGTTTAACCCTTCTATCGGCTTAACATAACCGTCATCAGAAAGCTTAATCATATCCTTAAGATCATCAATCTCTGATGTACTATCAATCCCACCCGGGCTAAAACTTGAAGCCATAATATATGACATAATATCTACCGCATTCTCTCTTTCGGTAAACTTAGCAACCCCATATGAGAACAAAGCTAAAAACAAAAATATTGCAAAGAATATTCCAAAGACCCATTTAGCATCAACGTGCCAATAAGGCCTTACAGTTGAATCTGCTAAAAACTGCCTCTTATCTTTCTTCTCTTTTGGCTCTTTATTTTGAAAAAACAAAAATCCCCCTTTTGCTAAAATTATTTTAACAAACTTTTTTAAAAGATACCAGAAAACGAAAGGGCCCGGCCTTTCGTGAAGTTACCGAAGTAACCTACGAAAGAACGGGCCCAACAACACGAGTCCAGTGGGTTCTCGCCACCCTGTGGCTGTCAACCGTGGACCGGTTTGCGGCAAAGCCGCAAAGTGCACGCCGACGTATCGGCGGTGATTCTCCCTCACGGATTCCGAGAGATGAAAGTGTACACCCCGAGTCAGAGGAGGTGCGGTGGAATCCGTGAAAGCCAGCATTGCAATCCCCTAGGTTCTGCCTATTTCTTGGCATCCCAAGGGCTGCAAGAGGCTGGAGACCCAGCGCGGGAGAGAGGCCCTCCCCGCAGAATCTTTGGTGCGCATTACAGGATTCGAACCTGTGACCTCAACCCCCAAGGGTTGTGCTCTACCATTGAGCTATATGCGCGATTCACGCAATAATGCGTGGGAATATGCTTGGTGGGCGGTGCGGGATTCGAACCCGCGCGTGCTTCGCGACAATTCGCAACGGGGTTTAAAGCCCCGCTCCTTCAGCCACTCGGACAACCGCCCAACCTAGACCATAGATCACAAGAAATACATAAGATTTACGTACTTCTTGCGACCTACGGCCGCATATAAATTAAAGGTGCTTCAAAAGTGACGATAGTTATAATAGCAAAAATATGAGGATTGTCAACTATTTTATTCCAGGTACAGGGTATTTACCTGTTATTTCTTTAACTTTTGTACTTATCTCCAGATATTTTTCTTCGTCTCCGATGTTTGAGAGTGTCTCTACGATTAATTGAGCTACTTTAGCAACGTCCTCTTCAGTAAAGCCTCTGGTTGTAATGGCAGGGGTACCAATCCTTATTCCCGAGGTCACAAATGGGCTTTCGGGGTCGTTGGGAATGGTATTCTTATTAACCGTAATACCAACCTTATCAAGCTCTTCTTCCGCCGTTTTCCCGGTTACTTTAAGTTTCCTGAGATCGAGAAGTATAAGGTGATTATCCGAACCACCCGAGACCATATCTACACCTTCTTCATTAAAGACTTTTTCCATCGCCTTAATATTTGTAACGATTCTCTTAGTATAGTCTTTAAATTCATCTGTCCTCGCCTCACCAAGAGCCACTGCTTTGGCTGCAATAATATGTTCAAGCGGGCCACCCTGGATTCCTGGGAATACCGCCTTATCAATATCCTTGGCATACTCTTTTTTACAGAGAATTAGACCCCCTCTTGGACCCCTTAAGGTCTTATGGGTTGTGGTTGTGACCACGTCTGCATATGGCACAGGAGAAGGGTGGACTCCTGTTGCAACAAGTCCGGCAATATGGGCCATATCCACCATTAATTTAGCCCTGACCTTATTGGCGACTTCTCTAAATCTTTTAAAGTCAATCACTCTGGGATACGCACTAGCCCCTGCAACTATTAGTTTGGGTTTTTCCTTTAGTGCTATTTGCTCCAGTCTGTCATAATCAATCATCCCTTCAGTGTTTAGGCCATAAGGGACTACGTTATATAGTTTTCCGGAGAAATTAACCGGGCTACCGTGGGTTAGATGCCCACCCTGATCAAGCGCTTGGCCCATTATCTTGTCTCCGGGCTCAAGTAATGCAAAATATACCGCCATGTTCGCTTGAGCACCACTATGTGGCTGCACATTAGCATGTTCAGCGCCATAGAGCTCCTTTGCTCTTTCAATCGCTAGGTCCTCAACTTCATCTATATGAACACAGCCACCATAATAGCGGTGGTGGGGAGTACCCTCAGCATATTTATTGGTAAGTATTGATCCTGCTGCCTTTAGGACATCATTTGAAACGTAGTTCTCGCTGGCAATAAGTTCGATGCCTTCTTTTTGCCTCTTTTCTTCTTTCTCTATGTAGTCGAAAACCTGTTTATCCATTTCGCCTCCTATCGTTACTTCTCTAATACTAAGAACTTATATCTATAACCATTTGATTCCCCCGATTCCGAGAAAACTAAATTTTTAAATAAATGTTCGTATTCCGGGAAGTAGGTATCAGCCCCATAGTCACCTTCCACGAGTGTTAAATATAATCTGTCGGCAAGCTCAAGTGTCTGTGCATATATTGAGCCGCCACCGATTATAAATACTTCTTCGTTATCAACACTTTTCGCCCTCCTGATTGCCTCAGGTATAGAATTAACCGTGATACAACCCTCATTACTTACTCCTTCTTTGCAGAGCACTATGTTCGTTCTCCCTGGGAGGGGACGGCCAATTGACTCAAAGGTTTTTTGTCCCATAATCACCGGGTGACCAGAAGTTAACTCTTTAAAATGTTTCAAATCAGCCGGTATATCCCAAAGGAGGCAATTATCTTTACCGATTGCCCTGTCCTTAGCGGTCGCAACTATGATACTAATCTTTGCACTCATTTAACAGACCTTCTTTTTCTTTTCATCATAGCCACCAACGTTTGCTATTTCGGCTTTTATAGCGGGATGTGGGTCATAATCGACTAATTCGATATCATCAAATTTAAAATCACCGATCTCTTTTATATTGGGGTTAAGTTTTAACTTGGGTGGTTCTTTTGGTTCTCTTGAGATTTGTTCTTTTATTTGCTCAAAATGGTTAGAATAGATGTGAACATCACCGAATGTATGAACGAAATCACCAACCTTTAATCCGGTTACCTGCGCCACCATCATTAGAAGTAGGGCATAACTGGCGATGTTAAACGGGACACCTAGGAATAAATCTGCACTCCTTTGATATAAGCCTAGATTGAGTTTATCATCTTCTGTAACTGAAAACTGAAAAGTAGTGTGACAGAATGGCGGCACCTCATTCTTATTGCCTTCAGAAGCCATATCATAGATAAAGTCAGGATTCCAACCCGATATTACATAAGATTTCCTAAAAGGTTTTGACCTTAGGCCTTCTATTACCCAGCCTAACTGGTCAATCTCTCTTCCGTCAGAGGCAGGCCAACGACGCCACATTTTGCCGTATACAGTGATTAAATTTCCCCACTTTGTGACAAATTCATCGCTCTCTGGTAAGCTTATTAACTTCTTAATAAATTCATCTTGCGTCATATCAGCTTTCGGTTCATTCTCTAACGCCCATTTATGGTAGCGTTTCCAGGCCCACTCATCCCAAATATGGACATCTCTATCAATGAGATACTTAATATTTGAGTCACCTTTCAGAAACCATAACAACTCTTCTACAATCCCCCTAAAAAATACCTTCTTGGTTGTCAAAAGTGGGAAATAACCACTCACATCAAACCTAATCTGCCGTCCGAATACTGACCTAATAAAGGGTGGTTCTTCACCCTTTTTTTTGTATTCCGCGAGTACCTCAGGTGTAAAAAATACGGGTTTATCTGAACCATGATCAATAATGTCTTGGGCTAGTTTTAGATATTCAACATCTGCTTTATTTTTGGCCATAGCGCCTCCTTATACTTGTTTCTCTTTTTTATCAGCCGTTACCCTGCCACCCTGCCACTGACCCCTATAGGCTTGGGTTTCACCTTTAACTTCGTGGAAGGTTACATTACAAACTCTTGCCCCCATCTCTATCTCAACATCACAAGGGCCGTTATTAGCAAGAGCAAATGTCAATTCCCCCGAATAGCCCGGATCCGCAAAGGAGGCTCGAAACATTATCCCCATTCTTTGTAAGGTTGTGCGGGGTTTAAACTCTGCCAGTAAATTATCGGGCATATTAATCTTCTCAATTGTTTTCATAAGATAAAAGTCGCCAGACTTGATTACATATGAGTTCTTTTCTCCCTCTTTGTGTTCAGCTACCTTTTCAATGTCGCAGGTTTGACGTTCTTCAACACCGAGATATCCATTACCTGATATTTTGTAAAGTTCACCTATCCTAAGATCAAAACCCGTACCTTCGGGGTTATTAAGCTCCCTGTCACAAAGGCCTCCTACCAAGTTATTCTCTTTAACTAATTTAAGTAATTTATTAACTCCTAGAATCATCAGACCTCCTAATGGATTGAATCCATATTTACATTTTCTATTCTACCGGTTGGGGTGCCGTCTTCTTTTAGCTCTCTCCTTTGAGAGGTGGCTGTTACGAGTGAAAGGATTGTCTTTCTTAAAGTCTCCTCAGAAAGTTTTACCTTCTCTTTCTTGATTCCGGCTTTCACTACTGCCTCTTCCCAAAGTTTATCGCGTGATTTGTTAGGTGATTTGTACTCATATTCATAGTAAACCTTTTTTATCCCAGCAGATGCGAGTAGCTTCGTACAAACATAGCATGGATACATTGTGACATATATCTCAGAACCCTGAATATCTATCCCATGCCTTGCGGCTTGAGCAATGGCGTTTGCTTCTGCGTGTATTGAACGACAATTATCATACTTGCCTTCGTCAGATGCCCCGGATCTCCTACGATAACATGACCCCTCATCAGTACAATGTTCGACACCGGGCATAGAACCGTTATATCCGGTAGCTAAAATCTGCTTATCCTTAACTATGACTGCACCCGCCGGTCTTGAGAGACAGGTTGACCTGGTAGATGCTAATTTTGCAATTAGCATAAAATATTCATTCCAATTAGGTCGATGGGTGAAAAGTTTTTTTAACTCTTCAGGGCTTGAGATATCAATTGAGCAATATCTAAATATATCTTCTGTCATTTCTATTCACCTCGTTTACATTTTACTTAAAATACCACCTTAAAGTCTCGTTTGCAACTGGCACAGCATAATCAGAGCCTTCACCAGCCCCCTCAAGAAGGACCACCATCGCAATTGTAGGCTTTTCATACGGAGCAAAGGCTGTAAACCAAGCATGTTTCTTCTCGTTATTGGGGCCGTATTGGGCAGTACCTGTTTTACCAGCAGCGGTAACTGGAAGAGAGTTTAGAGCCCTCCCCGAACCTGAGGTGACCGTCTGCCGCATCCCTTTTCGAACAGCAGCGATAGTTTCTTTGGAAAAGATATCGGTTGCCACAACCTCTTTAGATTTCTCACTTTTTACATTACCATCTGAGTCCACAATTGACTTCAAGAAGTGTAGTTTATACATCGTTCCACCATTTGCGACAGTCGATAGGGCATTTACCATTTGAAGGGGGGTCACCAGAACATCGCCCTGCCCGATTCCCATATGATAGGTATCTCCCAGATACCAAGGTTCGTTTTTAACCTCCTCTTTCCACTCAGGTGTCGGAATATGACCGAGTGACTCCCCCTCTATATCAAGTCCAACATACTTCCCAAAACCAAACTTAGTCAGATATTCTTTAATCTTATCTGGCCCTAACCCCTTTACATCTTTGTATCCGCCTGAAATGGCATAAAAGAAAGTGTTGACCGATTCTGCGATTGCCTTAAAAACGTTTGTCACTCCATGACCACCCTTCTTCCAGTCTGGAAACTCCCATTCCCCAATCTTAATCCCGCCGGTCGAATGAACGGTCGTATTCTCGGTAATTGTACCCTCATCTAGAGCAGCGGCGGCGATATATGGCTTAATAATCGAGCCAGAAGGGTATTCTCCAGTAATAACCCTGTTTAGGAGAGGACTATTTTCATCATTTAGCAGTTTCTCATAATCCTTCTCGGAGATCCCTTTCGCAAAAAGATTATTATCATAGGTAGGAAGGCTCACAAATGCCAAGACTTCACCATT
The DNA here is from genome assembly GCA_028694925.1 of Patescibacteria group bacterium. Classification (GTDB taxonomy): domain Bacteria; phylum Patescibacteriota; class CPR2; order UBA1875; family UBA1875; genus STE-72. The sequence goes on along the minus strand of JAQVJW010000001.1, from coordinate 32,377 downwards.
TTGAGGGTTAACCGCTACGGCCGAGGCCTTTTCGACTTTAGCCTTCTTCATTTGCCTCGTGAGTTCCTCGGTAAGTTTCTTCTGAAGATTAAAATCAATCGAAAGAACCATATTATCACCAAGGATTGGCTCCTCTTGCCCATACCTCCTTATAATCTCACCCGCGGAATCAACCTCGATACGCTCCTTTCCATTTACCCCTTTTAGGATGTCTTCATAAGTTCTCTCAAGCCCTGATTTGCCGATATAGTCAGTTAGAATGTAGTCCTCGTTACCGGCGAGTTCGTCCTCAGAAATCCTCCCAACATAGCCAAAAACGTGAGACAAAAGACCATTGTCGAGATATTCGCGAATTGGATTAGTCCCAACATAAAAACCCTTAAGTTCGGTCTGTCTGGACTCAAAAACAAGAGAGACATCTCTTGAAACTGATTTGTCTACAAGGAGAGGTTGGGTATATTGTAGACCCTTCTCTTCGGCTTTCTTTTTAATATCTTCGACCTTAACCTCAATTGTCTCAGCAAGTCTATGGTAAATAACCTCCCGCTCCGCTTCATCTTTTGGAAGATCATTTGGAATTACCGTAACCTCATAATTTGGAATGTTTTTTACCAGAGCTGTCTTATTACGATCATAGAAGAGCCCTCTTGGTGCCCTAATCGTTTGAATCCGAAAACGGTTCTCTTGGGCTAGGGTTAGGCTTTCTTGGCCCCGAACTACCTGAAGGTAAAAGGAACGCCCAAAGAGGACAACAAAAAGAATCGCAATCGCCACAAAAAAGGAGTGAAATCTTTTCTCTGATTTCTCATCCTCAATCCCGGGAGCATCTTTATCGGCTGGAAGCACCCCAAAGATCCAGCGCTCGTTGGCCGAATGCTTGGTACCTCCAATGTGAGTATTTTTGGCCTTAACCCCCGTTAAGGGCTTAAAATAGTTTTTTCTTTTCTTCATCGTATCTTTAACCTGTTTTCGATTTGCTTTACCTTATCGAAATACCAGTTGCTAAGGAAATATAATACAAGACCCCAAGCAGCATTTACAAGCAGTACCGTGATAAATCTAAAAAAGATACTTCCGATATCAAGATAACCATCATTAAGATAAATAATTAGAATCTGGGCTACATAGTAAGTAGTAATACCGATGAGAGAGAATATCCAAAAACCAGCAAAGGTCATCTCCTTCATCCCCTCCTGGTAGAGGAACCTAATAAGGGCAGATACGGAAAGAAAAAGAATGATATAGAAACCAAATGGGTTTGCGGAAAAAAGATCAAAAAGAAAACCGGCAAAGGCAGCCAGCATCAGGGGTTCAAAACCTTTCCTAAAATATGTTAGAGCCACGACAAGGAAAAGAGGAAGGATAGGAGTAACACCAAATATCTCAACCTGGTGCAAAAATGAGACATTAATAACCGTGAGCAGAAAAACGATTAGGATGTTTAAAATATAGATCATTACTAGTTCTTGATCACAAGGACCCTTAGGATGTTATCGAGCCTAGCTTCTGGCCTAACGTTCGCTGTAACAAATAGGGAGTTCTCTTTTGATTCTACTTTATCGACCTTTCCGATAATAATCCCCCTTGGTATCTCGCCTCCCAAGCCTGAGGTAATTACCGTATCCCCGGCTTCAACCTTATCCCCCTGAGGAATCTTCTCCATTACAAGTCCTGATCCCAACTCACCTCTTGCGATCCCATTGGTGTCTGTACCCTGAATCGAAACCGGTAATGCCGATAGTGGGTCCGTTACAAGCATAATTTTGGCATAATTCTTACCAACCTCATGCACTCGACCAACCAAAAATCCTTCATAGACTACTGCCATCCCGACCAAAACTCCAGTATCTTCTCCTTCTGAGATCGTAAGCATTCCCCGAACATCAGCCGGGTCATAAGCGACTACTCTTGCTGGAATATATTCAAAGCCAGATTTTTCTGCAAAGCCAAGATCTAACCTCAAGCTTTTGTTCTCTTCCTGAACCTCAAGGAGTCTCGCATTCTCGGCCTTATACTTATTAAGTTCTTCTAAAAGTTGAGCATTCTCTTCTTGAAGATTCCCGATGTTAAAGACTCCAGAGAAAAAACCGGTAATACTTGATGCGGTATCACTAAAGAAGGTCCCAACTGGCGCCACAATGGTATTCGTTGTCTCTTTACCTCCCGAGAGGAGACCCTTGGAGTTTGCAAAGATTAAGATTGCGCCAAAGACAATGGCTAGTAAGAGTATTGAAATTTTTTTCTGCAAAACTATCCTCCCGGTTATTATACTTTAGGAGACTTTTCGTGCTGAGTTGTGACTAAGACTTCCTTAAGCTTATCAATATCTTCAAGAACAAGCCCCGCCCCTCGGACCACACAAGTAAGGGGGTCATCGGCAATGTGGACCGGCATCTTCGTTGAAAGCGAAACCAACTTATCGAGTCCCCGAAGTAGAGCCCCACCACCGGCGAGCATTATCCCCTTGTCCATAATATCAGCCACGAGTTCTGGCGGCGTCTCCTCAACCGTCATTTTAATCGCATCAACAATCGAGGTAACCGACTTTGAAAGAGCCCCTCTAATCTGATCTGAATCAACCTGAACCGCCTTAGGGAGCCCAGTCACAAGATCCCGACCCCGCATCGTAGCTACTAGTTTTTTATCGATGTGATAAGCCGAGCCAATCTTTATCTTTATATCCTCGGCTGTCCGTTCCCCAAGCATCAAATTGTATTCATCTCGCGCAAATTGAATAATGTCATCATTTAGCTCATCCCCTGCAATCCGAAGCGAACGTGCGGCCACAATGCCCCCAAGCGAGATAACAGCAACTTCGGTCGTCCCACCTCCAATATCAACAATCATTGACCCAGCCGCTTCTTGTACGGCAAGTCTTGAGCCAATCGCTGCAGCCATTGGCTCCTCGATAAGGAAGGCTTGCCGGGCCCCAGCATTTAGGGTGGCGTCCTCTACCGCTCTTTTTTCTACCTCAGTCACCCCAGACGGGATGCCGACCACAACCCGAGGGCGGGGGAGTAGCGAAAATGTTTCCTTGTGAACTTTTTCGATAAAGTATTTAAGCATATATTCGGTTGTCTCAAAATCAGAGACTACCCCATCAACCAAGGGCCGATTGGCCACGATATTGGCTGGGGTCCTCCCCACCATCGATTTTGCCTCTTCTCCAACCGCAAGGACCTGACGAGTCTTTATGTTCATCGCCACAACCGAAGGTTCGTTAATAACGATACCTTTCCCCTTAACATATACTAGGGTGTTGGCTGTTCCTAAGTCTATCCCCACATCGTGGGAGAAATATCCAAATATTTTGTTTAACATTTACTTCCTTTTTAAATAGTCAGCTAAACTTAAAAGCTCTTCTTTATCACTATCTCTCTTTTTGAGCTCTATCTTGCCTGCCTTAATAGTTTTCGAAGAAACAACGATCCTCTCGGGGATTCCTAAAAGGTCAGCATCAGAGAGCTTCACTCCAGCACTCTCCTCCCGATCGTCCCAAAGCACCTCAAGACCAGCTTCTGTGAGCTTTTTATGTATCTCTTTTGTCTCTTTCTTCGTCCCATTTATATCTACAAGGTGAACATCATATGGAGCTACGCTCTCAGGCCAAATAATACCTCGATCGTCATGCGAAACTTCGACAATGGTTGCAAGAACTCTCCCAAGACCAATTCCATAACACCCCATCTCGACATACTTCTCCTTATTGTCTTTACCGGTATACTTAAACCCAAAAGCTTTTGAGAATTTATCCTTAAGTTTAAAGATGTTCCCTACCTCAATCGCCTTCTTCTCGGTAAGCGCCTTGTTACCACACTCCGGGCAAGTCTTCTGTTCTGTTATGATCTCTTTGTTTACGGCAACATTACATTTTGCACAAAGATAAATCGTATCTTCACCAGTCTCACAAATCGTCTGATATTCATGAGAGTATTTGGAAAATGAACCACCAGACGCATAAGTTAAAACCGTCTCTTTACCAATACCGCAAGATGCAAAGATATTACTATATGCCTCTTCCATAACTGTATAATACTTATCCAAGTCTTTCTCGTCTGTATGGAACGAGTAAAGGTCCTTCATCAAGAATTCTCTCGTTCGAAGGAGCCCAGACTTCGGTCTTGCCTCATCACGAAACTTATCCTGAATCTGATACACGTATTTGGGGAGGTCTTTGTAGGAGAACATAAACTTGCTGGCGAGAGGTGTTATCACCTCTTCATGAGTCGGGCCAAGAGCCATCTCATCACCCGAGAGTTGTCCCACAACCTTAAAGAGGACATCAAGCGAATCCCACCGACCGGTTTGCTGCCAATTCCATTTTGGGTGCATCGCTGGCATCAAGAGCTCTTGCCCACCAGCCTTATTCATTTCGTCTCTTATAATATTCTCTATCTTTCTTAGGACCCTAAGACCAAGTGGTAAGTATGTATAGACACCGGCCGAAAGTTGGTCCACAAAACCGCCCCGGATAAGTAATTCCGCGTTCACACTATCGGTCTTTGCAATATCCTTCTTTGTCTTTGTGAAAAGCGTACTAAATTTCATTAAAATATATCCTTTATCTTTTCGATTACACCAATACGACCTAGGTCACCCCAAGTGACAACTAGAACTAGTAACAATAATAGCGCAAAACCAACAAAATTGATAATCTCCTTGGTCCGATTAGGAATCTCTTTTCCGGTTAACTTCTCAAAGCCGATAGTTGCAATATGACCACCATCAAGGGCAGGGAAGGGCAGAATGTTAAAGACCCCAAGGATAATGTTAAGAAGAATGATAATCTGAACTACCGCCGCAAAGCCTAGGGATGCGGCCGCTCCTGTAATTTGCGCGATCGCAACAGGGCCACCTACCTGATCACTGACCGTAAAGGTAGTAAAGAGGGTTCTGACGAAATCCCAAACTCCACTCACAGAGAGCTTCACAAGATGCCAGAATTCCTGCGCCGCCACAATTGGAGCCATATACCATTTAGTCTTTATCTTCCCGGTTGTTTCAAGGACCACCCCAACCCGTTCGGCTTCTACCTCTTCCCCGTCAATCGAGATTGTGTCGGTATATGTGGTGATATTTTTATCAAACTCTTGACCGTTCCTTTCTATTACAAGATCAAGACTCTTATCACTATCTGCTTGAATGGCCCCAAAGACCGTTTGATGCAGATAAACCGGCTCCCCATTAACAGAAATTATCGCATCGCCACCTTCGATTCCTTCTATGGCTGCTGGACTGTCTTTCTCTACTTCTGTGATAATCACCCTTTGAGTATTTTCTACGGCCGCATAATCCCACATGCCAGCGATAATTGCCCGACCGCCGAAAGTATAGAAAAGGACCAAAAGGAGGTAAGCGGTAATAAAATTAAAAAGAACGCCCGCTGCAAAAATTGTTACCCTCTGCCAGGCTTTCTTATTAAGCAAATTGCTTTCGGAGTTGTCCTTCTTGCCATCCTCGCCCGCAAGTCTAACATAGCCGCCTATCGGGATCAGATTTAGGGCATAAATGGTATCACCTTTTTTCTTCGCGAATACTCGAGGCGGTATCCCAAGCGCAAATTCTTCTACCTTGACCCCAAAGCGACGAGCTGAGAGGAAATGACCCAGCTCGTGAGCAAAGACCACTACCCCAAAGACAAAGATAAAGGCAATTATGGTAAGAAGCATTAGGCATCCCACCATTTCATGTTTGGAATAAGGGCCTTATTAATGTTAAGAAGGGTTTGCTTCTCGCTATCCGAAAAGGAAAGCGCCTCAATAGCTTTATTTGAAAGCTCAATCTTTTCTTTCATAAGATCCCAAACGTAATCATGAGCCTTATCTTCTGAGAGCATCATTTTAATCTCGGATATTTCATCGTGAGTAAGATTCTCTTTTTTATCATACAAAGCAGCAAACTTATTTTTTTTCTTATCATCTGCCTTATCGTATAGATAGATTACTGGTAGTGTTTTCTTCCTCTCTTCTAGGTCCTTTGCCTCGACCTTACCGGTATTCTCAGCCTTCCCCCAGATAGAGATCAAATCATCCGATAACTGGTAGGCAAGACCTAAGTTAAGGCCGTAATCCCAAAGCTTCTGGCACTCAGCCTCATCTTTATCCGCTACAAGTCCAGCCGCCATTGCAGAAACAGCCACCAAGGTCGCCGACTTAAGATAGATCATCTCTAGATAGTTATCGACAGTAACATACACGTCATCGATATCCGACTCCGCCATCTTAATATCCATATATTGCCCTTCGGCCACTTTAAGATAGTTCTCATAGAGGAGTCTCTGGACTTTTGTGGCATTTCTTGGGTTCTTTTCAGCATACTTAAGAAGTTCGATATAGCTTAGAGCTAGCTGGGCATCCCCAGTGTTTATGGCCTGTTCAACACCCCAGAGCTTCCAGACCGTTTCCTTGCCACGCCTTAGGGGATCGTGATCCTCAATGTCGTCATGAATTAGGGTAAAGTTATGAAAAATTTCAATTGAGGCGGCTACCGGAAGCGCCTCTTTCATCTTCCCATAATAGTCAGAAAGAAGAAGGCAAGCACCAGAGCGAAATCGTTTTCCGGAATACTCATGAACTTTATTAAAATCTCGATCAAGGTATCCCAGGAAGTAGCGCATCATTAGATAGAGCTCTTTCTCGCCTTGAGCGGTGAAGAAGGTGTCGAGCTCTTGATCGATTGCTCGAACATATTTATCAAAAATAGTGAGTACGGCTTCTGGTTTATTCATAATTACTTACCAAAATTCCTTTTTACACTTTTATAGAACTCGAGCGCTCGCACAAATTCCTTATCGTTAAAGTCAGGCCAAAGAGTCTTTGTAAAGTATAGCTCAGAATAGGTTGATTGCCAAAGCATAAATCCCGAGAGCCTAGTTTCGCCACCCGTCCTTATAATAAGCTCTGGGTCTGGTTGCCCAGCCTCATAAATATATTCAGAAAATTTCTCCTCGGTAACATCATTTGGATCTACCCCCTCTTTAATTATCTTTTTTGTAGCATCGACTATCTCTGCTCGACCACCATAAGAGACAGCGACATTTAAGGTAAGCTTGTTTCCACCAGCGGTTAACTTTTCAGCCATTCCAAAAGCTTTCTTTACAGAGCTAGGAAAATCATCCTTTCGGCCGATAAACCGAAGCCGAACGCCATCGCGAACGAGCTCATCGATCCTCTCTTCGACCCCCTTTTTAAAAAGAAGCATTAGAAGGTCCTTTTGTTCCTCTGGTCTTCGCCAATTCTCGGTCGAAAAGGCATAAACTGTCATATATTTGATGCCATGCTTAAGACAGTTGCCAATAGTTGAAAGTAGGGTATCGGATCCAGCTAGATACCCCTCTTTTAGGTCCCTTTTTTCCCGTGCGGCCCAAGTCCTATTTCCATTCATGATAAAGCCGATGTGAGTCGGGATCTCATTCTTTTCTGAGATAGTCAAGACTAGACCTCCGAAAGCTCTTTCTCTTTTGCTGCGTATATCTCTTCTATTTCTTTGTTCACGTCATCAACAATTTTTTGGATCTCTGATTCCTGGCGATACATCTCATCTTCACTTATATCCCCGTCGCTTTTTGCTTTCTTGACCTCATCCCAAATGCCCTGACGAATATTTCTAACAGATACTTTGGCTTCTTCTGCTTTTTCTTTGGCTACTCTTTTGTACTCATTTCTTCTCTCCTCGGTCAGCTCCGGCACATTAACATGAATGGCATCTCCGGTGTTAACGACCGAAAGTGAAAGCTTCTCGTCCCGTAGAGCATTTTCGATTTGGCTTAGGTTACCCTTATCCCAGGGCTGAACGGAGATAGACTTCGCATCCGTAACGGTAATGTTTGCGACTTGCTTTAAGGGAGTTTTTGCCCCGTAAACATCAACCAGGACATCCTCTACAAGTCCAGTATGGGCCCGTCCAGTACGTATATTTGCAAGTTCCCCCCGAAGATGTTCGAGAGCCTTCTTACTCCCCTCTTCTAGTTTTTGTCTAAAGTCCATAACTTCCCCCACTAACAACTATCGCTACGCCCAATTTCGAAACGGGCGATTCTGCCGACCTTAATATTCTCTCCAATTGAAGCAATCTTTTCATTTAGAAGGTCTCCGACCTTTATTTTATCATCCTTAATATATGCTTGCCCAAGAAGACAAATTTCACCATACATTTTTTCGATCTTGCCCTCCGCGATCTTTTTCGCAATGTCCTCTGGCTTTCCCTCTTTTTTTGCGTTCTCTATCTCAAGCTTTAATTCCTTTTCGACTACTTCTTTGGGAACATCTTCCCGCGCAATATATTCTGGGGCCATCGCTGCAACTTGTTTTGCGAGCTCCATAGCGAAATCCTGGAAGTCAGAGTTCTTGGCCACAAAGTCTGTTTCTGAGTTAAGCTCTACCATTGCTCCAATTCGACCACCATGAGAGTAGGTAGCGATAAAACCCTCGGATGCCTCCCGATCGGCTCTCTTTGCGCTGATCTTGGCCCCTTTCTTTCTGAGAACTTCAAGAGCCTTATCAAAATCTCCCTTCGCTTCTTCTAGTGCTTTCTTACAGTCAAGCATCCCGGCTCCGGTTTGCTTTCTGAGTTTTACAATGTCTTCTGTTTTTATGGCCATTATTTCTCCCCTTTTTCTTTTACGTCTTTGGCTTCTGTCTTTTCTTCAACCTTTTTTGGTGTAGTAACCGCACTTGCGATTTTCCCGACTATATATGCAACTGACTTTACAGCATCATCGTTAGCTGGAATAACGTACTCAATATCCGGATTTGCATTCGAATCGGCGATTCCAATAACCATAATTCCAGCCTTCTTAGCCTCTCTGACTGCAATTCTCTCCTTCACTATATCAGAGACAAAGACCACCTCTGGTAGTTTACGCATATCCTTAACCCCTTCAAAAGTTTCTTTGAGCTTTATGATCTCACGATTAAGAGAGAGTCGTTCCTTCTTGGTTAGATTTGACTTCTCATCGGCTGTTTTGGCCTCGGTCTCTTCAAGATATTTAAGCCTGCCAACGATTGTCTGGAAGTTTGTGAGCATTCCGCCGGGCCACCTATTTGTAAGATAAGGCATCCCAACACTTTCGGCCGCATCAGTAACAATACTCTTAACCTGGTTCTTCGTCCCCACAAAGAGAACGGTCCCACCTTCACTGGTTATCTTCTCCACTAATCTCATTGCTTCTTCAAGCTTCTTTTTGGTGATCGTAAGGTCAAAGATATGAACACCGTTTCTTTCGGTAAAAATAAAAGACCGCATCTTAGGATTCCAGCGATCCTTCTTATGCCCAAAGTGAACTCCCGCTTCAAGCATCTCTTTTAAATCAATTTTGTCTGCCATTTTACTCCTTTTAGCCTCTGTTTTCGTCACTTACCGCAAGACCCCGCATGGGGGAAGGAATGCGATATCAGAAAACATGTGAATTAATATTTGCATCGATAATTTTAGCGAGAAACTCACTGAAAGTCAAGGAAAAAGGCCCGCTAATTATATTTAACGAGCCTCGTGGGGCGGGTCACTCCCGCCCCACTTGGTGCGGCAATCAGGTCGCTTAGGATCTCCAGGTCCTGATTTTGGTAGCAAGCTCCTCCACCCTGCCCGATACCAATCGATCATCCGCGTCCACCAGTGAAGTTGACGCGAGAACGTTGTCGATGAAGGGCAAGTAGCTTGTCACGTTCTCTGGCGATACTCCGCTCGCAATCGCTAGCGGCACACTGGTCCCAGCAGCTTCGCGAACGAGACGAATTCGCCGAACGTCAGCCGCTATGCCCGTTCCAGGACCGCTGGTAACTGGTACGTTCACATATGGGAGCGCCCTCTCGACAACCTCTGGTATCTGCTCATCAGGGGTATAGAAGTCCGATTGACCCTTGAAGATTACCCCGGCATACAGCAAGCCGTCCCAGCCCGTTGCCTTCCTTGCTTCCTGAACAAGATCTCGATCCCCCGTTCGGTCGCTCCAGATACCGGATATGCTGGTACCGGCAACGCGTCCGATTGTCTCTGAGGGATCATTCGCCATCAAGTCATTGATGCCGACGAAGAAACCAGGATGACTCCTTGCGACTGCATCCGCAATCGAGACAAGAACGTCCCCATATTGAGAACAGCTCATGTCTATAAGGAAGACGCCGTCAGCTCCAACAGATTCCGCAATAGCAGTCTCGCGATGGGCTGTTTCATAGGCATCAAGCAATGGCAAATGGATCACCACATGGAAGACCTTGCGGTTCCAGCTTTCGGGCTTCCCCCCACCAAACACTTCAATGAAGCGGTACATTAGTTGCACCCCCCTTCGTGTAAAAAGAGCTCCTCCGTTGATGAGGATTATACTCTAGAATCCCGTTCATAGCAAGGAAACTATTGCTTAAATTAACAATAGGCGTAAACTGTTCGGTAATATATTAGTACCTTACATACTCTACGAGCGCAAGTTGTCTTCTATTGCAGAAGTAATAGAGATAGCTGCCGCTTGTAGAGACATGCGGTGAAACCGAGCTCTCAAGGAGGAGAGTCCGATGTTAAAAACTGAACAGAGGAAAACCAAAGACCTAGGAACCATCGAGGATATAGCAAGACTGGCGTCCGAACATGGCCACAGAAGTCCCGGTGAGATACTGCTTCTCACTAGCACTCTGCTCAACGTCAGCGCACACCTCTGGGAAAAAATCAACGCAGCAATCCCGGAGGAAGAACTGACGGTTGAGAACCTGATGGGCGTGCTCTCAGTACTTCGCAACAAAACCTGCGGAGAGATAGGTGCCAAGGATGTAGCCAAGGTCATTGTCCAGTGGCTTAGTTTTCTGGCCAGAGACATCACGGATATCGTCAACGGTTACGCTCGGGTCCTGGTGGAACATCGCACGATAGATCTCTACCATGATCTGCCTGGTGTTGCAGTATTCGATCAATGCCACAACCGTCTGTTCGAACTACTGAAGAATCTCGACGTGCACCATGTGGGTACTGTTACATCTCCCAACTACTCGCACGACACACCGCTGCACCTCACCGTCTCTGACAAACAGAGGCTCATAGAAGTGGTGGAGGCCATCTACGAGAGATCAAAGAGCCAAGGAAAAACCGTGGCTTTTGCGCAACTTCTGTGGAACAGAGGGCTTATTGATCAAAGAGCCGTAGATCACTACAACAGCACAACTCAGTATGAGACGGGCTCAAAGTCGGAAACCTGCAAGAAAGAGACTCTGCGTGCCTTTGCTCTTGCCAAGATCGCTGGCCTTGACCCTCTCGAGATTCTTCGAGTGTATGAAGGTCACGAACGTCGCTAAATTAGGACAAACAACCAGCACCATAGGGGGTAATGGCGGGGCCACAAGCCCCGCCATTCACTTTTAGGAAACTATTGCTTAATCCCATATATTTCGATATAATCTTTTCTGCTATGAAGAAAGATATTCATCCAAAATACGAGAAAACAAAAATCGTTTGTGCCTGTGGCAACGAATTTGAGACACGTTCAACCGTCTTTCCGGAGATAAAGGTTGAGCTCTGTTCATTGTGCCACCCTTTCTATACCGGAAAGCAAAAGTTTGTCGATACTGCTGGTCGAGTAGATAAGTTCCAGGCTCGGATCAAAAAGGCCGAAGAGAAGGCCGGAAAAAAGAAAGGTCCCGAGACAAAAGGTAAAAAAGAAGCAAAAAGCAATCAAGATACCCTATCAGAGATTAAAAATGATTTAGATAAAAAGGCTCCAGGTGAAGTCGGACAAGAGATGAGCTCTGACGTCGATAAAGCCGCCGAAGCCGAACTAAAAGAAAAATAACTTATAATAAAAGCCTTTCAAATGAAGGCTTTTATTATATCTATTTATTGTATAATCAATAAGGACCTAAGATGTTAGAAAAGTTTGAAACATATAAAAAGAAGCTTAAAAAACTCGAGGATGCAATGCAGAGCCCCGAGACTGTTTCTGATCCCGCCAAAATGGCCAAAATCGGGAAAGAACATGCCGAAGTATCCCAAATAGTAAAAGAGTTTGAAACTTTAGAAGATATTCAACATCAAATAGAAGAAGCAAAAGAGATGATCCGAACCGGTGACCCAGAGATGACCGCAATGGCTGAAGAAGAGCTTGCCTCGCTCGAGAAGATGAAAGAGGACCAAAAGCAGAGGATAGAAAAATCACTTGTCCCAAAAGACCCTAATGATGATAAGAACGTGATAATCGAGATTCGGGCTGGTGCCGGTGGAGAGGAGGCGGCCCTCTTTGCCTCAGAACTATTTAGAATGTATTCACGATTCGCTGAAAAACATAACTACAAGGTAGAGACGATGAACTCCTCCCTCTCTGAGACTGGAGGAATAAAAGAAATAGTGGCTGAGATAAAAGGAACTGGTGCCTATAGTGATTTTAAGTATGAATCTGGAGTTCACCGAGTTCAAAGGGTCCCTGAGACCGAATCGCAAGGTCGAGTCCATACCTCAACTGTCACCGTAGCGGTTCTTCCGGAAGCAGAAGAAGTGGATATTAAGATCGAACCTAGCGATATTCGGGTCGATGTATTCCGCTCCTCAGGGCCAGGTGGCCAAAGTGTCAACACCACAGATAGCGCCGTTCGTATTACCCATACCCCTACTGGGCTTGTGGTTAGTTGTCAGGATGAGAAGTCCCAGCTTAAAAACAAAGAGAAGGCAATGAAAATCTTAAGGGCCCGCTTATATGAACTAAAACAAGAGGAAGAGGCTAAAAAGAGGGGTGATGCCCGCCGGAGTCAAATTGGGACTGGTGACCGTTCAGAGAAAATCCGAACCTATAACTTCCCCCAAGATAGGGTAACCGACCACCGAATAAAGTACTCTGCTTCTAATCTTCCTAAGTTTATGGACGGAGAGATAGATGAGATGATTACAAGGCTCAAAGAGGTAGAGCAGGAGCAGGCTCTTAAAGAGAGATGAATTTGAATATAGGGGTTGATATGGATCAGGTTTTAGCTGATTTTTCTGCCGCTTTTGATATGTTTCATGATACAGAATATGGTACAGACCTTGTATCTAACCCGAGGCCTGAGTTCTATATCCGTAACATTTTCAACATTACAGAGGAAGAGGAAATAAAAAGGGTTAGGAAGTTTTATGATTCTAAATATTTTATTGAAATGAAACCATTCCCGGACTCGATAAGAAATGTTAAGAAACTTGCTAAAAACAATAATCTTTACCTTATAACATCTAGGCCATACTTTGTTAAATCAGAAACGGAAGACTGGTTAAACAGGTATTATCCTAGTTGTTTTAAGGAGATTATACTGACAAATCACTATTTTGGGGGTAAACAAAAGAAATCAGAGGTATGTCTTGCACACAATATTTCTTTTATGATTGAGGATATGGCCCACTACGCTAATGACTGTGCAGAAAACGGAATTAAAACCTATCTCCTGAAAAGACCTTGGAACATTAGGGAAAAGATACACTCAAATGTAATACGAGTCAAAGATTGGGATGAGATATCTAGTCTCTTAAAAACTCTTAACTAGAGACCCAAAGCCCATGAATATTACAATGTGCCCTTGCTTTAACGTCTTTTGAGTCAACCACAAAGGTAGCTTCAGGGGCATCACCTGGCTTTAAGTACTTCCTTTCGGTCCTTGCATCATACCCTATTTCAACCCACTCGATATAGTGAGCCTCTTCCATAGGATGAGGCTCTTTCCCTACCTTAACGAGTACTCCCTTCTCGGTATACTCAATTACCGGGACATGCTTCTCTTCTGCCGCATCGACTGTATTTGGGACGAGCCTCTCCATCGGCTCCTCGCAACAGACAAGTTCCCCAGAACCAGCCCCTACCTCCTCAACCATATTGCCACACTTATTGCATTTAAAGATATCTTTCATTTCTTCTCCTTTCTTAAGTAATAAATAACAAAGTAACTAAGAGCAATCAACCATAAAATTGCCAAATTTGCTCGAATACTTTTATCAACCAAGAATGGAGCAGCGAATACTCGCGCGGCATGAAGCTTGTTTCTCACCTCTTGGTTTTCAATCTCATAAGACTCTAGGACATCGTGATTTATTACCTCAATCTCTTCCCCGTCCTCCGTCACTTCAAGATAACTAACACTATCACCAGCGTTTACGGTCCCACCTAAGGCCCCGCTGGTGATATACTGCACTCCACCTAAGGTTACTGTACCATGCTCATGTGTATGCCCGGCAATATGGGCATAGACGCCATATTCTGAAAGCAAACTCATTAATCTATCACTCTCGGCTTTATTAAACATTGAATGCCTTAGCTCCGCATTCGGATACTCTTTATCATCAAATCTACCGGTTAAGGTATCAATTGGGGGCATATGAGAAAAGACGAATATTCTACCCGGAGTCCCTGCTTTAAGTACTTCTTCAAGCCAGGCAAACTGAGGCTCTTCGACGTGCCCACTCTCGTTATCAAGAAATACAAAAAGATAATCTTTGTACATATACGAATAGTTGGTTTTACCAAAAAAATTAGCATATTCCTTCTCACCCCCGTTCCAAGTATCGTGATTGCCGATTGTAGTATAGACAGGGATGGGGAATAGCTCTGATAGAGCGCTGGCGGTTCGGTATTCGGAGCGATAACCGTCATTGACGATATCGCCATTTAGGACTACAAAATCAGAATCGCCTTTTAAAATATCGAAGAAGACCGGAAAACTTACCGAGTAGCCGGAATGGAGGTCAGAGAAGACATAGAAGTGTAAATTATCTTTTTTTGTCTCCCTACTTAGACTAACCACTTCTTCGGTTCCGCCTTTAAGAGAAAGATCGATATAGGTGCCCTTTCTTGACTCAATATATTCCTTTGATTCAACCACTCCAGGGTCAGGCTCTCTGACATCACCCTCAAGCGAATGAGTCAACACCTCTCCTGAAAGATAGGGCATGGGACCATATGACTCACCGTCTACCTCAATTGACGTTCCACCCCTCGCAATACCTAGAAAGTTCAGCCTGAGCTTCGTATCAACTTTTGGGTTAATAGTTATTCTTGTTTTAGGGGATTTAGACTTTACAGCAATCTCGAGCATATCATTATCAGAAAAAAGGATTGCCTTTTCGACCCGATAGACAAAGCCACCCTCAACAAAGACCGAAAGCTCATCATTCTCATAATTCTCGCTACCTTCTTGATTTGGTTCGAATATGAGGTTTATCTTCGACTCCCAGGGGATAGCTATCGCTATCGCAAGGAAAAGAAAAAATATGATAGAGATTAATATTTTTGACTTCGTGGATAGATTGCATTTCTTTCTTTCCCTTGTGTTTGGATTAAAAAAGACGAAAACAATTGAGGAGATGGTATATATCAAGGTAATTAAGATAATCCCTGGATTTCCAAAAATCTCCTTATTGATCATCCCATAAGTAGCGTAATAGAAGAGAGATATTAAAAAGACCCAGATAGAGACAAATCGAGAGTATCCCCCACCCCTAAAAAGTGAAATCGATGCCACATAACCTACTACACCCAAGGTAACGCCTAAAATAGCGACAAATAAAAAAGAGCTTCCATGGGCAAAGCTATCATACGTAACAAGGATTATCAGGGTTGAGGCGAGGAAATAGAGGACACTAAAGGTTCGACGCCATAATTTTGGAAGAACTCTCCCCCTTCGTTGAAACATATATATATTTTAGCACTTATAAGCTTAAATGCGAAAGTCTAGCTACTTTCTGCGAGGGTAGCACTTACCACCCGTGAGCTTTCGTCCCTTATGAAGGTAATATCTACCTTCTCACCTGGGGCGTAGTTGGCGAGAGCTGATACTAATGATTGCCCCTCCTCTATCTCGTGATCCCCAACCTTTGTAATGATGTCTCCCTCACGTAATCCAGCCCGGGCAGCTGGGGTCCCTGGTAGTACCGCAAGGTCAGTGCCCGAAGAATAGACAAGCGCCCCATGATTAACTGGCAAATTATTTCTTGCCGCAAACTCTTTAGAGATGCTTATATACCTCACTCCAAGCATCGGCCTTACGATCTTTCCGGACTTTTGGTACGACTCGAGAGCCTTTTTGACAAGATTAATAGGAGTAGCAAACCCTATCCCCTCAGCACTACTTGCAACGGCCGTATTCATTCCGATTACTTGTCCTCCGATATTGACAAGGGGGCCTCCAGAATTCCCAGAGTTAATCGCCGCATCGGTCTGAATCATATTTTCAAGCACCTCACTCATACTTCCAGTTGCATCAGTTGCCTCTATCGAGCGTCCAAT
Organism: Patescibacteria group bacterium; assembly: GCA_028694925.1. GTDB lineage: Bacteria > Patescibacteriota > CPR2 > UBA1875 > UBA1875 > STE-72. The sequence continues at coordinate 16,161 of JAQVJW010000001.1, read as the reverse complement.
CGCGGAGACGACTCCACTAGTCACTGTGTTTTGGAATTGCCCCAAAGCATTTCCGATCGCAATAACCCGACCACCAACCTGAATCTCATCTGAGTCTCCAAGCTCTACTACGGGTAGATCCTCGGCCTCGATTTTAAGAAAGGCGATGTCAAAATAGGGGTCTGTGGCCACTACTTTGGCTTCATACTCCTTGCCCTCTTTTGTAAAAACAGAGTAGCTGGCTCTCTCATTTTCGGCTACATGCTTATTTGTTACGATAAGGCCATCAGCGGTTACGATAAAGCCGGTACCGGCCGATTGTGCCTGCTCGAGCTGACCAAAAAAATTTAGAGTAGACTGTTCAGCTGTGATTGAAACAACAGAGGGTGAAACCTTATCGACAACATCGATAATGGCCGAGTCTTCTTCGAGGGTTATCTTTGTGGTCCCTATATTATTCTCAATCACGTTAGGGATGGCGTAATTTAAGACAATAGATAGACCAAAGCCAATAATAGCTCCAAGTAGTCCTATGATAAAATATGTTAGATTTCTCTTTTGCTCTTTAGTAAGAGTCTTTTTCTTCGAGCTAATTTCATCTGGCATAACCCCTCCTATAACATATTACAAAATATGAAATAAATATTTCAAGTACCGATGACTACTGTGGTAACCACTGAGCAGTAGCTATAAGTATAACGGTAAAGAAGAAAGCAATAATCGTATATTCCCACAAAATTCTTCTTGATAATGTTCCCTCGAGTCTATGATGCGAAATCCCCCAGAAAAGGTAGAAATAGACAGCCGAAAGGATAGCCGGTAATGGGACTCCAATATTGGTCGCCTTTTCTGTCTGTGGATAGGTAACCACCCAAAACGATGATAACCAAACAATTTGACTAATCATAAAGGAGATCACTAGCGAGTAAAGCAGAGGTCGCTCATAACCTTGGATCTCAAACAAAAATTCACAAATCACAAAGACCGAGGCAAAAACCAAAACTATCGAAAGTATCTGAAATAGCCTGTCATCGGTTGAGATTGACCACTTAACAGCATCTGAAGTGGCGAAAAAGATCGCGAGTATTGAGGCAAGAGTGATAACATTCCGTAAAAAGAGTGATGGTGTATAGTTTCTCTTTATCCTCGAGGCTACCTGGAGAATATAGTAGACGAAAAAGCCGGTGGTCCCAAGAAGGATGGCCTGAAAGAAGGGGTGAGGTAGGGTATATGAGAAAATTGAAAGGCTCATAATAAATACGAAGAGAAAGACAATCGCAAACCAATCCTCTTTGAGTCGAGCAAAACTAGGCTTTTCCCCAAATACCCAAAAGACCGAAAGAGCCGAAGCGAGGGAAACCGTAATTATAATTGGCCAAAAGTATGAAGGGAAGCGTAGTGGCAAGAGTAAAAGAAGAAAAACCCCGGAAGAAATGATTAGTGATTGTGCCTTATGCTCCACCGTTAGCTCCGTCCCCGCTAATTATTGTAGTCAGTACCAAGAATTACCTTAATTTCATATGATTGCCCTGTGGTCGGTTCGGCTTTCTTCGCCGTAACCCCAAACTTCTCCTCAAGCATCCGAACTGTCTCTGGCTTTCCGCCGTTTGTGTAGTCTGTTATCTCTGTTGTCGTATAGTTTCTGATCTTCGTGCCACCATCCTCGACGATGTTGTAACCAGAGGTTTCCATCTCATCATAAAGGTTGGTATAGTTCCAGGTACTCCAGGTGCCGTTTAGGAAAGATAGCTTGGCATTCTCTTTTGCAATTGCCACGCCCTCAAAAACGTTTCTAAAGAATTCGTGAATGTCGTCATAGTTTCCCATTCCTGCCGTTGGAACCAAGATATAGCCAGCTGCCCCACTATCAGCTGCAACAAGCCCTGTTGTAGGGTCTAGATTCTTTTGGATCATCGCATTCGTATCGACGCCACGAGCAAGCTCATAAATTCTTGCGATTTCGTTCATCTCAACGCTTGTTTTGATATGGTTCCCAAGGGCCTCAAGGACTGAGAAAACTTTTCCAGGGTTAAAGGTCGTCTCGGTTGAAAGTGCCTTTTCCTTCATTGCAATAAGGAGGTTCTGTTGTCTTTTCGCTCTTGCGAAGTCAGACCCTTCTTTCCCTGAGGCTTTCCTTGAGCGAGCATATTTAAGGGCCGTCTCTCCATCCATCGTCTGAGTACCCTCGTCAAAACAGACCGGATTGTAGTAGGCCGCTCTAGTATAGCCATAGTCACAGAAAGAGTTCTCTACATCAACAGTCACCCCGCCCAGGGCATCGACAATATCCGAAAGTCCAGTAAAGTCAACTCGGGCGTAATAGTGGATTGGAAGGCCAGAGACTTCCTCAACTACTTTAACGATAGTGTCTGGACCAGTTCCTTCTTGCTGTTGCTCCCCATAAGCATGGGCCGAGTTTATCTTCGCATAGCCATTGTTTGGAATTTGGACATAAGTATCACGAGGGATAGAGATCATTGAGACTGACTTTGAGGCCGTGTCATACGAGGCCACAATAATCGTATCAGCTAGGGTATTGCCGGCATGTCCCTCGTCCCCGATACCAAGTAAAAGAACGTTTACTCGTCCGTCTACCTCTCCTTTAAGCATTTGGCCCTGTGAGCCACCCAGAAGATTTAGAATGCCAGTATCACCGGCAAAAACACCCTTAATAGCATTGTATGCCCGAACACCGAAGTAGGCGCCAACCCCAAGGACTAAAAAGAGAGCAGTCGCAATCGCCCATTTCTTTATCTTGCGACGTCTCGCGGGGTTTTTTAGCCTTCTTTTTTTCCCAAATTGGACTGGCGTTTTACCAGTCTCATTATGTTCTTCTCTAATAATGGTTTTCTTTCTTAATACCCCCATCGAAACTAAATTATACCCGAAAAAACTATTGTGCAACAGGGTTTTTTTTGTAATAATCAGATAGTTAAACGACTAGTAATAATGAGGGGGAATAATGGCCAAAGAGAGTAAAATTAGCACCGAAGAGACCAAAAGCATTGCCTGGCAAATCGTAAAAACGATTGGGGGACTTCTTTTGGCCCTTATCATTATCCGCTTCTATATCTTTCAGCCTTTCACAATCGATGGTTCCTCGATGGAACCTTCTTTTTATGACAAGGAATATGTAATTGTTGATGAGCTCTCTTATGTTGTCGGACATCCAGACCGGGGTGATGTTGTTGTCTTTCGGCACCCAGAACCAGCCTGTAATGAACATGTGGCTTCAAACTACTTTAACCGAGTTTTTGTTCAGGGGCCTTGTGCAAATTATATAAAGAGGGTTATCGGGCTTCCAGGAGAGACGGTTACGATAAAAGATGGAAAAGTAAGTATCAAAAATGAAGAGAATCCAAGCGGTATGACTCTTAAGGAGGATTATGTTCTTGGGAATATCCCCACTCTAGGGAATCAGACCACGAGCCTTTCCGATGATGAATACTTTGTTCTTGGGGACAACAGGGGACCTAATGCCTCATCCGACTCAAGAGAATGGGGACCCCTAACTGAAGATCATATTATAGGGAAAGCCCTTGTGGTACTTTTCCCAACTGAGGATTTTGGCTTTGTGAAAAGTCCTGAATATGAGATAGAAAACTAAATTCTGTTTATAATAAATCTCTTCAAAATATAATCTTTTTATGCTACAGTTCTCGTACTGAGAGTTTCAGAGGCTCTTCACATAAGAGCATCTATTCGTTTTAGAGCACCTAGGGGGGTGTACGAGATGGGAAAACCTATCGTCCTGGTAGTGAACAATGGGCTGGATGGTTGGTCAAGGTTTCACGAGGAATTGGGTGATCTGGTTGATCTCCGTGTCGCCGGGCATGACGATATGTACAAGGAGTTTGCTAGGGCCCAAAAGGACGGCGGTCCGGCAATCGTAGGTATCGGCTGCATCACAAACGGGCCCAAGCTTCGAGCATTCTGCAACACATACGTTGCCTTCATCCGGAAAATCCGGCAAGGAGCACCCGATGGCCCCGGATATATCGGACCAATCATGGGGCTCTGCGACAACATGGGTACCTGTGTTCAGAATCACCTTGCGGCTGGATGTGATGAAGTCCACGGTCTTGAGCCGAACGGACTCTTCGGCACCAAAAGTGCCGGGGAACGAATCCTCGAGATTCTGGGCCTCTCGCAAGAGACTTCTTGATGTCTCAACTGATTCCCTGAAACAGAACACCCCCGGCGATGTGCCGGGGGTGCACTACATCTAGATATTGTATTTACCCCTTTATCTTACTATAAATCCGATCAAGCTCTTCGGCTGAATAATAATCAATTTCGACTTTTCCACCCTTACTCTTTGACTTAATAGCTACCTTGGTCCCTAAGTATTCCGCAAGGTCACTCGCAAGCTCCTTGTATGGTTCTTCTTTTTTTGTCTTATTGATTTTCCCTTTCTTGATGCTTCCTGCTACCTTTTCTGTCTCTCTAACGTTTAGGTTCCCGGATATTATTTCGTTAAAGAGCACTTCTCTTTTTCCCTCATCTGCGATTGCAAGCAGGGCCTTCGCATGACCTTCGGTAATCGTCTCGTCTTTAAGGGCCCTTTTCATTTCAGCTGGTAGGGTAAGGAGCCTTAGCTTATTCGCTACAAGGGAGCGGGATTTCCCCATCGTTTCTGCTACCTTCTCTTGGGTATAGCTAAACTCTTCCATTAACTTGCGGTAAGAGTTTGCCTCCTCAATCGGATTAAGGTTTGCTCTTTGTACATTCTCAATAATCGCAATCTCTAGCTTCTCGTGATCTTCAACATCCCGGATAATAACCGGGACTTTTGAGAGTCCGGCTTTACTAGCGGCCCGGAGCCTCCGCTCACCCGCTATAAGTTGGTAATGGTCTCCTTCTTTGGTGATGACAAGGGGTTGGAGGATGCCATGCTTTTTGATTGAAGCCGCAAGCTCCGAGATCCCTACCTCATCAAAATCGGTCCTAGGCTGATGAGGATTTGTGTCAATTAAGTTAATTGGAAGTTCTGTGATGGCACTCGAGTCCTGTGTTCCCGCCTCCGAGCTTCCGGGTATTAGAGCATCTAAACCTTTACCTAGCTTAGTCATTTGCTTGTCCTTTGTTACATTTATCGATTACTTCCCTTGCAAGACTCTTGTAAGCTTGGGCGCCCTTACTGTATTTATCATAACCTGAGATTGGTTTCCCGTAGCTTGGGGCCTCCGCGAGCCTCACGTTTCTTGGGATTACTGTATCAAATACATGATTCCCGAAATGCTGGGTAAGCTCTGTGTGCACCTCCCGAGAAAGTGAATTTCGCTTATCATACATTGTAACAAGAACCCCCAAAAGGTCCAGATTTGGATTTAATTGGACCCTAACTCTCTTAATGGTAGAGAGGAGTTGTCCTAACCCTTCAAGGGCATAATATTCTGCCTGAACCGGTATTAAGACCTTATCAGCCGCCACAAGCCCATTAACGGTAAGTAGGCCTAGGGACGGGGGATTATCGATAATGATATAGTCATAATCACCAGTAACCTCATCGATTGCTTTTTTTAGCTTATGCTCACGAGCAAGTTGCGAGACAAGCTCCACCTCCGCTGCCGCAAGATTAATACTCGATGGGGCCAGATGAAGCTTTGGATGATGCTCGGTCTCTTTCCTTATTCTATGAATCGGCGCACCGTCTATGAGGACGTTGTAGACACATCCAGAAAGGTTTTCTTGGTCATAACCTAAACCACTCGTGGAATTGCCCTGGGGATCAAGATCAAGTACTAAAACCCGGTTCCCCGTCTTTGCTAGATAGGTCCCCAGGTTTATAGCGGTGGTTGTCTTACCCACCCCGCCTTTTTGATTAATGATTGCAATTTTCTCAGCCATTACTCATCTATGATAGCAACTTATGGGGAAATAAAAAAGAGTCCGGTTGGACTCTTTTTACCCTATTTTTACGATTTCGACCTTCGTAAGCGGTTGCCGATGACCGTAAGTCTTTCGATATCTCTTCCTTTTCTTGTATTTAAAAACTTTAACTTTATCATCCTTAAATTGCGATAGGACCTTACCGGTAACTTTCGCTTCAACTATTGGCTTTCCAATCTTTACTGTCTTACCGTCTATTGTCAGAAGCACTTCTGTAAAAGTTACTGTCTTCCCTTCTTCTTCTGGAAGCTTCTCGAAATTATAATATCTTCCCTCTTCTACTAGGTATTGCTTTCCCCCGGTTTTTATAACAGCAAACTTACCAGAGCTTTTCTTCCCTGTTACCTTCTTTGGCTCTGTTTTCTTTTCCGCTACCTTTTTGGTTGTTTTCTTTTCGTTTGCCATAATTACGCTAGAACATCTTAGCAGATTAAACCTTCTTTGACAAGATTTAGTTAAAAATCAATCTTCTTGTATCTTCTATAGATACTCTCAAGGATTCCAATCGCCACCAAATTCACTATAATCGCTGTTCCACCGGCTGAGATAAAGGGCAACGGGATACCTGTAACCGGCATGAGCCCCATATTCATCCCCACATTTACAATCACATGGACAAAGAGCATCGCCAGTAGCCCAATCGCAAGATATGTCCCAAAGAAGTCTCTCGCAAGGACCGCTATCTTTATCCCACGATAGAAAAGGACCAGAAAGAGGGTTAGAAGCACCGTCACTCCGATAAATCCCATCTCTTCGGCTAGTGAAGCAAAAACGAAGTCTGTCTCCTTTTCCGGGATAAAGTTTAGCTGAGACTGAGTCCCGTGACCAAGACCCCTCCCCCACATTTGACCCGAGCCAATCGCAATCATCGCTTGATTTACATTCCAACCGGCCCCCATGGGGTCAGCAGTCGGGTTAAGAAAGGTCGTAAGTCTGTCCTTCTGATAATCAGCCAAGAAAATCCAAAGAGCTGGAATAGAGGCGAGCCCTAAGATTCCAAGAACCAAAAGATATATCCTTTTAGCATTAGAGGCAAGAATCATTACCCCCCAAACAAAGACGAAAGTGAAGGCTGTCCCAAAGTCTGGCTGTAAGGCTACAAGAGCAGTTGGGATTGCCATATAGATACCCGACTTTATAATCTCTCTTATCTTCCCCATATCCTCATAATGTTCCGCAAAATATTTCGCAAGGATAATTATCATAAAAAGGAGGGCTAAGACTGATGGCTGAAACTGAAAGAATCCAAGATCAATCCAGCTTTGGGCCTCGTTAACCTCAAAACCAAAAACTGGAACCGCCAGAAGCATTAGGATGGTGGCCAGATACATGATACCTGAATAAGACTTAAACAAGCGGTAATCAAGACGAGAAAATAATAGGAGGGCAATAATCCCGATCCCCATGTTAATAGTTTGCTTAACGGCTATTGACCCGAGAGTATATTCTGTTGTGGCCGAATAAAGGACTGCAAGCCCAAGAGCACATAAAAGAATAGTTGAAGCAAAGAGCAGCCAATCGAAATTCTTAAAAAATCTAAAAATGAGATTCTTCATGTTGCTATATTAGGATACTACAGATGATAGTTATTTTCTATTTTTCCGCGAGACCCCAAACCAAACTTCCTCATCACTAATCTTAATCTTTTCATCATATTCAGATTTCCCCTTTCCTTCATTAAGTTCAGTAGAGAGCGTTTCCCGTGCTATATATTCAGCTTGAGCCTTGATTGCCTCCCCGACCTCTTTATTGTCTGTACTCCAGTAAGTCTCAATCCGATCCTCTACTTGAAATCCAGCCTTCTTCCGAGCATCCTGAATCGCCCTTACAAAGTCTCTTGCCATTCCTTCGGCTTTAAGCTCTTTTGTGATCCTAATGTCAAGGCTTGCCCCAAATTCTGATGATTTTGTAAGCTTTAGTTTTTTGACATTCACTTCTTCAAGAATAATATCCTTAAGGTCTTTCGGCAGCGTGGCAACACTTGATTTAACTGAAAGGCTCGAGAGAGGCTGTCTGACCTTTATCCCCTTTTCGTTCCTTTCGGCAAGACCGGCCTCGACGATCTTCCGGGCTGTCTCCATCTCTTGCTCTAGCTTCTTATCAATCATCTTCTCACCTACCTTGGGCCACTTCGCAAGATGGATCGATAGTGGGGCTTTCTTATCCTGACTCAATACTAACCCCTGGTACATCTCCTCTGTTGCAAACGGCATATATGGCGCAAGAAGCCTTATATATGCTTCAAGGGTATAGTAAAGCGTTTCATAAGCATTATTCTTATCCGCATCATCTTCTGACTTCCAGAAACGCTTCCTGGACCGTCTGATATACCAATTGGAAAGCTCGTCAACAAAATCTGAAAGGTGCCTTGCCGCAAGTGAAATATCATAAGAATCAAGGGCATCGGTAACCTCTTTTGTTAGAGAGCTCACCCGCGAAAGCATCCACTTATCAAGAAGGTTCTTGGAATCTAGTTTCCCTTTTGGCTTAAAACCATCAAGGCTAGCATACATCATAAAGAAGCTATAGGAGTTCCAGAGCCGGAGAATAATCTTTTTTAGGACCTCATCCACGCCTTTATCAGAAAAACGCATATCTACTGCCTTCACCGCAGGAGAGCTCATAAGATAGAATCTCATCGCATCGGCCCCATATTTATCCATTAAGATTATGGGGTCGGTAAAGTTATGCTTACTCTTTGACATCTTGTTACCATCTTCGGCAAGCACAATCCCATTAACGACCACGTTCTCAAAAGGGGATTTTGAAAAGAGCGCTGTTCCAAGGACCATCAGTGAACGGAACCAACCCCGAGTCTGGTCAATCCCTTCGGCAATGAAATCAGCTGGAAATTCTCTTTTGAATTTTTCTTCGTTCTCAAACGGATAATGGAGTTTCCCGTAAGGCATCGAACCAGAGTCAAACCAAACATCAAGAATCTCCCCGGTTAGCTTTGCTTTGCCTCCGCACACACAATCAATCTCAATATCATCGATCTTATGAAGATGGATATCATCAATCTTTCGACCAGCATCCTTTTCAAGTTCAGCTGTATTACCGTATACTTTGTACTCACCACATTCGCACTTCCAGACCGGAATTGGAACTCCCCAAAAACGATTCCGTGAGATATTCCAATCTGGGGCATTCTCAACGAGCTTGGCATAACGGCCACTTCCAACGTTTTCGGGAACCCAGTGCACCCCCTTGTTAACTCGAAGGATCTGATCTCGGAGTTTTTCGATTGAAACAAACCAACTATCGATTGCCCGAAAGATAAGAGGGGATTCGCAGCGCCAGCAATGAGGGTAAGGGTGAGTAAAGTCTTCGACTCGAACCACCTTCTCCCCTAGATCTTCAATTATTTTTGCGTTAGTTTTAGGGTCAATTACACTCATCCCCGCATACTCCGGCACCTCATCCGTAAACTTACCAAGCTCATCTACCGGCATAAAGAAATCAATACCGAACTTCTGACCAACGATTGAGTCGTCCTCACCAAAAGCTGGAGCCGTATGAACGATACCAGTACCATCTTCGGTGGTCACGAAGTCACCAGAAATGACTACGAAAGCCTTTTGGTCTAACTCATGATAAGGGAATATTGGTTTGTACTTTTTACCAAGAAGAGCCTTCCCTTTCATTTTTTCTATGATCTTGTACTTACCAATCTCTAACGCATAATCTTCTACCCTCTCCCTGGCGAGGATATATTTCTTCCCCTTTGCTTCAACCTTCACATAATCAATATCTTCCCCCACCGTCAGGGCAAGGTTCCCCGGCAGGGTCCAAGGAGTAGTCGTCCAGGCAAGTAAATAGGTACCTGGCTCATCTAAAAGCTCAAACTTGATTGTTACCGCTTTATCAGTTTTATCTACATACCCCCCAGAACCTACTTCAAAGCTTGAGAGTCCGGTCGAGCACCTGGGGCAATAGGGCATTACCTTATGCCCCTCATAAACAAGGTCCTTGTTCCAAAGCTCAGAGAAGACCCACCAGATAGATTCCATATAGTTTTTATCCATTGTGATATATGCGTTATCCATATCGGCCCATCTCCCGGTCCGATCAATCGTTTCGCGCCAAGCCTCCACGTATTCAAATACCTGGGAGCGACATTTCTCGTTGAACTTATCAACTCCATACTCAAAAATTTCGTCTCGGGATTTAAAGCCCAGCTTTTCTTCAACAACATTTTCGATTGGAAGTCCGTGAGTATCCCAACCCCAAACTCGCTCTACCCGGTACCCTTGCATTGTCTTGTATCGGGGGATAACGTCTTTTATGAGGCCGGCTAGGATATTTCCGAAGTGAGGGGTATTGGTAGCATAGGGTGGACCATCGTAAAAGTTGAAAGATTTTTCGATTGGTCTTTCTTCTACCGATCTTTCAAATATCTTATTCTTTTTCCAAAACGAGAGAGTCTTCTTCTCTAGTTCTGGGAAATTTACTTTTTGTTCTACTTTTTTAAAGCTCATTCTTCTCCTTTATATTCTATCAAAAAATCCACTTCCCGGGAGACCTTTCGGCCGGTACCATCCTGGTTGTGGACTTAATTTAGAGTATTACGCTACTCAGACGCCGAATTCTACTTGCTAACGCTTTCTTTTCGGGGCTTGTGGTTGATTGCCACTCAAACGCCTTTTAGTTATGCCTTTATTTTAACAAAAGATTGACTAAATGCAATATAATATATGTATGAGTGAAAGAAGTATCGAGACGGAGAGAATAGTAGCCCCAACCGAAGAAGGCGACCTAAAAACTCCCGAGGTTTCCGATAAAGATATTATTATCGCAAATACAGAAAAGCAAATTCTCGACATTATAGAGAGTGCGGAGATAGTAAATGAACTTAAGTTTGAGGTAGTAGATACCGTTAAAGAAACCTTTGAAAAGTGTAGAGAACACGATCGGCTTCAGGTTATCTCGATCATTGATAGTATCAGAGAAATCCAAAGAGGCTTTAACCTCAGTCACAAAACAAATTATGAGATTCCCTTAAATGAGGTTCGGGATATTCTCTGGGAAGCGGGAGAATCACTACAGGAATGTCAAATAGAAACAAATCGCTCTAATTAATTCCTATTTATCTCAATAACCTTCTCTTTGGCTGTCTTCCCAAGCCTTATCCCAATATCACCCTTTGGTACTTTAAAGTAATCTGATAGCATTTCTACAAGTTTTTTATTTGCCTTCCCTTTTTCTGGAGCAACATTAAAGTATGCTTTGTAATTTTTTTCATCTAGCTTCTCAATGCGTTCATTTTGCGAACACGGGTTTACGATAACGGTAATTAACATCTAAAGAATTAGCGATTAAGAAAATTAAATACATCATCAAACAATGGCACTTTACCGCGCCAGCATTCGACTTCCATCCCATCATCAGTTGCAACTACAAAAGAGGGGAATGAATAAAGGTCATATATCTCAAGTGCCTGGGTGCAACCCTCATCCTCCGCATCATAATACTCAACCGTAAAGTCACGCTCTTCGAACTTCTTTCCAAGTTCCTTGGCCTTCCTCATTTCGGGAGCATCTTCTTTGGTAAAGACTTTTAATATCATAGATACATAATACAACATCGAGCCCCCTACTTACAACGCCAAAAAGTGCTTGACAAATCTAAGCATATTTGCTATACTCTCGCTTACCGTGGTTGGTATTGGTGCTTCGCTGCGAAGAGGAGGCCACGAAGCCTCCGGCGAACATCGTTATCAATCAGGGGTTTTGCTCTCGCTCCCGCAGGGCACCAAGTTCGAGCCGAGAAGGCTCACACGGTCGGCCCGGCGACCCAGAGCGAGAGCCGCCGCCCCGAAATCCCCCGGCACGGCCGGTGAGGAAAGTTGGGCGGCCTAGTTCCACCTCTCAGGCTAAGTAGTAGCCCAAAGCTGAGAGGAGTAGTACCGCGATACTACAGGGCCGTTGGCCGCGTTAAGGCATTTTGAAGCCCACAGTAGCACCTCAAATGACCCGAGGTGACCCCAAGCGGGTTGGGCAAGGCCAGGCTTCGCGGAGCCTGAAAAAAATCCCTTCCGGGCTTTGGCCCGTGCACCTTCGGGGGCTAGCAACAAGCTGGCCCCCCTTTCATACCCACAAGTTATTCCCCTGCTGTAACTACCCTTTTTGTTATTATGGCTTTTGCTAACTCATAAGCCCCGAAGAGTACCCCGACGAAAAAGAGATCAGAAAGTAAGGTATTTCGGAAAAACGGTATCGCCATTACATAACATTCAAGTAGCCCATGTATCGTCTTTGTGTAGAGCGGAGTCGCCACAAAGACCCCAAAGTTTGTTATAAAGAAGAAGAGAAACGACCCAGCTAGAGTTCCAAAGACAACATTTGTGACATTCTTCTTCTTACTAATTGAAGTCCCGATAAGGGCAATCAAGAGGAAGCTCCCCCAGGTAAAAGCAATTGTGGAGTGCATCCCAATTAAAGCGTCTGATACCATCATCGCCGCAAGCGGGAGCCAAAGAGCCTCTTTCCTTTTAAGGTAAACGCCACCAAAAAGAGCAATAGCCCCGATAGGTGCAAAGTTCGCCGGGTGCGGCAAGATTCTTAGAAGAACAGCAATCACAATTAAAAAGATTGCAATTTGATGCTCAGTTATTTTCTTAAATATATTCCTTGTTACATCCATGATTCGTACCTCCATTCTATTACATCACCATCATTTGCAGCAAGATCTTCAACTCCCACGATAGCATAGCCTCCATTTACGTATAGAGCCCAGTAATAGGTGTCTTCGGCTTTCTTGTCCCCAATTTGAGTAACCATTTTCCCAAAATCATATTGCTTGTAACCTACGGTCACATTTTTAGTAGCCGCCAGTCTCAGCATCACCGTAAAAGCAGTATCTCCCTCAATATATTCTACAGCATATTCAGGTAACCCATCGGCCCTAAAGGTAATATATTTCTTAGCTGGAGTAACTACTTTTTCTGTCTCCTCTACCCTCTTGGGTTTTTCTGTGGTAGGGCTCGCGGAAGTCTCCTTTGTTTCCTCTTTGGCTATTTTTGGCTCTTCTTGGGTCATTGCCTTCTCTTTATTACTCTTGACTTCTTCTTCGGCGGCCACCACCTCGCCTGATGTTGTCTCGGTATTTTCTCCTAAGACCTTGTTCTGGTTTAGGTATATTGCCAAAAAAGCCAACATTAAGATAATGGCCAGGCAATATAGCCAATATTCCTTAAACAGTCTCATTCCTCTCTCCATTTACTTTTCTCCTACTTTAATCTTACTAATACTCAATCCCATCTCGGGCCGCGATCCCTGCGTCGAAATAGTGTTTAATCTTTTTCATCTCTGTTACAAGATCAGCCGCGGCAATCATTTTCTTTGTGGCTCCTCTCCCTGTTAGGACGTATTCCTTTTCTTTTATCGCTCCCTTTAGGAAATTTAAAACATCCTTTTCGGTAACTATCTTAAGATTTACAGCTGTAATTACTTCATCAGCGATTATAACGTCGTAATTATTTGACTTTTGAGCTAAAAGATTAAAGCCCTGAACAACCAACTCTTCCTGTTCCCTATTTACAGCTCCTTTAACCCAAGAGCCATTTCCAAAGACCTCAATATCCACATTTGGAAGCATCTTAAGCCCTTCAATCTCAGAACTCTGACCGTCTTTTAGGAATTGGACGAAAAGTACCCGAAAGGAGCTCTGGGCCCGGACTGCAAGCCCAATAGCGGCTGTCGTCTTTCCTTTACCATCACCGGTATATATTTGGATCAAAGATTACTCCCATACTTAGTTACTATTTACGCACATTCTGAGTAGGCACAGCTCCGGCAAACAAGGCACCCACCTTCATATTCTATCGGGCCACCGCATTCGGGGCAAACCCCGCCAATATGGCCCTCTCTCGCACCATGAATATTCTCTTGTTCTTCTGCTTTAGAGGGGACTTCATCAAGAGGCAGGGTAGCTACTTCCATTTCTGGTAGTTTTGGTGACTCAATGTTTAAAGTCAAGTCCATGTATTGCTCAAGGGCCTTCCCGATAGCATCCGAACAAGAAGTGACCCTCTCATCCCCAAAACCGTAAGGTCTGTGACAGGTAATATTCTTAAGGTGTTTAACAATAACCATTGGCTCTACCCCGGAACGAAGTTGAACAGAGACCATCCTTGATATTGCCTCTGCTTGTGAGGCGGCACACCCTCCGGCCTTACCCATTGTTGAGAAGAGCTCAAAAGGTTGCCCATCTTCGTCCTCATTAATGGTTACATAAAGTTTCCCACAACCAGTCATTATCTGCATCGTTCTCCCAACCATCATCTTTGGCCGCTTGCGCATTACTGGCTTACACTCAGCTTCAGAAACAATTGATCCATCCCCTTTTTTATTGACCTTACCAATATTTAGGACCTGTTCGTCTCTTGAGCCATCGCGATAGATCGTTACCCCCTTACAACCAAGCTCATAGGCTAACTTGTATACTTCTCGAACATCATCTTTGGTGGCTGAATTAGGGAAGTTAACTGTTTTTGAGACTGCATTATCGGTATATTTTTGAAAGGCCGCTTGCATCCTAAGATGCCATTCTGGGGTCACTTGATGTGCTACCACAAAGGCTTCTTTAATATCATCAGGTACTTCGTCTATCCCCACAAGGTCACCCTGGGCAGCGATCTTCTTCATCAGTTCTTCCGAGTAGAAACCGCGCTCCCTGGCCACCTTCAAAAATACTGGGGTGGTCATTACGAGTTCGTCTTTATCCATTACATTTTTTATAAAGCTGACGGCAAAGAGCGGTTCTACCCCTGACGAGGCATCGGCAATCATCGAGATTGTTCCCGTAGGGGCGATTGTTGTTACGGTAGCATTCCTAATTTTATCATTCTTCTTCCCATAAATACTTTTCTTCCAATTAGGGAATGTGCCTCGCTCACGCGCGAGCTCACGACTCATCTCATGACCGGTTTCTTCGATAAACTTCATTACCGCCTCACCGGTCTTAACCCCCTCGTCAGAATCATAACGGATAGAAAGGAGGGCGAGCATGTCTGCAAAGCCCATCACCCCAAGACCAATCTTCCTGTTGGCCCGACTCATTTCACCGATCTCGGGAATAGGGTATTTGTTTACGTCAATTACGTCATCAAGGAAGCGAACAGCCGTTCTTGTTACTTTTTCCAAACGATCATAATCTATCTCATCATCGCGAACAAAGTTAGCCAGATTAATCGAACCGAGATTACATGATTCGTAAGGAAGGAGGGGCTGCTCTCCACAAGGGTTAGTACTCTCAATTTCACCTACCGCTGGGGTTGGGTTAAACTTGTTCATTCGGTCAATAAAAATGATCCCGGGCTCTCCGTTTTTCCAGGCTTGACTTACAATCTTATCAAACACTTCTTTAGCATTCGCGGTACCCCACTTTGAGCCATCCTTAGGATTTATGAGGTCATAGTCTGCTTCGCTCTCTACTGCTTTCATAAAATCCTCGGTTACAGCTACAGAGATGTTAAAGTTATTTAACTTATCATTCTCCTCTTTAGCTACGATAAACTTCATAATATCCGGATGATCAACTCGAAGGATTCCCATATTCGCTCCGCGCCTCTTCCCGCCTTGCTTAACAGTTTCGGTCGCCGCATCAAAAGCCGTCATAAAAGATAGGGGGCCACTTGAAACTCCCTGGGTTTTTTTGACAATATCCCCAGAAGGACGAAGCCGAGAGAAAGAAAAACCGGTTCCACCGCCACTCTTGTGAATTAGGGCAGTATTTTTAACGGATTCGAAGATACTCTCCATATGATCCTCAACCGGAAGAACAAAACAGGCCGAAAGCTGACCTAGGGGCATCCCAGCATTCATTAAGGTTGGGGAGTTGGGAAGAAAATCTAAATTTGTCATAATTTCATAAAACTGTTTGGCGGCTTTTTGGACCCCTGGCCCCTCCGGATACTCCTTTTCGGCCTCGGCCACATTATCAGCGACTCGACGAAAAAGGTCTTCTGGTTTTTCAATGATCTTTCCGTTCTCATCCTTTACAAGATACCGACGCTCAAGGACCTCACGGGCCGCATCTGAGATTTTGATTTTCTTTTGTTCCATCCTCTCCTCCTTAGTGTTAAATTGTCCTATTTTTACAATATTTCTTAGCGTCTTTTTTCTTTATCTCCTCCGCCTCCTTCTTAAAGGAGTCGGCATCAGAGAAATCCTTATAGACACTCGCAAACCGAAGATAGGCCACATCATCGATACATTTAAGCTCCTCGAGGACAATATCACCGATAATAGAGCTTTCGATCTCTGCCTTACCCAAAAGATGAATCTTGTG
>JAQVJW010000025.1 GCA_028694925.1 Patescibacteria group bacterium | reverse complement strand
TCAAGTTCTTTTATAGACTGCAAACGGGTCGCCTCTATCCTTAGTCGGTCACGCTCTTCTGTAAGTTCTGCTTTTCTTGCCTCAAGGTCAGAAAGAGTCTCTCCCTTTACGGCAACGCTATTAGACTGGGAGATATACAAAAGACCCATCGAAAAGATAAGTCCGATGGCGATTATTAAAAAGGATGATCGGCCAATAAATAAATTACTTTTGTATCCTTTTGTATAGTTTTTTCTCTTTCTTTCCCTCATTTTCCCTCTCTTTTAATTAATTTTCTCAGCAATTCTCAACTTTGCACTCCGCGCACGGGGGTTTTTCGCAATCTCATCTTCCGTGGGCCTAATTGGCTTTCTGGTGATAATCTTAAGACTTTTTTTGTGATTACACTGGCATTTTGGGAATTCTGGTGGGCAAAGACAATCTCTAGCCGCACGTGAGAAGAATTGTTTTACAATCCGATCCTCGAGTGAGTGAAAGGATATGATCGCCATTCTTCCTCCAGGTGCGAGCAATCTGACCATCTGAGGTAGCGTCGACTCTAGTGACGTAAGTTCGTCGTTCACTTCGATTCTAATCGCTTGGAAAACTTTGGTAGCTGGGTCGATCTTTTTGCCGCCCCGGTATGATGCCGGGATCACCCCCCTTACTACCTCAGCCAATTGGTCAGTTGTCTTAAAACTCTCGTGTTTGCGAAATAGAGCAATAGCTTTGGCACAGGCCCTGGCCCTCTTCTCTTCCCCGTAGTTACGAAATATCCTTGCGAGTTCATCCTCGCTATATTCGTTAACGACGGTGAGGGCACTTAGCTCTTGGGATTTATCCATGCGCATGTCAAGCACCCCCCTTGATTTGAGTGAAAAACCTCGATGCGGCCTTGTGAGCTGCATCGATGACACGCCAAGGTCTGCCAAGGTAGCAGACACACAGGTAAATCCTTTTTCTTTGGCTACTTTCTCGATTTGGGTGAAATTTGCGTGAGCAAAAGTAACATTCTCCCCCCGAGTAACATTACTTGCGATCGAAAGTGCTTCCACGTCGCGATCGATAGCTAGAACCTTACCAGAACTCCCGACAACCTCGAGAATAGCCTTGGTATGGCCTCCTGCGCCGGTTGTCGCATCGATAACGACATCACCCTTAGTGAGCCTTAAGCCTTCTATTGTTTCTTGTAAAAGTACGCTCTTGTGCATGAGTTTTTCTTCTGCCTTGAGGCAGATAGCTAGCAGTCAGCCGTTTGTGACTTGAGAGAGATATTTTCAAGTCTTTGTTTTTGTTTTCATTCCCTTGCGGGAAAAGAACAATTGGGTAGGATTTGTTGGGCTTATCCGCCCGAGGGCGGAAAAGGTGGATTTGTTTTTATTTAGGTGCCTGCTGGCTACTAGCTACCTGACTCATGATATTTAGTTTTTAAGGTAAAGGTTTTGTTTTTGTTTTTGTTTTTTGGTTCTGGGTTATGTAAGAAAGTCCCCCACAAAGTTATTTAGATGCCTAGATCCTCCAATTTCTCGGCAATCCCCGACGCATCTCCTTCGGTATTACCCTTATACTTCTTCCAAGCCTCTGTACCCCAGATCTCAACCCTTGAGTAAAGTCCGGCGACAACGACTGTTCCTGAAAGCCCGGCGTAATCTCTAAGGTATCCTGGAAGGTTGATTCGGCCCTGTTTATCGATCGTTACCTGGGTGGCTCCCGCAAGCATTAGCCTTGCAAAGGCTCGAGAAGCAGGGTTCGTGAGTGGCATAGTAGAAAGCTTTTCAGCTAACACTTCCCATTCATCGGTCGTATAAACAGAAAGACAGTTGTCTAAGCCTTTAGTGACAACTGCTCCACCAGCCATACGCGCCCTGAACTTTACGGGCATCGCTAGCCTCCCCTTTTCATCGATACTGTGTTGGTATTCTCCGATAAACATCTCTCTCGCCGGAAATGGAGGTTCTTACTTATTATTCACCACTTTTCCCCACTCCATTCCACTTTCCTCCATTATGAACTTCTGTATACCACTTTGCAATACTTTTTTGTATAAAATAAAGATAGAAAGTATACTTTACTTTTTGGCTTTACGTAGCCATAAAAAATAAAGATAAAATATTTTGCATTACAAAGTTGTTCAGTTATCCACAATTAAGGGGTCGCGTAAATTCCCCACCGAAAGAAAAACACCCTCGAATTTGAGGATGTTTTTCTGGTTACCTAGTTTGAATAATTCTAGTTCTCTTTGACCTTCACACTTGGCCCCATAGTAGTGGTTAGGTAGATACTCTTGATATAGTTGGCTTTAACAGTCGAGGGCTTAATGTTATGTATCTCTTTTAGGAAGGCTTCGATGTTCTCAACGAGCTTCGCTTCATCAAATGAAATCTTACCGACAACCGAATGGACAATCCCGAAAGAATCGGCTCTGTATTCGGCTCTCCCCTTCTTAATGTCTGCTATCACGGCCTTGAGATCATTTGTAACGGTATTATCTTTAGGATTTGGCATAAGACCCTTGGGACCCAAGACTTTACCGGCGCGCGCGAGCTCTCCCATCATATCAGGGGTCGCAACCAAAACATCAAACTCTATAGTACCTTTTGTGATTTTCTCAATTAACTCTTTGTCACCAACTACTTCTGCCCCGGCCTCCTTAGCTTCCTTCTCTTTATCGGCCGATGCAACAACCGCTACTTTCTTCTCCTTACCAAGGCCTGAAGGGAGTGAAACGCTACCTCTAATCTGTTCTTCAGGCTTTTTGGGGTCAACGCCCATATTCAGGTGAATCTCAACTGAGCTATCGAACTTAGGCTTCTTAAACCCTTTTATAATCTTTACGGCCTCGATAACGGAATATTCCTGATTACGATCGAAGGCCTTAACCGACTCCTGATAGTTCTTACCACGGGCGAGAAGTGGGTCCTTTTTTACAGCTTTTTCCTCAACTTGCTTCTCTGCTTTTTTCTCTGCCTTCTTTGGCGCTGACTTCTTAACTGTTTTTTTAATGGTCTTTTTAACCTCTTTCTTCTTTGGCGCCTTTTCTTTCTTGACTGTCTCTAAAGGCTTCTTTTCTGTTTTCTTTTCAGGCATTACAACTCCTTAGTGGTTCAAACGGCCGAAGCCTCCCACTACCTTAAATTATTTCTCGACTTCTATTCCCATTGACCGGGCTGTCCCCGCAATCACCCTCTTTGCCTCCTCTAGGTCATTGGCATTAAGGTCCGGCATCTTAGCATTTGCAATTTCCGTCAGTTGGGCCTGGGTAAGTTTTCCGACCTTCTCGGCTTTAGGAGAACCCGAGCCCTTCTCAATCCCAAGCGTCTTTTTAATCAGTTCGGCGGCTGGGGGTTCTTTGATGATAAAGTCAAAGGAACGGTCTTCGTAGATCGTCATCTCAACAGGCAAAACTGTCCCCATTTTATCTTTTGTTCGATCGTTAAACTGGGAACAAAAATCCTGAATAGCAATCCCGTGAGGACCAAGGGCTGTTCCTACTGGAGGGGCCGGATTGGCTTGCCCACCTGGTATTTGTAATTTAACTTTGGTCATTACTTTCTTTGCCATCATATCTCCTTATAGCTTCTTTACTTGCAGTGAGTCTAGCTCAACAGCCGTTTCTCTACCAAACATAGAGACTAATACCTTAACTTTGTTCTTACCTTCATCTACTTCATCGACCGAACCATCAAATCCTTTAAAGGGTCCATCGGTAATCGCCACCAAATCACCCTTTTTAAGGTCGATCTGATATTTAGGCTCTTCGACTCCCATTCTCTTCTGAACTTCTTTGATCTTCTTCTCCTCAACTGGAACAGGAGTAATCCCGGCTCCAATAAAGCCGGTTACCTGGGGAGTGTTTCGGACAACATACCAGGATTCATCGGTTACCATCATGTCAACTAGGATATATCCCGGGAACATTTTCTTCTCCACTGTCTTTCGTTTCCCATTTCTGATTTCGATTGTCTTTTCCTTTGGGACAATGACATCAAATATATATTCCCCAAGGTCCAAGTTCTTGACCCTTTCTTTAAGGTTTTCGGCTACTCTTTCCTCATAACCAGAGTAGGTCTGAATCGCATACCAATGTCTTCCTTGAGATTGCTGTTTTGCCATCTAGTCTCCTATAATTATTGACATTAATTTAGAAAGAAGGAAATCAACTCCACCCAAATAACCACCAACAAGAAGAGAGATTATAATAACAGCGACCGTCATTTCGATTGTTTGTTTCCTTGTGGGCCAAACAACCTTTGATAGCTCTTCTTTCGATTCTTTAAAATAGCTTAGAATTTTATTTGCCATTTCTTGGTCTTAAAAAAAGCCTCTCGGCTTCGTACTTAAATGTTACTAAAAAATTGTGTGATTGTCAAGATTTTAATAGTTTAAGCCCCTCCTATTTTAGGAGGGGCTTTTTAGTACTACCTGGGTCGGCTATGTTCTTTGAGCTCGTAGATGGAGTGCCTTCCGCTTGCCCACATCCAGCCCTGAATAAAGCCGAGCCAACGGAAAGCTTTCTCGAGATGACCATCTCGAACAAGTTCAATCCCGGCGAGGCACATAAATAGCATATGATTCGCAACTGCCGACCTCGGTAGATCTTGGTAGAGTGCTTGATCCGAATGATCAAGTCTTTCTGCGACCGCACCTTCAGCCATGAGCTCACTCGCATAACTCTTCAAACCTGCTGCTACTTTCTCCGGTGTCATCGTCCTGCTCCTTCCTCTTATTGGTAGTTCAAGGTACAAATACAGTTATATTTTTGTCTTAAAGGGTATTGAGAAATAGCAGTACAATTTGACTCAAAATATTTTGACTAAATAAATAACGAATCTAAGGTAAAATAAAGATATGCATTGGATACAAAGAGACATACTAAAAACCCTATCAAGTAAGGATAAAGTCCGTTACAGAGACCTGAAGCCCGAAAATGTAGAAGGTAATCTTTTTATGTACCATTTAAAGATTCTTATCACAGATGGTTATATAGAAAACAGGAAAAGAAAATATCAACTTACATCTACCGGTAAATCATACGTAGCTGGCTTAAGTCTATCATCTGGACAACCAACCAAAATCCCCAGAATCTTTGCTACACTCTATTGTAAGAATAGGGAGAATCAAATTCTCCTTTATAAATGGAATAGACAACCATATCTTGG
>JAQVJW010000024.1 GCA_028694925.1 Patescibacteria group bacterium | reverse complement strand
TCGCACGAGGATACAAGGAACGGGGGATATTAAATGATAATATCTTTTTCTTCCAAGGAGGTGAGCTTGAGAAGGTGATAAAGGAAGATAGTGGGGTTCGGAGTGTCGTGGTCAAGAAAAGATACCCCGCCACAATCGAGATAGTGGTCGAAGAAGCAACCCCGGTAATTATTTGGAACACGGCAGGGGAGAGTTTTCAAGTTGACGAGAGGGGATACGTTATTGGTGGGGATAATAAAGAAGAAAACCTACCCGAGGTTTATGATTCATTAAATATAGAGACAGGTCTAGGGGAGAGAGTAGCTTCCCCTACTATTATTAAATATATATTAGATGTCTCGGCGAACTTTGAGACTATCGTCGGACAGAAGTTCGAGAAGATAATTATTTATGATATATTCTCCGATATTCGAATCAAGTCAGATTCTACCTGGACTGTTTATCTTGATTCTAGCCGTGACCCGACATCAGAACTTGAAAATCTTGTCAGGGTCCTTAATGAGGCGAAGGAGGAGGGTGATACAAGTCTTACATATATCGATATGAGGCTTCCAGATAAGGTTTTCTATAAGTAGTAAGACACCCGGATGATTAGTTGGTCGTAAGGCCTTAAGGAATGCATGAGTCGCATAAGATATATTGTGCGACATTACCTCTTTTAGTCTTTTCATGACTCTTAGTACCTCCATATTATGGCTTTATTGAGCCACAAATATATTATTTATAATTATTACATAGATGACCCCGGTCCTCTATCTTTCTGACATCTGTCATTACATTTAATTAATATTTAATTAAAATAATACCCCTCTCGGGGGTAGCTACAAAACCATCTATTTAGAAAGAATATCGAAGGTAGGGAGGTTTAGAATTCTATCTTTTCACCTTCCTTTATTTCCTTTGGAACGATCTTCACTTCCTCGTGAGGATGGATCTCCTTAATCTTTTTAAAGTTATCGGGCGTAATTATCTTTTCTTTTTTTGGAGAGACGGGGGACTTAGCCTTCTCTTCTTCCTTCGGCTTATTATTTTCTTTTTTATCCTCTTTTGGTTCCTCTTTCTTCTCCTTCTTACTCTCCCCTTCTTCTTTATTATTTGGTTTTACAACTTCGGCAAGGATGGCCGATAAAGTTTCTTTATCGATCTTGTCCTTAATCTGTGTGCTCTTCTCTTTATTGCCTTTTAATTTATTTATTTTTTCCTCTAGCTTTTGGGTGGCCCGGACGTCCTTCCCCTCGATCCCAATAAACTTCGTACCACCTCCCTCGCCTTCTTTGATGGCCTCAAGTTGCAGGATAATATCATTGAGCTCTCCAACCCAAACATCTGGAGCCTTCCCCTCCCCAAAACCCGTAGAGTCTTTTGGCTCATACATATCGACTTTTACGTCATAGATCTTCTTACCGTTCTTCTTGTACTCAGCGCCTTTCTTTCTCCCCTTCTCGTCTGGCTTAAGTCCCGCGGGCTTATTGGCGGGCAAGAATGCATACTTATTATCACCATCAGCGTGCCTTATGATATAGTCGGCTGTTTCTTCTAATTCTTTTTTTAGGTCCTTCTGGGGTTCTTCCTTTTTCTTTGGTTCCTCTTTTGTCTCCTTGCCTTTACCTTTATCTGGTGCCCCAACATGAGAGGTAGACTCCTTTATGACGTCTGAGAGTGATTTTGCACCCTTACTTTTACTATTTCCGGCTGATTCTAAAATTGGCGCTTCAAAGTCAGCTCCCTTTTCGTTATCAATATCATTGTTATCTTCATCTTTATCTTGTGAACTCCCGCCTCCTTCTCCAGCAAAATCAGAGATATCAATACCGGAAGTTCGGGCGATCGCCGATTCTACCTCTGCTCTAGGCTTTGAATATTTTTCCCTTGAGTTATTGAGAATCTCATCATAGTTCCCAGCCTTATCCTCTGTATTAACCGTTATTGTTTTTCCCGAAAAAGCAGTTTCTGACTGTCCATCGATTGTCATCCTAACATAAATATGTTGCCTCGGGAGGTTTATAATATCTTGAGCTTCGAATGGTGGACTAAACTCCTTAACCAGCTCAGTGGCATCATTTGCTCCAACCCTGAAGGTCACAATCGTTCCAACGTTACCGAAAACAGCATCCTTAACCCCACTTTCCTCGATCTGTCCTAGGTATTGGTTTGCGATAATGAGGCCAAGGCGGTATTTTCTGGCCTCGGAGAGGATATTATTAAACGATTCGGTTGCGAAGTTCTGAAACTCGTCTACGTAAAGATAGAAGTCTTTACGTTCTTCTTCTGGCATATCTGCCCTACTCATTGCGGCAAGCTGGATCGCGGTTATAAGGAGGGAACCAAGGAGTGAGGCATTCGATTCCCCTACTTTACCGGTTGAGAGGTTAATAAGGAGGATTTTTTGTTTATCCATTATTTCTCTGATGTTAAAGCTCGATTTTGTCTGACCAATTACGTTACGAATAAGGGAGTTAGCTACAAATTGCCCAACTTTGTTTAGAATAGGGGCTATAGCCTCAGTTGCAAACCTATCGCTATATGTGGCAAACTCTGTGGTCCAGAATTTTTTAACAACTGGGTCCTTAATATTATCAACAATCTTTTTACGGTAATTTTTATCTGTAAGCATTCTTACAATCCCAAGAAGTGTAGTATCTGGGGTATCAAGAAGTGCTAATACGGTGTAGTTTAGGATGTATTCAAGTCTCGGTCCCCAGGAATAGCCGAATATCTTTTTAAAGGTCCCTACAATTCCGGCAGCCGTTTGAATCTTAAGTCCTTCATCAATTACCTCCATTGGGTTAAAGGCGATTGGGAAATTAACGTCCGAAGGGTCAAAAACAACCACATCATTAATACGTTCTTTGGGTATTTTGTTTAAGGCATCGGTTGTAAAGTCTCCGTGAGGGTCAATAATAGCTACGCCCTCACCGTTTTTGATATCAGCTTCAATTAAAATCTCTTGTAGTTTTGTCTTTCCCATACCGGATTTTCCGATAATATACATATGGCGGCGACGATCGTCTCTCTTTAGTCCAAATTGAGTAAGATGTCCCCTAAAATTTGTTTCCCCGAAGACCGCCAAGTCTTTTACTTCGGTATTTTCAATTGTTGGGAGGTTTGTCGGAGGCTCCCCTGTTTTAAAGGTGGTCCAGTTAATATTGGGTGTTTCTACCGAAGTGTGTGGTAAATGATAGATTGAGGCCAGCTCCTCTATATTCAAAGAATAACCATTGCTTAAGAATAATCGATTCTTGTATTCCGTTAAGAACTTATTAAGGTTTGTAATCTTTTTACCCTTAAATCCATTTAGATTTGTGGTATTGAACTGCTTAAAGGCTCCAATCGCGGCCTGAATACGTTCCCTGGCTTTTGAAGTATCTTTTGAAGAGACGTAGAGTAATCTAATCTTTGTCTCATAAGCAAGCTTCTCGGCCTTCTCTTGGATCCCGGATATCTTACTTTCATCTTCGGCTGTTAGCTTTACATCCTTTCCTCCTCCAGAGCCAGGCTCTAAGGGACCGGTAAAGATTATTTTAATAAAATCGACAAGAAGCTTCACGGGTTGTTCGACAACCTTTCCGAATTCCATACTTGAAAGAGGTGTTTTCCCTTCTTTTTTCTTTTTGACCCAGTCTTGACCTTCTTTTGTCCAGCTTGATTCCACCGGTCTTGCCAATATTTGAATCCAAATCTCTTCGTTTTTGTCATCAAGCTTAGAAAGAACTCCGGTAATACCAGCCAGTGGGTCTACGTGGAAGTTGGTAAAGGTCTTTATTGGTAGAAACTCTTCCTTTTCAAGGCTGATTTCGGCGGCTGCAAAGGATTTTTCGTTTAGAAACCCTTCCTCTTCGAGCCTTTTGGCATAGTCTTTACTTTCCGTTATTTCGGCTGTTGGGTATTGTGCATAAATCTGTCCTTCGACGAAATCTTTGATGTGTTTTGGGGCCCAAACATAGAACTGAATCGTGCTATGGTCGGCCATAATCTCAAAACTAATATGTTCTTGAATCGATCCTTCCCTGATATGTTCTTTTTTGGGCTTTAAGATACCATGCAGGGTAGCAAACATCATCTCCGCGGCCGTTGGATCCTTATCGTTAGTTTTTGGAATCTTAATATGTAAGAGTGTACTCTCTTGCTCCTCGACCCATTTAGCCCTTCTCTTGTTCTGCCAGGCAAAGATTAAAAAAAGGACTACGAAAACCCACCAAAAGTATGCAAATACAGATGTAATCCCCTTTAAAATTGCAAAAAATATTTCAAGCATCTTTCCCCTAGTTTAAAGTATATACTGCTTTTCCCACTTTTTTAAATCTCGGTTTCTGGAGATTTAAAACAACCGTACTTGGTTTTACGATCCGGCGCTTTAACACCTCTTCGACAATAATCTTTTTGTGGAGCGGCTCCCCTGCTTCTGTAAGGACTTCGACAATCACCTCTTCGACAATCCCTGGGGTATAGCCCCAATCAGAGAGGGCATATATCCCTCTTCCCACCAGGACAAAATCAGTGTTTTTGATGAGTTCATTGTGAACCGATTGTTTGGTAACCTTCTTGGTACCCATTTCACTAATCTTATCGGCTAACTTCTCGTAATGAAGGGGTTTTCCGTGCCTTACCATCACATAACGAGACTTATCCCGAATACTTCTTGGATTAACATGTGGCCAAGAGACAAGCCCCCATTTACCATCTTCGGTCTTCATCGTTTTGTTACTCGAAGAGAGGGCGGCCATAACTGTCTCTTCGCTTTCTCCTATCTTTTCGGCAATCTCTTTGCTCCCGAGTGTCTTTTCGGTCTCTTTTAGGGTGTTGATTCCCTTTTTCGTAACTTCTTTTAGTTTTGAAAGTTTTAGACTTTTAATTCTGAAGCCTTCCCTAATATCGTTTGCAGTCTTTACGTTCTCCAGGTTTTTTGAGAGATTAGCTACAAAAAGAAGGGCATTTTTCTCCGTTTCTTCATTATTTGAAAGATCAAGCGAAATCTCCTCGGTCGAGGCGTAACCCCCATTGTCCTTGACATACGATTCGATTATTGTGATAGCTGCTTTAGCTTCCACGGACGTGCAATAACTAATTATCTTTGCGAGTGAATTATTGATAATCTGGCGGACCCTTTCCCTTGTAATATTGTATTTATCCCCAATAGCTTGGAGGGTTTTTGGCTTCTCTCCGATACCAAAACGAGCGCAAAGGACTTCCTTTTCGCGTTCTTTTTTGATCTTAGAACAGTTTTCTATTGCATCACGCGCGATAGATTCCCAGTTCTCGACACCTGATTTAACATCGAATAATGCTACTTTTTCAGCCATAACAGATAAATTATAGCAGAAAACTATCTTAATGTCAAATATTTTGAGGCTCTTCGCCACTTAGCGGGGTAAAAACAGGGAAGAAATGATGGTAAATGGTAGAAATCCAAGCATCATCTTTTTAATGTAAATATCAATATTCTTGAATCCGTATGAAGTTCTCTTTAACATCTT
>JAQVJW010000010.1 GCA_028694925.1 Patescibacteria group bacterium | reverse complement strand
TACTTACCGGCTGGAGCCGAGGCGGTCTCAAGGGTGGTTGAGCAAAAGATTAGATTGTTTGGAAGTGTTGACAAAGCTTAGGCTTTATAGTAAAATATTATTATGAATATAAAGGATTTTATCAAAAAAAGGCCGTATCTTACCTGGGATATTAAAGATCCAGAAAATATCTCTGATCAATCGATTGTTGAAAAAACGTTAAACTATGGCGATTTTGATGATTTTAAGGCGATTATAAAAATATTTGGCCCAAAGAAAACTAAATCACTTTTTTTAAAGGGCGAAAAATCCAAAAGAAGTAACTTTGATCCCAAGGTCGCTAATTATTTTAAACTATATTTCAAATATCATGCATAATGAGATTTTAAATAAGAAGCAGAGAGAACTCTTGCCAAAGATGGCAGTTTTTTCAAAAGATTTCTATTTGGTTGGTGGCACAGCAATCGCTCTTGTGATTGGTCATAGGAGTTCGATTGATTTTGATTTTTTCACAAACAAAGAATTTGACAATGAAAAGATTCGGAACACGATCGCAAAGATTGGTCGAATTGAAAGAGTTGTGAGAGATGAGAAGGATCACTATGAAATTTTCTTAGATGGAGTTCGGATTACATTCTTGTATTATCCTTTTGAGATAAAGGCTAATAACAGAGTTATAGGGAGCATAAAAACTCCAGATTTACTTACTCTAGCGGCAATGAAACTTTATGCCCTTGGACGTCGCGCGAAATGGAAAGACTATATAGATATGTACTATATTCTAGAAAAGGAATATAGTCTTCTTGAGGTGATTAACCGAGCTAAGAAGATTTTTGGTGAAGAATTTAGTGAAAAAAATGCTAGAGTTCAGCTCGCATACTTTAAGGATATCGACTTTTCAGAAAAAGTAATTTTTATGCCTGGTTTTAGGATAAAAGACGAGGATGTTAAAAAATCACTAATTCTAAAATCCGTTGACAAGGTGTAATCATAATGACAAAAACCACATTTTAAGATACTCAATCAAGAGAAACTCTTAAATAATACTGAAGATTAGGTTAATATATACTAAATAGCATCGGAGGGTATTATCGATAAAACAAAAAACATACTTTGGTTTTCAGAGGTCGGTAAAGATGATGGTGCCACAGTTGGTGGCAAGGGCGCCAATCTTGGTGAACTTACCCGGGCTGGCTTTCCTGTCCCCCCCGGCTTTATAATAACCGCCCAAGCCTATTTCGATTACGTAAAAAAGACGGGGATAGATAAAAAAGTAGAAAAAATACTTACTGGTCTTGATTTTGAAGATACAAAAAGCTTGCAAAAAAGAGCCGAAGAGATCCAGGCAATCATTAAAAAGACCGAACTCCCTGATTCACTTAATAAGGAGATAATCGAAGCTTATCATAAACTTGCAGGTGACACAGATACCAAAAAGCTTTACGTTGCGGTTCGTTCATCAGCGACGGCAGAAGACCTGGCTGATGCTTCATTTGCTGGCCAGCAGGCCACCTACCTTAACGTCATTGGTGATAAGGCGTTGTGCCAAGCTGTTCAGGATTGTTGGGCTTCTCTTTTTGAGGCTCGAGCTATCTATTATCGAAACGACAAAGGGTTCGATCAGCTTGAGGTTGGAATCGCCGTACCAGTCCAAAAGATGGTCGATAGTGAGTCAGCCGGAGTAATGTTTACAATCGACCCGACAAATAATGACTTAAACCATGTCTCAATCGAAGCAGCCTATGGCCTGGGGGAGGTAGTAGTCCTTGGGGCCGTGACCCCCGATAGATATTTAATCGATAAAAAAACAAGGGAGATATCGGAAAAAGAAATCGCAAAACAGACCTGGATGCTAACCCGGGAATCGGGCTCTTCTGATACTGGAGAACTGGCGGAGCTTGAGAAAGCTAGCGTTCCTGTGCCACCGGCAAAACAAAAGGAACAAAAGATCACAGATAAACATATCCTAAAGCTCTTTGACCTTGCGCTTGCAATCGAAAAGCACTACGGCAAACCGCAAGATACCGAATGGGGGATTGAAAAAGATAAGGTATATATGCTTCAAAGTCGCCCCGTTACTACCCTAGGTGAAGCCGATAACACAAAGAAAGAGGAAGAAGAAACGGAAGGGAAGGATGAGAAAAAAGACCTTTCTCAAGCGGAAGTAATCCTTAAGGGGGCCGCCGCTTCGGTTGGCATGGCTGCAGGCGAAGTGGTTGTAATCCATTCACCAAAAGAGATTGATAAGATCAAAGAAGGCAATGTTCTTGTGACTGAAATGACTACTCCAGATTACGTCCCAGCGATGAAAAGGGCAGCTGGAATCGTAACCGATAAAGGGGGATCAACTTGTCATGCTGCAATCGTGTCTCGTGAACTTGGAATCCCTTGTGTTGTTGGGACAGACACGGCTACAAAAGATCTTAAAAATAATGATGTTGTAACGGTCGATGGTAAGAAGGGCCTTGTCTACAAGGGAGATGTAGCACCCAAAAAGACCGAAAAAACTGCCTCTACCGAAGGTAGTACAGTAAGCCAAGCCCCAGCAAAAATCATTACCGCAACGAACCTTTACGTGATTTCAGCCGAGCCTGATATGGCCGAAGAAATGGCCAAACGAGATGTTGATGGCGTAGGACTCCTTCGAGCAGAGTTCATTATCGCCGAAGACATCAAGGAACATCCCAAAAAGATGCTTAAAGAGGGTAGGGGTAACGAGTTTACCGAGAAACTCGCTGCCGGGCTCACAATCTTTGCAGCTGCTTTCCACCCCCGGCCTGTTGTCTATCGCTTTACCGATTTTAAGACCAATGAATACCGTAATCTTTCCGGGGGAGAAGAATTTGAACCAGAAGAAGAGAATCCAATGATTGGATACCGGGGTTGTTTTCGCTATCACAAGGACCCGGAAGTCTTTCAACTTGAGCTTGATGCTATAAAAAAGGTTCGGGAACAATATGACAATCTCCATGTAATGGTCCCTTTTGTACGGACCGTAAGGGAGTTTAGGGGCGTTAAAGAGATTATGAAAGAAGGGGGTCTTTCGCCTGAGCTTGATGATTCATTTAAGCTTTGGATTATGGTGGAGGTTCCCTCAACCGTTATAATGCTCTCAGATTTCATTAAAGAAGGGATTGATGGTGTTTCGATTGGCTCAAATGACCTTACCCAACTTACTTTAGGTCTTGATCGTGATTCTTCGGTTGTGGCCGAGGAGTTTGATGAGCGAAATCCAGCAGTCCTTTGGATGCTTGAGCGGACCGTAAAGACCTGTAAGGAAGCTGGGATCACCTGCTCTATCTGTGGTCAGGCCCCGAGCGTCTATCCGGAGATAACCCAAAAACTTGTTGAATGGGGCGCTACCTCTATCTCAGTCATGCCAGACGCCCTCACCGAAACCAGGGAGCTAATCGCTGAAGTTGAAGAGAGGCTGGTTCTATCTGAGCTTACTAAGGTTCAAAAAGAGATTGATAAGCTCAAAAAAAAGCTTGATGAATAACTTGAAAAAAATCAAGAAAAAGATGATAATAAAGGGGTAAAGAGGGGGAGTATGAAGTGTCCTAACTGCGGCAAAGAAGCACTATTCGTAAACGGTAAATACGTTTGCGTCGATTGTGGTATTGAAATATCCCCGGAAGAACAAGCCGCCCAATCTCAAAACGATAATCTAGAAGCCTCTCTTTCTAACGAGGCACCAGTGAGCCCCTCAGCTTCTAGCGAGGTTCCAGCTTCAGATGCATCCCAGGCCCAGGAGCCTTTAGGTGTTCAAGAAACACCAATGGCTACCCCTGAAGAGGTTGCAAAGCCGGTTGAAGAGACCTATAGGGAGGAGCTTGCAAAGCCTGAAGAGAGTAGCGATACAGCCGACTCGGGAGTTTATGATTTCTCTCAACCCACGGAAGGGACCGAAAATCCTTCGGTTCAAACGGAGGCCTCAGCCCAACCAGCCAAAGAAGTACCAGTGGACCAACCACAGATTAATGAGGTTCCAAAAGCATCTGACAACTACTTTAATCCTAATTCATTTGATATGAAGGGAGAACAGCTCCAGGCACCAGAACAAGTAGAAACTCAGGTGCCTACCGAAGAAGCGCAACCAGAAAGTCAAGATAATACAAACTTTGATGCCTATTCAACCCCAGCCGGGATCGGGGCCAATGAGCCAATGGTTGGAGAGCTTGAGGGGGCAACCACAGAGGCACCTAGTGCAGATACACCAGTTCTCCCGGTACAAGAACAACCAGTAACGGCTCCTTTGGAAGAGGCACCCGTACCGGAAACTGTTACTCCTGAGAGTGCCCCAACGACTATGCCTGAAGCAGCGCAAGTAGCTGAAGCTGAGTCGTCACCAGAAGTGGCAACAGAAACACCCACCCCAGAACCAGCTAAAAGCCTTGATGAGATGCTTGATTCTACC
Source organism: Patescibacteria group bacterium (assembly GCA_028694925.1). GTDB lineage: Bacteria > Patescibacteriota > CPR2 > UBA1875 > UBA1875 > STE-72. The sequence goes on along the minus strand of JAQVJW010000010.1, from coordinate 20,877 downwards.
GCAAGCCCGGCCTCTGCTTATGGCCCAACCCCTTCAGTTGACGGGATGAGGCCACAAGCAGCAAGCGAAAATGAAGAGATGCCAAGTGTTTCTGAGGTTTTCGGAGGTAACCCTGGGACTCCAACTCCGCAAGATTTCGGTGTTCCGCCAAAGCCAGAGCCAAAAAAGTCAAATAAAAAACTATACATCATCATCGCTTCAGTCGTAGTCGGTCTTTTGGTTTTAGCGGGAGCTGTATTTGGTGTCGTGACCTATTTAAGATCGAGAACTCCGGAAACAACCGCACCAACCACTCTTGAGTCGTCGGAGATAAACGAGCTTGCAAGTCGGGTCGCGACGGCGATGGAGGGCGAGCAACCGATGACCACAAACTTTGAATATGGCCTAAACTATAGTGATATCGTCGAATACAATAGTATTGGCTATTGGCAAGCCGATTCTGAAGGTGACACGAGGCTTAGAGCGACAATCGGAGAAAAAGTAACCGAAAAGATATATATTGCCGAAGAAGAAACAACCTCAGACTTAAGGGGTGAAGATTGGGTTGATATTGCTGGGTACAAGATTACCGAAGTACCAGCTTTCTTTGGAATAAAGAACAAGGCTGCGATTTTCTATACTACAAATATTCAGAATATAACTTCTTTGGGGCCAGAGACTATTGATGGTGCAAGCTACGAAAAATATGAGATTGTTCCGACTGAAGAGATTGTTGCCGAAAGCCTTTCGGTAACAGGAACAGCCTATGGTGAAGATGGTCAAATGCAAATAGGAGCTACTGGAATCAAGATAGCAGTTTGGCTAGATGGTGATAACAAGATACATAAAGTACTTGTAAGTGGAGAAGTGTCGACAATTGCTGAGGGGGTAGAGGGTATTGTTACCGTGAACGGGGTAGCTGAGTATGACTATTCGAATGTTGTGATCGAAAGCCCAAAGCTTTCAGCAGGTGGTGAATCAGGAGACACCCAGGTAGTAGTTAGCGGGGATGCAAAAGAGGAGGGTGAAGCCTCCTCTAATGATTTAGATACGAATGCAAATGTAGGGGAAGAGGTCCAGGTTCCACTTGATGTGGAAGAAGAAACCCCTGTTTTAGATGATGACGTCTTAGACGCGAGGGGGTAACTTGAAGATAGAAGAAATCAAAGCGCGAGAGATTTTAGATTCACGGGGAAACCCCACAGTAGCAACTAGCTGTCTTTTGACTGATGGTTCGTATGCTACGGCCAGTGTTCCATCCGGTGCTTCTACGGGTGGAGATGAGGCCGTTGAGCTCCGGGATAATGATAAGGGTCGTTTTTTTGGTATGGGGGTCCTCTCGGCTGTTTCAAGTGTGAATGATAAGATTTCAAGTGTTATTGAGGGAATGGACGCCAAGGACCAAAAAAAGATTGATAAGACTCTTTGTGAGCTTGACTCCTCTCTTGGTAAGGAGAATCTTGGGGCTAACGCAATCCTTTCTGTTTCAATTGCTGTTGCGAAATCTCAAGCGATTTCAGATGAACTTGAATTATTCGAATATCTTTCCGTTAAATACAAAAAAATCCATGGTGGGAAATACACCCTTCCGACCCCAATGTTTAATATCTTAAATGGTGGGAAACATGCGAAGAATAATGTCGATATTCAGGAAACAATGGTCGTGCCAACGATGAAAAAGACATTTGCCGAAAAATTAAGGGCTGGGTCGGAAGTTTACCAAACCCTTAAAAATCAATTAGTTTCTGAAGGTCTTTCGGTTGGTCTTGGGGACGAGGGAGGATTTGCGCCAGATCTTCGTACTAACGAGGACACCTTTAAGGAGATAGAAAGAGCTATCTCGCGTGCTGGCTATAGTAAAAAAGGAGTGAGGATTGCCGTAGATATGGCGGCTGATTCAATCTATAACAAAAAAACAAAAACATATCACTTTAAGGGTGAGGGGAGGGACCTTGACTCAGGGAGGATGACTAAACTCTTAAAGAGCTGGGCCGAAAAATACAGTCTACTTTCGGTTGAAGACGGGCTTTATGAGAAGGACCCGCACTGGGCCGAACTTACCAAGACCCTAAAACCAACCCTCTCAATTGGTGATGATCTTTTGACAACGAACCCAGAAAAGATAAAAGAAGCTGCAAACAAGAAGCTTGCACATGGCGTCATCATTAAGCCAAATCAAATTGGGACCCTCACAGAAACCCTTGAGGCAGTTAGGATAGCTCAAAAGAACAAGTTCAAAGTGATTGTCTCGCACCGGAGTGGTGACACTAATGACTCCTTTATTGCTGACCTTGCAGTAGCGGTAGGGGCCGATTTTATTAAGTCTGGAGCTCCAGCGAGGAGTGAAAGGCTTGCGAAATATAATCGGTTACTCGAAATAGAAGAAATAATAAACGAAAGGAGCTAAAGATGGAAAGAACAATTGCGGCTGTAACTGAAGTATGTGACCATTCTGGTTGTCATAATGTCGACGTTGATGCTAGTGCCATTGCTGGCTTTTTAGCCTTCCTCGGGGGCTTTATCGGTATCGTTATTATCCTCGCTCTCTTAGTATTTGCTTTTTGGGTGTGGATGCTGGTTGATGCCATCGGAAGAGACGAGGAGAGCTACAAGAAAGTTAACGCAGGAGAAAGGACACTTTGGATCCTGATCCTTATTATTTCGCTCTTTTTGGGACTTTCTTGGCTTTCGGCTATTCTGTACTACTTTATTGTTCGCAAAAAAGCGAAAGACCTAGAAGTAAAACCTAAAAAGAAATCCTAATAAATATCATATTTTTAGGTTAGAATAGGGGTAGGAGGGGAATGAAAAAAATACTACTTCTCATATTCGACGGCCTTTCCGATAGACCTATACCCGAACTTTCGGGAAGGACACCGCTCGAAGCGGCCCGTACCTCAAATCTTGATCGCTTAGCCGAAAAGGGGCTCGTTGGAACGCACTATGCAATGCCACCAGATGATGATTATCCGACCTCAGATGAGGCTCATTTTGAGATTCTTGGCTATTCGGACCGCAAGTATCTTCCTGGAAGAGGGGTTCTTGAAGCGCTCGGGATGGGGATAGAGCTTGGAAAAAAAGACCTTGCCCTAAGGGTCAATTTTGGGACGGTTGATGAGAACTTAAAGGTTATAGACCCAAGGGCTGGGAATATTAAGGATGTTCGTACAATTGCAGCCCATGTCAAAGAAGAAAAGATTGGTCCTTTTACCTTTAGGCTTTATCCTGGCATCTTACACCGAGGGGTTCTTGTAATCTCTGGATCCCCAGTCACAAAAGAAATCAAGCATCACTCTACAATTGTCTCAGACACTGATCCCCATAAGGCAGAAAATCATCGCGGGGGTGATAAGGTCTTACGTCCAGAACCGATTGATGACTCAAAAGAGGCTAAAATGACCGCCGATGCCCTTTGGGAATATCAGCTCTTGACTCATAAAAAATTATCGAATTACACTGAAAACATGGTTCGGGTCAGGCAGGGTTTACTCCCGGCCAACTTCCTTTTAACCCGAGGCGCCGGCTTTATGGGGGAAGTGCCAAGTTTTCAGGAGAAATATAATTTGAATGCCGCTTGTGTGGCTGGGGGTCATCTCTACAAAGGGATTGCCAAGTACTTTGGGATGGATGTCCTTGATGTTCCTGGAGCAACAGCAAATACGGATACCGATGTTTCGGCTAAGGTAGTCGAATCACTAGAATCTCTTAATTCAGGTTACGATTTTGTCTTTATGCACGTTAAGGGGACCGATGTTGTTTCGGAGGAGACAGGGGATTTTAATGAGAAGATAAAGTTCCTTGAGCGATGCGATACGGCCTTAAAGCCACTACTTAAATTTAAAGGTGTTCTGTGTGTAACGGGAGACCATTCAACTCCTTGTATCTTAAAGGACCACAGCACAGACCCGGTACCGATTATGATTATTGGAGGAGGTACGGACAAGATTAAAGCTTTTAATGAAAAAAAAGCTTCCGGAGGCTCTCTTGGGCACTTGCAAGGAGCTGAGATTATGCCAAAATTACTAAAGGAGGCAGAGAGTGCTTGATTTTGTAACCATTGGTGGGGCCACAAGAGATATCTTCTTTGATTATGATGGACTCACGAAAAAGAAAGATAAGGACTCACTTTCTGATTGCTATTTAATGGTCCCTTACGGTGAGAAGCTAGTGGCCAAGAAAACTCATTATGCCTACGGTGGGGGAGCGGTTAACGCGGCGATTTCGATTGCGCGCTTGGGCGGTAGGGTAGCCTCAATTTGTAATGTCGGAGCCGAAGGGACCGGGTCACTTGTCGTTCGGAAGCTTCGTGATGAAGGGGTTAATACCCAGATGCTCGTGCGGGACCCAAAAAATCATACCGGGCTCTCTATCTTTATCTTGGGCCGTGATAACGAACATACCGGCTTTCTTGAGCGAGGAGCTAATAATTACCTAAAGATAAAAAAGATTTCTAATTTAAAAAAAGCGCGCTGGCTTTATGTGAGCTCTCTTACGGGTGAATCGGATAAATTATTACCCGAGATATTTAAGTATGCAGAGAAGAAGAACATTAGGATTGCCTTTAATCCTGGATCTAGGCAACTCTCGAGTGGGTATCAGAATCTATCAAAATATCTTTCGCAAACAGAGATACTACTCTTAAATCTTGATGAAGCTGAAAAGCTAGTTAAATCAAAGACAGGTCGAAAGCCTAAAAGTAAGAGAGCCCTTTTTAAAGAGATTGGTGAACTTGGGGCGACAATTGCAGTTGTGACAGAAGGGGCAAACGGTAGTCATGCGATTTTTGAAGGCAATATCTATAGCCAAGTTGCCTATTCCGAGGAAGTTGTAGATACAACAGGGGCCGGTGATGCTTTCGGCTCAACCTTTGCTTTTGGGATTGCACGGGGCTTTGACATCTCCTATGCTCTTCAAATTGCAGCTATAAACTCGGCCTCGGTGGTCTCTAAAATGGGAGCCCAAGATGGACTTTTGCGGTATAATGAGATCAGACATTCAAGATGGCTTTAGCACAAAACCTAAACAAACATAAAATAGTTAGACCCAAGAAACCGCGGAATAGTAATAAGGTAAAGAAGTATCTCCTAATCATTGCGGTCATCTTGGCTATTTGTATTGGAGCTTATGGGATTGTTAATCTGACAAGGATTGCGCCCAAAGAAGAAGATAAGAAAGAATTAGTCCTAGAAACAGGTGACCGGCCACTCCCAGAAGTGATTAAGATCTGGACAACGGCTGAAGGGGGGTTAAACCTCAGGTCGGAGCCCTCGACTGATAGTGAGGTCCTTACTACCATTCCAGAGGGGACGGAACTTGTGGCCGAAGAGCTTAGTGATGATTGGTACAAGGTAACCTACAAGGGAAAAACAGGTTGGGTGCATAAAGATTTTGTAAGAACGTTTAGTGATGAGACGGACGCGGCCTCTACTACCGAGGGTTGGGAAAAATACGCTAATACAAAGTATAGTTACTCCACCGTAAGACCCGAAGATTGGGTCGAAAGGGATTATGGGGCAAATTCGGCCGCTAACCTTGCGAGTTATGTTGCCTTTGGAGCACAACTACCTGATACGCTTGACCCAGCGGTCCTGCCTCCTGTTGTCGTAAAGGTTACTACAGATAGTAAGGCAGAGGTTGAAAAACTATATGCCAAAAAGACGGATGCAGATGCAAGCGATGTTAAGGTTTCTGGTATAGCTGGAAAAAAATATACCTATACAGCGTCAAGTGGGGTTCAAATGACGGCCTATGTTGTGGCGACAAGTAAGTACACCTATATCCTAGAAGAGAGCGGTGGCTATTCGACTGAACTTACAAAGATGGCCGAGAGTTTTAAGGTGAGTTAGTAATAAAATTGAAAAGAGTTCGGATATCTGCGAAAATAGAGTTATCTTAAGTGTGCGGAGGGTATTATTAAAAGGCTTACAAGCCCAAGAAGTATTGCCGTTATCGGAGTCTCGCATGATCCCGAGAAAATCGGCTACATCATATTCGACAATTTACTTTCTTCTTTTTCGGGAAGGGTTTTTGGGGTTAATCCAAATACCCAATTAGTTTTAGGTGAGAAACTACACAAGAACATCCTTGATATTAAAGATAGTATCGACCTTGCTATTATTGCCATTCCGGTAAAGCAAGTAGTCCATGCGCTTGAGGCCTGTGGCAAAAAAGGTGTTAAATACGCCATTATAATCTCATCCGGCTTTTCGGAAGCGGGCAAATCAGGAGCCGAAGCTGAGCAAGAACTCCTTAAGGTCGCAGACAAATTTGGAATTAGAATCCTCGGCCCTAATTGCCTTGGGATTATCAATAACTTTAAGAACTTGAATGCTTCTTTCGCAACGGCTAAGATGCCAGCTAAATACAAGGTAGGAATATTCTCACAAAGTGGGGCGATGGGGGCGGCAATGCTTGATTTTGCTAACGGCGGCGGTTTTGGATTCTCATATTTTGTAAGCCTTGGAAATAAGGCCGATATCTCAGAGATTGAACTTCTTACCTCGTGGGCTGATGACCCAAATGTCGAGGTGGGGGTCGGTTATCTTGAGGATGTTAAAGATGGCCCTGCTTTTATCAAAGCTGCTCGGAAGTTTACCGCTAAAAAACCACTTATTATTCTAAAGGGAGGGATGACCCGCGAAGGTGTAGAGGCCGCTAGGTTACATACGGCGGCGATGGCCCAGGACGAGGAAGTTTTTAGGGCTGCGATGCATGAGGCTGGGGTAATCCTTGCGGGAAATCTTAGTGATATGTTTGAACTCGCAGTCTCTTTTTCGGAGAATCCGATCCCGAAGGGGAAGAGGCTCGCTATCATCTCAAATGCTGGAGGGCCGTCGGTCGTGACGGCCGACTCTTGCGCTTTTGAGGGAATCGAGCTTCCCGATCTTTCCGCAAGAACAGTCCATGAACTTGCAAGGAGCACCTTTGCTGCTTCGGTTGAGAATCCGATTGACCTTCGGGGTGATGCTCGAGATGAAGATTATGCTCTGGCCATGAAATTGGCTCTTCTAGACTCTAAGGTCGATGGTCTTCTCCTAATCATCTCACCACAGCGGATGACCGAGGTCGATGAAATAGCTTGGCGGATTGTTGATGCCAAAAAGAAAGCAAAAAAACCAATCTATGTTAACTTTTTAGGTGGCGAGGTCGTTAGTTCGGCTCGCGAGATTTGCCGTGAGAATGGTGTCTCTACCTTTACCTATCCCGAAAGGGCCGTTCGCGCTTTTCGGTTTCAGGCCGATTTTAGGGAGATAAGGAGAAGAGAGGTTCGGGAGCTAAAACGTCATAAAAATCATCAAGTAGCGAGGTCTATTATTAAGTTTTCAAGGGGAAGGATTTCGTATGAGGCCTTATCAAAAGTCCTCTCGATGTATGGGGTGCCAATGGCTGAGGTTCGGCTCGCAAGAAACGAAGCCGAGGTCAGGAAAGCGGCGCGAGAGATAAAACCACCTCTCGTGTTAAAGATTGCCTCAAAAGATATCTTACACAAAACCGATGTTGGGGGAGTGATGCTTGGGATTGGGGGCGAGGATGAGGCCGTCGCGGCCTATAACAAAATCATAAAGAATGTTAAAAATCACAAAAAGGATGTAGACATTGATGGAGTTACAGTGATGGAGATGGCTAAAGAAGGGCTTGAGATTATAGTTGGCGCAAAGCGTGACCCTGTATTTGGTCCAGTGCTTCTTTTTGGCTCAGGGGGGATCTTGGTCGAGCTTATTGCTGACTTTTCGGTTGCGATCGGCCCTTTTGATAGGGCGAAGGTAAAAGAACTGATGGATGGAGCGAAGGTTGCAAAAATTCTAAGAGGATATCGGGGAGCGAAATATAACGGAAAGAGGCTTGAAGACGTACTTCTTTCAGTTGGGAGGCTCATCACAGAGCATCCAGAGATAGATTCGCTTGAGATAAACCCAGTAATACTCGAGGATGATGGTAAAAAAGTTCTTGGTCTAGACGGGCGAATTGAAATTAGAAAAAATGTGTTAGAATAGAGTAAAGGTAGCGGGGCGTTTTTTTGTTCTCGCATGCGGAGGGAAAGATAGAATTACTAACTGGAAATGAAATAGTTGTACGCGCAGCACTTGCAGCAGGGGCAAACGCTTTCTTTGGATATCCAATTACCCCAACAACCGAGATCTTACAAGGCTGGGCCCAAGAAGCTAAAGATAACAAAGGCCTTATCTATCTGCAGACGGAGGATGAGCCGGCCGCCGGGTTTGGCCTTCTTGGTGCGGCCCTTGGGGGTAAAAAAGCTTGGACGACGACCGCTGGAGCAGGACACCTTCTGATGCAGGATGCTGTTGTGGTGGCCGAGGCAATGCGAATCCCTTTTGTTGCCTACATCGGTCAACGGGGTGGACCTTCAACCGGGACAGTCATCTACTCTCAACAAGAGCTTTCAATCGCGCGTGATGGTGGTAATGGAGAAGGCTTTCGAATGGTGCTTGGCCCCTCAAACCTTCAAGAACTATATGAACTGATGATTAAATCCTTTGATATTGCTTGGCGTTATCGGCTACCGGTCTTCGTCCTTGGAGATGGCTATCTTTCGAAGATGACCGGAGAAGTAGAGCTCAAAAAAAGCGCGACCACCTGTCCCGCAAAGCCAATAGTGCAAAACGGTAAGAAGGTGGTAAATCTCCGGAATTGTTACTCACTTGAGGATGAGATAGCCACGGTTATAAAAGAAGAGCTTAAAGATTTCGGGAAAATCGCGAAAGAGATTGAGATGTCCGAGGCCCTTAACTGTTCTGATGCCGAGGTCGTAGTCTTTGCCTGGGGAACGGTCGGAAGCGCGGCCCGAGAGGCGGTAAGAAAGCTCCGTAAGGAAGGTAAGAAAGTCGGACTTTTTAGACCAATAACCCTCAAGCCCTTTGGGGCCACGAGGGCCAAACAGGCCGTTCGAAAGGCCCACTCTATTTTGATTGCCGAATCGGCCTTCGGAAAGTTTGGCCGGCTTGTAACAGAATCACTCTTTGGATTAGAGGGTCTTAAGGTTGAGAGGCTCTATAAGCCGGCAGAAGGGATCTTATCTGAAGAGATTGAAGATAGATTGAGAGGAATGCTAGATGGAGCCTAGAATGCCAAAATGCTACAAGAAAGAGTCAAAGCCATCGAGCTTTTGTCCTGGTTGTGGACACTCGCTTACCTTAAAGAACCTCGGCTTTGTAATGGATGAGATGAAAATCGCAGATAGCACCGTTTTTGCGACCGATATCGGTTGTTCACTCCTTGCTTGGGATTTTTTTGATGTTGATACGGTTCAGGCACATCATGGTCGGGTAACAGCAATGGCCGCCGGCTTAAAGAGGGCTCTTCCAAAATCGGTAGTCCTTGCCTACATGGGGGACGGAGGCGGTTATGCGATTGGCCTTCATCACCTTATAGGAGCCGCGCGACGTAACGACCCTATTACTGTAATACTTGTTAATAATACTCTTTATGCGATGACGGGAGGCCAGATGGCCCCAACAACCTTTAAGGGGGAGAATACTTCATCTTCACCAGAGGGGGCTTTTGCTGATGAAGAGCCGCTATTGGGCCCTGAGTTCTTGCGCCCAGTATGTCACAAGGAAGCCTTCCTGGCCCGAACCTCGGTCGATAATCCTTTTGAGCTTAAAAAATACCTTAAAGAGGCGATTGAAACCCAAAAGAAAGGTAACTTTTCGTTTGTTGAAGTTCTCTCTTACTGCCCCGTAAACTGGAAAACGGATGCCAGGGGAACGATGGACTTCATGGACCACTTGAAAGAAATATACAAGATAGGGGTGATCGAATGATTACACGAATTCTCATTGGTGGTGAAGGGGGGCAAGGCGTTCAAGCAATCGCCAAAGTCTTAATCCATGCAGCCCATGCTTCAGGAAAGCATGTTGCTCATCTCCCTAACTTTGGGGTAGAGCAACGAGGTGGCGTCTCTTTGGCCTTTGTCCAGATAGGGGATGAAGAGATTTCCTATCCTAAGTTTCGAGAGGCTGACGTGGCTGTCCTTCTCTCGCATCGCTCCGTTGAGCGGTCAAAGATGCATATCGGAACAAATACAAAAATTATTTTTGATAATAGTATTATTGGGCAGAAGGAGCTTCTGGGCTTTAGAACCGAGAAGATTGCTATCCCGGCTTCACATCTTGCAAAAGAGAAATTAATCCCAAGAGTATTTAACATGATCGTACTTGGGGCTCTTACCGAAGAAATAGGGGGGATTAAAGAAAAAGAGCTTAAGAAAGCAACCCTCAACTACTTTAATGATAAGATAAAAAAGAAACATGAACTGAAGCATTTTAATCTCGCGGCGCTTGAGATGGGAGAGAAGACAATAAAAGGATTAAGAAAATGAGTGATAGAAAGTTTAAGAAATTAGAGTACAAACATAAAGGCATAACCTGGACCACTTATCCTGAGGTCTGTAAGTCCTGTGGTCTTTGTATTGAGAAATGTCCTGTTAAGTGTCTCTCTTTTGACGATGCTAATACAGAATATCTAGAGCTTCCAGCTGTAAAGTGCGATATTGAGAAATGTATTGCCTGTAAGACATGTGAACTCTCTTGTCCTGATGCGGCAATTAGGGTTGAGGGGAAGAGATGAAAAGGTGGGCTATAGTCCTAACTACCAGCACACCCGTAATTTTAATAATTACCATCCTTTTAGTTAAAGCACTCGAAAATAATAACAAATGCGGAAACGCAACCTTACTTGATAATTGTTCCGGACCTGCCATTATTTTAATATTCTATGTTCTAGCCCCGTTATTCTTCGTTGGGTTAGTTTTGTGGCTGATTCTTTTATTTCGCAAAATTAGCTCTAATAAATAATCTTGTCTACTTAAATAATTCCTTATTTCACGTTATACTTACCTAGTGTCAGATTTACTAAAAGATTTAAATAAAGAGCAAAAGGAAGTAGTAACCTCTACTGAGGGGCCTCTTTTGGTGCTTGCGGGTGCCGGGAGTGGTAAAACAAAGGCCCTCACTCATCGGGTGGCCTATCTTGTGGCTGAAAAAGGAGTTCTACCTGAGAGTATTCTTGCGATTACTTTTACCAATAAGGCGGCAAGTGAGATGTCGGGCCGCATTGATAACCTTATAAAAAGTAGCGGCACTGTTAAGATGGGGACTTTCCATTCAATTTGTGCCCAAATCCTAAGGCGTGAGGCGCATCACCTTGGATATCCGGGGAGCTTTGTTATCTTTGACCAAGATGATAGCAAGAAGGTCATAAAGCAGGTTATCGCAAAGCTAGGGTTATCTGATAAGAAGATACCAGTGACAACGGCCAAGAATCTCATCTCTGGTGCCAAAAATGAACTAATCGGGCCCGAAGAGTACGCAAATTATGCCGAAAGCTTTCGGGAAAAATCGATTGTTGAGATCTACAAGACATATCAAAAAGAACTCGAAAAAAATGAGGCAATGGACTTTGATGACCTCTTGATGCTTACCGTGAAGTTGTTCCAGAAGTTCCCGGAGGTACTAAAAAAATATCAGAATTTATGGAAATACATCCTAATCGATGAGTATCAAGATACCAACCACGCTCAGTATTTGTTTGTAAGGCTTCTTTCGGCTACTCATGGAAATATTTGTGTTATAGGCGATGATGATCAAAGCATCTATTCATTTAGGGGCGCTAACTTTCAAAATATCTTAGATTTTGAAAAGGATTGGCCCAAAACAAAAGTAGTAAGACTTGAAAAGAACTATCGTTCCACAAAAGCGATCCTGACGGCCGCTCAAAGCGTGATCGAAAGGAATACCGAAAGGTCTAAAAAGACGCTCTGGACTGAAAATGAGACTGGAAGGCCGATTGAAGTCTATGAAGCGGCCTCAGAAGAAGATGAAGCCGGCTTTGTAGCCCGAAAATCAGAGGAAATAAAGGTAAGCAAGGGAAAGCTCTCAGATATTGCTGTTTTCTATCGAACAAATGCTCAATCAAGGGCGATTGAAGAGCAACTTCTTAATATGCGCATTCCCTACAAGATTGTTGGTGGGGTACGATTCTACGAAAGGAAAGAAATCAAAGATGCTCTGGCTTGGCTTCGAGTTGCAAGTGGGGCCAACGACTGGATTGCCTTTGAGAGGTCTCTCACAAGCCCACCAAGTGGGATCGGAAAACTTTCAATTACAAGACTCCGGGAATACGGAGAAGAGAACAAGCTAAAGATTAAAGATCTTGCAAGCGATGGTAATCTCGCAAATGCGATTGGGGGAAGGGTCGTCGAACCGCTATCAGAATACTTTAGGAAGATAAAAAAGATACAAGATACGGCTCAAAAATCGCTCTCTTCGGCTGTTGAACTTGCCATCAAAACATCTGGGCTTATTGAGCACCTCTCTGATGGTAGTTTTGAAAACGAGGAGCGAATTGAAAACTTAAAAGAACTATTATCAGTCGTTAAAGAACTTGAGAATGTTAAGGACGATTTAACTCTAGAATCTTTTCTTGAGGAAGTGGCCTTAATCTCTGATATCGATAACTATAACGAAAGTGATGAAGGAATAACTTTAATGACCCTACATACTTCAAAGGGCCTTGAGTACAAATATGTCTTTATCGTGGGGCTTGAGGAGAATATCTTCCCTCATTCACGCTCAATGCTTGACGCTTCGGAGCTTGAGGAAGAGCGCCGGCTCTTTTATGTCGGGATGACAAGGGCCCGCGAAGAGCTTTATCTTGTTTATGCCAGAAGAAGGCTATATTTCGGGGGAATTCAGCATAATTCGCCATCAAGGTTTATAGCCGAGATTCCACCCAATCTTTTAGACTTTGTTAATGGAGGGGGGGAAACGGAAGAGAAAGAAATAGGGGATATACAAATGAGTGGGGCCTTCAAAGTAGGGGATGAAGTAGAGCACGAATTCTTTGGAAGGGGAAAGATCCTTGAAATTAATGATGATGAGATAACGGCTGATTTTAATGTTTATGGGAAAAAGACAGTATCGCTTGAGTATGCGCCGGTGCGGAAGGTATAAAATAATAGGGAAAAAGTTATTGACAATATAACTTATAAGTTATAAAATGAGCATAGAAATCGAGTATTATATCAAAGAAAGTGGTCGCTGCCCTATAGTGGAATTTATGGACAAGCTACCAACCGAAACTCGTGCAAGGACATTTAAAACTTTTGACCTTTTAGAGAGATTCGGGCTACAAATTGGGATGCCGCATTTAAGGAAGATCGCAGGCATGAGAAATGCTTGGGAGCTAAGGGTGAGGTCAAAAAATGATATTTACCGTTACTATTTTACGGTTATCGACAAAAAGGCTTTAATAGTTCATTGCTTAAATAAAAAGACAAATAAAATACCATATAAAGATTTAAAAATCATTAAAGAAAGGCTAAAGAGTCTAAAATGAAAACAATATCTTGGAAAAGTCATCGTAAAGAAATGCTACGAGACCCTAAGCTTAGGGCTGAACTAAAAAGACTAGGGCCTGAGTTTGAAATAGCTGAACAAATTATTAAGTTGCGCTTAAAGAAAAAGATGACTCAAAGCGAACTGGCTAGAAGGGCGGGGACTAGACAGGAGGTAATTTCTAGGATTGAGAGTGGAAATGCGAACCCTCGCCTTGACTCTCTTGGTAAGATTAGCAAAGCGTTTGACGGAGAGCTTAAGATTAAGATAGCTTAAACAAACTCTCGTTCAATTGACCCCTCTCCTCCTCAGTGCTAAAATTATTAGTGCCCAAAGGGCACATGGTGGAACAAGAAAAAAACAATTTTAAATATAATTTCTTACGGTTGGTAAAACGAACAGAACTATTACTCTTTATTCTCGTTTTGCCATTATTTTTTGGCACTCACACGGACGTTAAGGGTAGTTATGTAGTTGCGGGGGTCGAGACGCCAGTCACCTTAACTTATGACGGGGAGTTATATCAGTTTGTAACTTACAAGACAGAGCTTTTAGACGCTGTTACGGAACAAGGATTTAGGATCTATGACCAAGATGTCTTTTCGGTTTCAAGAGAAACTAAGCTGAATGGAGCCCCAGTTAGTGTGAACGTTGTCAAATCGTTACCGGTGGTTATAAACATTGATGGGGAACATACAATGGGGAGGACTATCTCTGGGAAAGCAGAGACAATACTATATGAGAACAATATTGAATTTTGGCCTGAAGATATACTTTCCGTTGAACTTATAACAGACCCTATAAAACAAGGTGGAGTAGGGCAACTAGTGACAGTAAAAAGAGCCCCAGAGTATAAAATAAAGGTAGATGATAAGGTGAAAGAAGTACATACCTGGGCTACGAAAGTTGCAGAGATTGTCGAAAAATCAGAAACAAAGTTAAACCCAAACGATATCGTAAAGCCAGGGCTTAAAGAAGAAATAGAGGGTGGAGGAGTAATCACTATTACAAGGATTGAGTATGCAGAAATCTCAGAGACAGACCCTATTAAGTTTAATACGGTCTATAAAGGGACAACCTCTCTTGCACTTGGGCAAACTAGTGCTCAAGTTTCGGGTATCACCGGGCAGAAGAAGAATGTCTATAAGGTGACCTATAAGAACGGGGAAGAGGTTACAAGGACTTTAGTCACATCAAAAGTTACGAAGGTAAAGCGAGATGCGGTAATTTTAAGGGGAGCAGTAAGTGGTAAATGTAAGTGGGGGCCATATTATGAAACCAATTATGGGCCTTATACTACTTCTTTTCATTATGCCCTTACAGATCGTAGTTACATTGGAAAGTATATATTAGTTACAAACTTATCAAACGGAAAGAGTGTAAAAGTTAAGATAGTGGATGCTGGACCAACGAATGGTTTGCTTGATTTATCAACAACAGCTATTGAAGCAATCGGAGGAATGGGTGGCATAAATCTAAATGGTTACTTTAACGTTATGGTCGAACTTTTATAGCTACTCATATATAATCTAGCTATGCCTTGGTATTTTCTAATCCTTATATCTGCTTTTCTTTTAGGTATTTATGCGATCTTTCAAAAGGAGGGGCTTAAGAAGGCTGACCCAGTAGCCTTCACTTTTTTGATTAGTCTTACCATTGCTATCTATACTATTCCCATTGCTTTTCTTTCTAGCCCATTTACTCTTCCTGGGAACCTAATTATTTTACTGGCCATTAAATCTATTTCGGCAGCAATATTCTTTGTGCTTTCAGCCAAGGCTTTAAAACACATGGAGCTATCAGAGTTCGCCCCTCTCTTAAATTTAAGCCCTTTAATCCTTTTGGTGCTCTCTTTCTTTATCCTAGATGAAAGGGTTGGTTTTCTGGGACTTGTTGGGATCTTCTTGATTGTTTCGGGTTCATATATCCTTGAGCTAAAGGATGGCTATTTAAGCCCCTTTAAGAATCTCCGGGATAACAAATATATTCACATCTTAGTTGTCGGATTACTGTTTGCGAGTTTTTGTGCCATCCTTGATAGATATATCCTTACAAATGTTAGTGATATTTGGAGTTTCTTTATCCTAAACAATTGGCTAATACTTCTGTCGCTTACTATAATCATGATGCTAGAGAAGAACGCTCTCAAAAACATCAAGACTGCTTTCCGGGCCTCCTATATCTGGATTATTATCGGTTCACTTATCTATACTTCAGGTGACTTTATCTATTTTTCAACCCTGATGATTCCAGCCGCTTTTGTTTCGCTTGTGATTCCAATCAAGCGAACTTCGACACTTGTTTCAACGATTGTCGGAGGCGAGATCCTAAAAGAAAAGAATCTCTTAAGGAAAATAATTGCTTGTATTGTTATGATCTTGGGCATCTATTTTATAGCGGTTTAGCTATAATTTACGCTCAACTTGCGGTATAATAGCCCCGATGGAAGTCGGAGAAATAAGGAAAATCAAAGAATTACTTTCGATGTATGGGGCAAGTCCGAATACGGACTTGGGTCAGCACTTTTTGGTTGAAAAAAAATATCTCGAACAAATAATTGATGCAGCAGAACCACTTACCGGGAAGACGGTCCTTGAGATTGGTCCAGGACTTGGGGTTCTGACCCGAGCCCTCTCAAAAAGGGCGAAAGAAGTAGTTGCTATTGAGGTTGATGGTCGGATGGTTTCAATCCTAAAGACCGTCTGTCTTAAGTGCACCAATCTTACGGTGCGGGAGATGGACGCACGGCAATTTGACCCGACCCCACTCGGGGACTACAAGCTTGTTGCTAATATCCCATACTATCTTACCTCACATATCATTAGGAAGTTTTTGGAGGAGAAGAATAAGCCGGAACAGATGGTGCTCCTCGTTCAAAAAGAAGTAGCCGATCGGATCTGCGCTAAACCAAACAGAATGAGCGTTCTTTCCGTTTCGGTTCAGTTTTATGGTGCCCCCCAAATCGTGGGAACGGTACCTCGTGAGGCCTTTTACCCAACCCCTCAAGTAAACTCTGCTATCGTTAAGATAAACACTTACGGTACTCCAATCTTTAAGGATGTTGATGTTGAAAAATTCTTTAGGCTAGTTAAGGCTGGTTTTTCCGAAAAGCGGAAACAGCTTGTGAACTCACTTGCATCACTTGGTTATGATAAAGAGGAACTATATACTAAGCTAAAAGAAGCTGGCGTACACCCCGAAAGAAGGGCCGAAACATTAACCCTACAGGAATGGAGAGCAGTCTACAAGAGTTTCTATAAGGACCTAAAATGAGTGAGATAAGAGCATATATTATAAAGATAACCGGTGATGTTCAGGGTGTTTTCTTCCGACACCATACGGTACGTGAGGCTAAGAAATTAGGACTTTTGGGTTGGACCCAAAACGAACATGACGGTTCAGTAACGATATTTGCGCAAGGTGATCCCGAGAAAGTAAAAGAGCTTATAAACTGGGCGCATGAAGGCTCCCCGATGGCCACGGTGCAGGACGTGACGGTTGAAGTAGCCGAAATTGATGAGGCACTTACGAAATTTGAGGTAAGATAGTAAAAAGATATTGTTTATCTCCTCATTTGATATAATATATATTGTAATCAAGAAACTAAAAAATTATAAATATTAAGAGGGTAAGGGAGAAAAAATGACAGAGCAAAAGAATGAATATTCAAAAGAGGCCTACGAACTAGCTCAAAAAGAAGAAGATGACGCAAGGTCAGAAGTTGATTTTAGCTCACCTGACAGCATCAGAGTAACGGCCGAAAAAGTTGAGGCAGCACAAATAAAAAAAGCCGATCTTATAAATGGGGCAATGACCGAGGCCCAAGGAATCAGTGAAGCCGAAAAACAAATAGCTGAAAGGTACACTCAGCTAGTAAAAGCTCGAAAAAAAGCCGAAGCAGCCGAAAATGATGCGCGAGCTGAACTTGATAATTTTCGCCAAGATAAAATGGGTCTTGGCAAGACCCCTGAACGAGAGAGTCAGGAGAGAACCCGTGAAACTGAAATTACTGCTAACGTGGAATTTTGGAAATCACTAGGGATTGAGGTTGACCCAGCTGATGTCAAACAAAAAATTGAAGCACTACCGGAGAAGGAAGGGTTTGATTTTTATCTTTATCTTCCAAGGGGCATCAAAACCTCTAAAATCATTAGTAAAATCAGAGAAAGATATCCGTTGTGGCAATATGAGCCTGATGAGAAAATCGATAGCATTACTTCCGTACGTGATGCAACCAAAATGGCCTATGCTGTCGCTAGCAGATATCAACAGGAATGTGACGCTGACACTTTGTGCAAATCGGCCACAGAGCTTGAGGCTACTGGTGGGACTTTTATGCAACTGCCAGAATGGCTGGTAGCGGAACTTCGCTGGCACGCCGAAAATGGCACTCATTTAGATGAAGAAGGGGTTACTGTAGCGGCGGGTTCCCGTATTGCGGATGGCTATGTTCCGAACGCTTACTGGCATCGTGATATCGGTAAAGTCAGTGTCGGTAGTCTTCATCCCGAGGGTCGCGGTTCGGTCTATGGTGCCCGCCGGGTAGTTTCTTCTGCCCCTCTTGAATCTTAATTCTTTTTTCTTTCAACTCGATTTTTTTGGAAGCTGGCTAATAAATCGGCTCCACGGGAGTATCGGTTTGCCAAGAATTATCGACTGTTAAGTCGATGAAACTACTTGTCTGTCTTTAGGGGAGTTGCGATACCCCAAAGAAATCACCCGCAACGGACGGGAACCACAAAAATCAATCATCATCAATCAGAATTTAATTCGGCATCAAATTTTAGAAATGACATTTGATTTTAGTGCCATGGACGAAGGCAGACAATTTACGGCGGGTTCCCGTAATGCGAATGGCAATGTTCCGAACGCTTACTGGAATCGTGATAACGGTAAAGTCAATGTCGGTAGTCTTCATCCCGAGAATCACGATTCGGTCTATGGTGCCCGCCGGGTAGTTTCATTTATTTTTAAGATATCTAATCCAGCCACCGAGCATCTTACCGATTTTCTGAATTTCTTCCTCACTTTTAAGGTAATCCTTGGTGGTTATGACTTGTTTGTTTTCCGCAAGACGCAAGAACACTTTCAGTACTTCGATTTTAGCATGAGCCTTTCGTAGCAATATTATTTTTTCCACATCATTACTGTTTTCAGCTAAAATAATATTCTCGAGAGCATCAAGGCAATGTATCTCTAGTTTTGAGCCAAGATTAAAACGATCTGGCTTGGGCATTTTCTTACAAGTTTCGTACAGAGCGTCGTAAAGTTTATAAGTTGCGGTAAAAAGAGGTAATTCATGGTTTTTCATAGTCTTTACTCCCAAATTATTAGTTTAGACAATTTATATCAAAGCTTTAAGGAATTTAAGAGAGGGAAAAGCAAAAAATACGAAGTGCAATTGTTTGAAAGAAATCTTGAAGATAATCTTTTTGAATTACACCGTAAGTTATGCGACAAAACATACAAACATGGTGAGTATATTTCTTTTTATATCACTGACCCAAAAATTAGGCATATTCACAAGGCGACTATTCAAGACAGGATTATTCATCATGCTGTTTATCGTGCCTTGTATCCAATTTTTGATAAATCTTTCATCTTTGATTCATACTCATGTCGAATAAAAAAGGGCACACATTGTGCAATAAAAAGATTTGAGGTTTTTAGCCGAAAAGCGAGCGAGAATTATATGAACTCTTCTTTTGTCTTAAAATGTGACATTCGCAAGTTCTTTGCCTCGGTTGATCACGAGATATTAAAGAGGCTGATCAGGAATCGGGTTAAAGATAAAAATGTTTTATGGTTGATGGATAATATTATCGATAGCTTCGAAACAAAAACAGATCCCTTGGCTTTAACTGGGGCAACCGCTAAAAATAAAGGTATACCGATCGGTAATCTAACCAGTCAGCTTTTTGCAAATATTTATTTGAATGAGCTCGATCAATACATAAAACATTCATTGAGGCTGAAATACTACATTCGATATTGTGACGACTTTGTTATCTTGAGTAATGACGAAGAATATTTAAATAAAATCAAAGAAGATATTGGTAGGTTTGTGTCCGAAAAACTGAACCTCAGGTTACATAAAGACAAGGTGATGTTCAGGAAATTATATCAAGGGATTGACTTTCTTGGTTACATTACGTCATCACGCTTTAGGGTGTTGCGAACCAAGACAAAGCGCAAGATGTTTAAAAGAGTGACCTCAAAGAATATATCTTCATATCTTGGAGTACTGAATCACTGCAATGGGCGCAAGCTCGAGGAAAAAATAAAATCTATGATAAAATAGGTTGCATGAGCGGAAAACTATACATTGTAGCAACTCCAATTGGAAATCTTGGGGATATTACTCTAAGGGCAATCGAGACCTTAAAATCGGTCGATGTGATTGCTTGCGAGGATACAAGAGTAACTTCAAAGCTTCTTGCGAGGCATGAGATCAAGAAGACTTTAATTTCATATCATCAGCATTCGAAAGCAGGAAGGATAGATGAGATCGTAAGAAGGCTTTTGGCAGGCGATGACATTGCTCTTGTCTCAGATGCCGGTACGCCTGGGATGTCTGACCCCGGGAAATCACTAATAGAAAAGGCCATTAAAGAAGATATTGAAATAGTCCCAGTACCTGGCCCTTCAACCCTTGCTACTATTCTCTCGGTCTCTGCATTTAATCTCCATGAGTTTGTTTTTTTGGGCTTCATGCCGAGTAAAAAAGGACGCCAGACAAAACTAAAGGAAATTGCAGGTGAAAAAAGGCCAGTAATCCTTTTTGAATCGGTCCATCGCATAAAGAAGTTAATGAGTGAGCTCCTAGAGTTTGTGGGCGATCGGGAGATTGAGGTTGGGAGAGAGCTTACTAAGAAGTTTGAAACGATATATCGTGGTAAAATAAGTGAAGTTAAAGATAAAATAGTTGAAAAGGGAGAATTCGTAGTAATTATAGAGGGAAAGAATGATTAAGGCTATTATTTTTGATAATCATGGGGTTTTGTGTCTGAATGACAATGAGGGTGCTCACGCCGCACTTTCTCGCCTACTTGGCTTAACAGAAGAAGAGTTTTCTGAAGAATACTGGGAGATTGAAGACCGAACTATGATTAATGAAATATCTCCAAAGGAGCAATTTGAGATATTTGCCGATAAAATCAAAACGGACGTTGATCCGGTTTTAATACGAGATACAGCCTACAAAAGTTATACAGTTCGGCCAGGTATGATGGATTTAGTGGATAATCTCGTGAAAGATCATGAGATAGGGATATTGACCAACTTCAACTCAGACTTTTGGTTGCTTGAGGAACAGTGGCAATACCGTGAGCGTTTCAAAAAAGAAAACATTTTTGTAGCAAGCGAAATTGGTTTTGTTAAGCCTCACAAAGAGGCCTTTGAATATGTGCTTAAAAGATTGAATGTAAAACCAATTGAATCTGTTTTTGTAGACGATAGCGCAATCAACGTTGAGGGCGCGAAAAAGTTGGGTATAAATGGTATACTTTTTAAGAATATAAAACAGCTCAAAAAGGAACTTGCG
>JAQVJW010000009.1 GCA_028694925.1 Patescibacteria group bacterium | reverse complement strand
GAACAAAGAACATAAACCATGGGTGCCACCGGTCGATCATCCATGGAGAAATTACAGTAACATTAAAAGTCAAAAATCGGACATTTCTACTTTGCAGAAAGAGGACATTTTAACTTTGGTTTGACAGATTAGAGGGATATAATATAGGTATGAAAAAAATATTAGAAGTTCCTTATCTTTCGCAGTTTGATGATGTTTCTGACCCGGAATGGAAATCTCGGGCCTGTGGTATTGCCTGCCTTGTAATGGTTCTTGGGTTTTATGAAGGGAAACTGAGGCCAATAGAGAACTTGATTGAGCTTGGGACAGATCTTAAGGCTTATGATAAGAAATATAACTGGTATGATAGTGGTCTTTGTAGTATCGCCGGCGAACTGGGGTTTACCGCCTTTAGAAGGAGGTGGGAACTCTCGAAGGCTGATACGGCAGTTTTTCTTGATGAGGGGAGAAGTGAAGAAGATAATGAGGCATATAATGCTCAAGCATTAAAAGAAGGTGTCTATACCTTGGTAGAGACCCTAAGGCTTGGCTCCCCAGTAATCGTCTCTGTTAGTAAGAACTTTAATGAGCCTCATAAGGGGCACGACATTGTTCTTACTGGGTTTGAGAAAGATGGTGAAAAACTCCTTGGTTTTATCTACCATGACCCAAATGCAAGGGGAGAGAAAAGAGCTAATGAATTTGTAGGGATTGATAAGTTCCTTGAGCACTGGAAAAGGCGCGGCATCTTTATCATAAAGCCATAGCCGTTTATTTAACCTTGGATAAGTGTTAAAATAGCGTCACATGGAAAACTATAACCATCAGAAAATAGAAGAGAAGTGGCAGGATATTTGGGAAAAGACTGGTATTTACCATACCAAAGATGAAGTCCGAGGCAAAGAAAACCTCTATCATCTTGTGATGTTCCCATATCCTTCAGGTGATCTGCACCTTGGTCACTGGTACAACTACGCCGGAGCAGACTTTAGAGCCCGCTATATGCGAATGAAAGGATACAATGTCTTAAGTCCAATCGGCTTTGATGCCTTTGGTCTTCCGGCTGAGAATGCCGCTATAAAGAACAAGACCCATCCTAAGGAGTGGACCTATAGTAACATCGAGAAGATGCGCAAACAGCTTCGCTCAATTGGGACAATCTTTGATTGGGAAAGAGAGGTAATTACTTGTGATCCTGGTTACTACAAATGGACCCAGTGGATGTTCCTTTTTATGTACAAAAACGGCCTTGCCTACAAGACCAAAAAAGTAGCTAACTGGTGTCCTAGTTGTAATACAGTGATTGCAAACGAACAAGTGGTTGGAAATGGGGTTTGTGAACGTTGCCAAACTCAAGTTGAGCAGAGGGAAATAGATCAATGGATGTTTAAAATAACTGAATACGCCGATGAATTAATCGATGATCTTGAAAAGATAGATTGGCCCGAGAAGACTAAGACAATGCAGCAAAATTGGGTAGGAAGAAGTGAGGGGGCGGAAGTTCTTTTTAAGGCGAAGGACACAAGTGGTAAGGAGCATGACTTGTGGGTCTTTACTACACGCCCAGACACCCTTTTTGGGGCTACTTTTATGGTACTAGCACCCGAACACCCACTGGTTACGAAACTAGCCACAGATAAGCAGAAAAAAGCTGTAGAGACGTATGTCGAAAAGACTAAAAAGAAAACTGAGCTCCAGCGAATGGAAGACGAGGGGAAGGAAAAAACAGGAGCTTTCACCGGTTCATATGCCAAAAACCCGGTTAATGGTAAAGAAATTCCGATATATATCGCCGATTATGTGCTTATGGGCTATGGTCATGGCGCCATAATGGCCGTTCCGGCTCATGATGAGCGTGACTGGGAATTTGCGAAGAAGTTTGATCTGCCGATAGTTGAGGTTCTAGCTCCACTTTTTGTCAATAATCGAGAAGGGGAAGATGCCTTTAGGGAGAAAGATCCTATAAAAGAAAGAGATGCTGTTGTAGCGCTTGTGAAGCATTGGAAAGAAGATAAATACCTCGGCGTAAAATGGACCGTAAATGATTGGCAAGGTTTCGTGATAGGTGGCATAGATAATGGTGAGTCAGCCGCCGAAACCGGAGCTCGAGAGGTAACTGAGGAGATTGGTTACAAAAACGTGAAACTGGTAACAGATTATGGTAAGATAATTCATTCAAAATTTTACCAACTAGGTAAAAAAGAGAATCGTTTTGCTCATTTTCATCCCGTCCTTTATCAACTAGAAGATAATGAGAGGATAGAAGTCGCAGATCATGAGAAAAAGCTTCACAAAGAAGTTTGGCTTACGAAGAATGAGATGTCTGATTTCGTTAATCGAGATGATATGCAATGGATTTGGGATGGAGTATTTGGCGGGAAAGCCTATGAAGGCGAAGGAATATTGGTCAACTCCGAATACCTTAATGGCCTCTCAAAAGAAGAAGCAATTAAGAAGGTTATCGTAGAACTCTCAAAGAAAAAGCTAGCCAAGAAAGCGATTAATTACCGTCTTCGTGATTGGATTATCTCGCGGCAACGTTATTGGGGTGCGCCAATCCCAATTGTCTATTGTGACAAGTGTGGTGAGGTACCAGTACCAGAAGAGGAGCTCCCGGTTAAACTCCCTGAGGATGTTGATCTTAAGTCAACCGGACAATCACCACTTGTTACCTCAGAAAAATTCGTAAATACTAAGTGTCCTAAATGTGGTGGTAAAGCGAAGCGCGAGACAGACACTATGGATACTTTCCTATGTTCTAGCTGGTATTACTTTAGATACACCGATAACAAGAATGATAAAGAATTTGCGGGAAAGGAAAAGCTCACGAAGTGGTTACCAGTCGATATGTACGTTGGTGGGGCAGAACACTCAGTTCTTCACCTTCTTTATTCAAGGTTCTTCACGAAGGCGCTTAGGGATTATGATAAAAGAATTGATTTTAGTGAACCATTTACAGCTCTTCGTCATCAAGGCACTATTTTAGGGGAAGACGGACAAAAGATGAGCAAATCCTTAGGAAACGTTATCGCACCAGATAAGGAAGTAAATAGGGTGGGAGCTGATGCCGTTAGAATGTACATCGGGTTTATGGGCCCCTATAATCAGGGAGGCCCCTGGAACCCTAATGGAGTCACCGGAGTAAAACGCTTCCTTGACAAGGTTTTTCGGCTAGCCAGCCGTAATTTAGTAGAAAGAGAGATGGATGCCTTTGAGGCTCGTTCAGTCAGTAAGACAATAAAGAAGGTGGGAGAAGATATCCCTGAATTTAAGTTTAATACTGCTATCTCTAGTCTGATGGTACTCACAAATGAACTCACTGATGCTAAAGAGGTGAGCCGAGAGGCGGTTAGATACCTTCTCCTTATGCTTGCCCCTTTTGCACCCCATCTTACCGAGGAGCTTTGGGAAAGATTTGGTAATACAAAGAGTATTCACCTTGAACCATGGCCAAAGTACGATAAGAAGGCGATAGAAGAAGAAATGGCTACTATAGTTGTTCAAGTAAACGGAAAAGTAAGAGCCAATCTAGAGATGAGTAAAAATAGTGCTCAAGAGTCGGTTTTGGATGAAGCTATGAAGAGTGAAAATGTGAAGAAATTCCTTTCTGGCAAAAAGCCTAAAAAAGTGATTTATGTGAAGGATAAGATCTTAAATATTGTAATTTAAGGGATGATATAAATGAATAAAGGGGTGAAATATCGAGAACTTGAGAAAATACCCGAATGGCACAGGGTATTACTCACTGGCATTCGTGATATTAGCATCCTACAAAGTAAACTGAAGGCTTTTGCAAGGAAAAATAATCTTAATATATTTGGTTATATTCAGGATACAGGTAACGGATTAGCCTATGTTATTGATAGATATCCTAGAAAAAAATATTGCCCCATCCCTTCTATAGAATCCTTAGAGAAATTAGCAATAAGGCTCCAGAAGGCTATCGGGGGACAGTTATTGGAAGAAATCAGTAATGAGCGTAGAGACATTAGAGCTATACTGGGCCTCATTGAGGGTTATGATGGCTTGATTATGCATACCGTGGATGAAGTTAAGAGGAACTTAGGGGAGGATTTCGTTATTACACCCATTACAATTTTCTCACTTCACCCAAATAAAGAATATATTGAACCAGCTGTAGCTATTGAGGGCGACAGAAAGAAGACGGGGAAAATAAAAGAACTTGCCCATCATTTAAAGCAACATCGATTTGCGATACACGACTTGGCAGATGGCTATGTTTATCTAGTAGAAACACCCTGGTGTACAGAACCAGATTAACCTTATTCAATCTTGAGTTTTCCTTTCTTTTCTGCTAAAATAGGCAGGCTTTATGGAACTTAACGTTAAAAATCTTGCCTACAGTGAGCTCGGGAATAAAGAATCTTACGACCTTAAGTTAGAGGCGAAAGACTTTGAAACTGATGACTATATCGATGAGGTTACTGGAACAGTAGACCTTTCGAGGGTGGATGATGGGATTTTGGCGGAATTTAAACTTGATTTAAGTGTAAATCTTAATTGTGATCGTTGTCTTACCAGGTTTACCTTTAAACCAAAGTTAAAGTTCTCACGAATATATTCACTTACCCCGATCATGACCGACGATAATGACTACCTACCAGTTGAAAAAGATTTTCAGATAAATGTTACTGAACCAATCCGAGAAGAGACAGTCCTTGCAATACCCGTAAAAAAGGTTTGTAAGGCAGATTGTAAGGGGTTATGCCCTACTTGTGGCACGGATCTAAACACAGGGAAGTGTAAGTGTGGTAAGAAGAAGGATTAATAGTTATAATTAACGAGAACAAAGGAGATTAAATGGCAGTCCCAAAAAGAAAAACATCAAAAAGAAGAAGTAAAAACAGAAGAGCAGCTAACACCAAAGTAACGCCTGTGATGCTCGTCAAGTGCCCGAAATGTGGGGAACCCAAAAAAGCCCATATTGTCTGTAAGACATGCGGGTACTACAAAGGTAAAAAAGTGCTTGATATTGAGACAAAGCTTGATAAGAAGTTAAAGAAAGAACAGAAAGCAAAGGATAAAGAAGGGGAAAAGTAGTCTTTCATGGCTTCAAACAGACATCTAGCTCGAATGATCGCAGTGCAGACCCTCTATGAGTGGGCCTTTCTTTCCGAACGTTTCCCAGTCGATGCGAAGCTAGATGAGAAGAAAAAGGTCGGGGAAATCCTAAAGAGAAACTATGACGAATTTCAGAAATCACTTAATAACAAAGATTTTCTTTATGGTCTTGTCTGGGGCACCCTAGAAGAAAGGGAGCGAATAGATAAGATTATAAAGCCGGCGGCGCCTGAGTGGCCGATAGACCAGATAGCTCTGGTGGACCTTACGGTTCTTAGGCTTGCGATTTATGAGTTACTTTTTAAGCGGGAAGTCCCGCCTAAAGTTGCGATTAATGAGGCAGTCGAACTCTCAAAGGCTCTTGGAGGCCCTAATTCATCTCGATTCGTAAACGGAGTCCTTGGAACTGTCTATCGGGCCTCAGACATATATGACCCGAAGGAAGATAAGAAGCCAAAAGAGGCAAAAAAGAAAAAATAATTTTAGCTAGATTCGAGTTTCGAGATTATCTGGAAGCTGGAATCTGGAAGAAGGAGTAAGATGAAAGATCTAAAAGAAGCTGAAAAGATAATCGGTCTTAAGTTTAATAACATTCAGTTGCTTGAGACATCCTTTGTGCATCGTTCCTACTTAAACGAGCACAAGAGCGTCAAAGAGCACAACGAACGTTTAGAGTTTTTGGGCGATGCGGTTCTTGAACTTGTTGTTACGGAGCATCTGTATCAAAACTACAAAAACCCAGAGGGGGACCTTACGAACTGGCGGAGCGCTCTTGTTAAAACTGAGAGTATTTCTGCCGTATCAAAGAAGCTAGGATTTGAGAACTTCCTTAAAATGAGTCGAGGGGAGAGGGCTTCTTCTGGTCGCTCTCGGCAACTGATCCTCGCGAACACTTTTGAGGCTGTTACCGGGGCAATCTATCTTGACCAGGGTTACGAGGCCGCAAAAGATTTTATCGAAGATAATCTTATCATTTCTCTACCGAAGATTATAAAGGAGAAGCTATACATTGATTCAAAGAGTCATTTCCAGGAAATGGCTCAAGACAAGGAAGGAATTACTCCAAAGTATGAACTTGTCTCAGAAGATGGACCAGATCATGATAAGGTGTTTGTGATTGAAGTTAGAGTGGGAGATAAAGTTTGGGGAAAAGGTAAGGGACCTAGTAAACAAATAGCGCAGCAAGAGGCAGCCAAAAAAGCCCTTAAGAAGTACCTATAACATAGCTTCTTCTCTTGAAGGTGATCATCGAGATCCGCTCGGTGCTCAGGTTCTTGAGAAGAAGGGAGGGTATCATGTCCTTTAGGCTTAAGATTGGTCAGAAGCATACAGGAGAACAGCCAGAGCCAGAAGTGTATTTTGGGCAAGATGCCCACAAGGCACTAAAGGCTTGGTGTTCCGCTCAGGTCAGAAGGCACGATCTGAGTTACGTTTCGGGTCAGGTAGTGCCGCTACCAACCGCAGAAGCAGCTTTGCTGGGAATCGATGTCTCATGCATCGACTCCGAGAAGGTCCTTGTTCGGGTGGAGGACGTGCGGCTAGGCGGAGACTGCTGCACCCGTATCTTCAGGGTCATTCCGTGGCACGTAGTCATGGAGGTCTATCAACCCTGGCACATCGGTCCCGAGGCTGTTCGAAGATTCCAACCAGGAGGAGGTGCGTGATGGGGAACGAAACCAGGTTTACCCAACATATGATGCAAGTGCACTCAGGCGAGGTGCTTGCAGAGATGATCATGGGTGCTACGGCTGTGCTTGGCTTCGGTGGAGCGATTTTTACCAGCAAACGTCAGATTGTCGCGGTGCTCAAAGGGTTGCAGATCTCTGGGCCTGAGCTCATTCCCGAACGCTACCGCGATACAATCCAGGCATTGCGGATTCATCCGATGCCCATTGCTGATGATTGCGAAGACGTCGATTCCATGCACAGTCGCCTTCGGGGACTCGGGATGTTCGTTGGGTTCGGACAAGAATCAAGGCAAGACAACAACTTCGGGCCAACGCTCATCTATCGTTTCTACGATGGCCCTTACCGTGCCGAGTTCCTCGAGAGCCGAGAATTCAATCTCGAGGAGATGGTCTTCCTCGAGGGACTGGCCTGGGAGCTTGATCTCTCGTTGAATTCAGAAGGGGGTGTCTAAACGCAAGATCAACATGTGGTATCCCGATGAGCCGACTCGGGATGAGGGACTCCTAAGAAGGCTCGTAAGGTGCATCACAAGACGCTGATGCACCCTAGTACCTCACAAAGTAAGCCCGCAAACGCGGAAGGGCCCGCGCAAGCGGGCTCTTTCTTTCTATTTAAATTGCTTTACAGATGAAATATGGTTAAAATATATAGGCAGTGAGGGGATTAAATAATTTTACGTTCAGAGTATTCTAGGGGGATTTTTTGTTTCTAAAAAAGCTTGAGATATCAGGATTTAAATCTTTTGCTACAAAGTCAGTAGTAGACTTTTCTGATATGCGGAGTATTACTGGCATCGTGGGTCCTAATGGCTCTGGTAAGTCAAATATTGCAGATAGCGTCCGTTGGGTGCTTGGGGAGCAAAGCTACAAGACAATCCGATCTAAAAAAAGTGAGGATGTTATTTTCTCTGGTTCAAATGGCAAAAACAAGGCTAGT
Organism: Patescibacteria group bacterium; assembly: GCA_028694925.1. GTDB lineage: Bacteria > Patescibacteriota > CPR2 > UBA1875 > UBA1875 > STE-72. The sequence continues at coordinate 19,394 of JAQVJW010000009.1, read as the reverse complement.
GGTGCCCGAGTCTCGATGCTTCTTGATAACGCAGACGGTAAGGCCCCAATTGATTTTTCAGAGATCGAAATCGAGCGGGCAGTTTATCGGGATGGTTCAAGTGAATATTTGATCAATGGGAAAAAAGCCAGGCTCCTCGATGTCGCAGAGCTCCTCGCCCGAGCTGGTTTTGGCCAATCGACCTATTCGGTTATTGGGCAGGGGATGGTCGATTCGATGCTTTTTTATGGTCCGGCTGAGAGGAAGGTTCTCTTTGATGAAGCGGCTGGAGTAAGGAGTTATGAGATAAAGCGGGAGCAAACTATAAGGAAGCTTTCGGATACAGCCCAGAATATTATTAGGATTAAAGACATCTTGTCTGAGCTTAGCCCCCGCCTTTCAACCCTCTCACGGCAAGCCGAAAAGGCCAAGCAAAAAGATGAGATAGCGGCAAAGCTCGCCGAAAAGCAAAAGACATATTTTGCTAGTATTTGGGAGAAGCTAACCCATATTGAAAAAGAAAAAAGGACCGAACTTGAACGAATCACTAAGGAAGCAGAGAAGGTCGAAGAAGAGCTGACCGAACTTAATAGTCGCTTTGGGCGAATCTTAGGCCAAGAAAAGGCCGATAACTCGAAGCTCGATGAACTAAGGGCTGATATTTCAAAGCTAGAGGATAAAAAAGATAGTCTGAAACAAGAGATTTTCACGAAAAGAGCTCAACTTCAGATGAAATATGAAGGGGCCCTATCAAAAGAAGAGTTAGAAGAGAAGATCAAAAGTCTTGAAGAGGAACTTAAATCTCTTAAGATTGCCGAAAAAGAAGCCGAAGCAGAGAAGCTTAAAAAGAAGATGGCAGACGGAGAATTTAAGAAAACCAAGGAGCGAATCGCATCGCTTGAGGCCGAAAGGGACGAGAAAAAACAACAAATCTATACGATCACCGCAAATTTAGATGTCTTTAACTCACAAGACGCTCTTTCTACAGGAGAAATAGAAGAAAAGATCGCAAAACTAAATACGGAGATAAACGACCTTAAGATCCAAGAAAAGGAAAAGGAAAAAGAGAAGATCGAAAAAGAACTCTCAAGTATTAGTGGAAATATCATAGATATTCAAAAGAAGATTGAGGAAAAGAAAAATGAACTTTCTGTTCTTTCTCAGGAGCTTGAGAGTTTTGATTTTGGGGTTGTGGGAGAAGAACTCGCAAGCATTCTTGAAAGTCAAAACCTATTCCTCATAGAGATTCAGGGGCTCGAAAAGACAAAAGATATTAAGAAGGCTGCTAGTAAGGGTAAAGAGGTTATAAAACAACTTGAAAGCTTGATTGAAAAGGTAGGTGGGGCAAGTCGAGGAGCCCTCTCGGGGATGACTGAAGTCCAAGCGAAACTCGAAAGCCTTCTCAAAAAGAAGGAAGAGCTGGTTGAACGCCGAGATGAGATTAAAGGCCGGTTACTTGAAATAGGGCATCTTACTAACTCTCTTGTTAGAAGAAGAACAGAGATCAAGGAATCGATTGATAAGTTGAAGAAAATAAAGCCGGTGGAAAAGGCCGAGGAAGAAAAACTTCAGGAGAAGCTCGTTGCCTTAAAAAAGAAAGTAACGGAGATAGAAGCGGAAATTGAGGAAAAAGATGAGGGGCTCACGATCGAGGTTGCCCTTGAGCGAGAGCTAATGACCCTTGAATATGAGATAGAAAAGGAAGAGTCACGGAAGAAAGATATCGAAGCTGAGATAAAAAAATACCAGGATATAAAACCGGTTGATGAAAAAGAGAAGCAAGATATCGAGGAGTTGATATCTTCTCGTGAGAAGGAGATCGAAAAGATTAACGCTGAGATAGAGAGCCTTAAGACCGAACTTAATGTGGGCTCAAACGACTTCTCTTCGGCTGGGAAAGAGCTCACAACCGTTAAGGATGAAATTACGAAAAAGCAGAGCCTTCTTACAGAATATGGCCGAGAGACAACAAATCTAAAAGTAGAGATGGCTCGGGTCGAAACCAAAAAGCAAGATGTGAAAGAGGATATCTTGCGTGAGCTAGGTAGCGAAGCAGAGCTTGCAGGCATAAAAGCGATCCCTGAACTTGATGAGGAGGCGACAAGGGCCGAGATTGAAAAAATTAAAAACAAACTTTATGCTATCGGAGAGATCGACCCAGAGGTCGAAACAGAATTTGAAGAAGTCGGAAAGCGAGTTGAATATCTCTCGGGACAGATAGAAGACCTCGAGAAAGCAAAAGGTGACCTTGAGAAAATGATCAAGGATTTGGATGAGAAGATAAAGAAACAATTCCAGACTTCTTTTGAATCAATCAGTAAAAAATTCAAACACTTCTTTGGGTTACTGTTTGACGGTGGTGAGGCTGGTCTTGAACTTGTCACAAGCCGCGAAGAAGATGGAGAAGAAAAGTTTGGTATTGAGATTATGGCCGTGCCTCCAGGGAAAAGGGTTAAATCATTATCGGCCCTTTCGGGTGGAGAGAGAACCCTTACCTCACTGGCGCTTCTATTTGCGATCCTTTCGGTTAATCCGGCCCCATTTGTCCTTCTTGATGAAGTCGATGCTGCTCTAGATGAGACGAATACTAAAAGGTTCCTAAAGATTGTCCATGAACTTGCTAAAGCGACCCAATTCATTTTTATAACTCACAACCGCGAAACAATGAAAGAGGCCGATGTTATCTATGGCGTAACGATGGATGATTCACATGCATCTAGGTTACTTTCAGTTAGGCTTGAAGAGGCGATAAAGACAGTGAAGAAATAGACGTCTTCTGGGCACAAATATTGACTTTTTTCCTGTTTTCCGTTAAAATCCTAAGGTAAGTAAAGCTGTAAAGGAGTAAAAGTTGTTAGTCTTGAGACTCGCTAGGACCGGAAAGAAGAAACAAGCCTATTTCCGAATCGTCGTAGCCGAAAAAGAAAGAGCCGTAACATCAAAATTCGTCGAGATTCTAGGTAATTACAATCCTCACGAAAAAAAGCTCGAAATAGATAAAGAAAAATTAGAAAAGTACCTTAGTAATGGTGCTCAACCTTCGAATACCTTAGCAAAACTTCTAAAAAAAGAGGGCATCTCGATGCCTAAGTGGGTAAAGATCGCCGAAAGGAATCGACCACCAAAGAAGAAGGATGACGAAGAGAAGAAAGAAGCACCCAAAGAAGAGGTAAAGGAAGAAGGAAAAAAGGAAGAGGCTTCTACCGAAGCACCAGTAGAGGAAAAGGGGAAAGATAAACCGGAGGAAAAAGAGGATAAACCAGCCGAGAAGGAAGCACCCAAAAAAGAAGAAAAGACTAAAGAGCCTAAAGAAGAAGAAAAAGATAAAGAAGATAAATAATATTAATAACAGAAGGAGTAAAAAATGGCAGAAAAAGATCAACAATTCGTAGAAATGGTAGCAAAGGCACTTGTTGAAAAGCCTGATGCCGTAAAAGTTGACCGTAAGGTTGATGAAATGGGAGTTCTTCTTGAGCTTTCAGTCGATAAGGAAGATATGGGCGTTATAATCGGTAAAGAAGGCCGAACCGCTAAGGCCCTAAGAACCTTGCTTCGGGTTCTCGGTGCTAAAAATGACGCTCGAGTTAACCTAAAGATTGTAGAACCAGAAGGTTCTGAAGCTCCTGTAAAGGAAGAGAAGAAAGAAGAAAAGACTGAAGAGCCAAAAGAAGAGGCCAAGGCAGAAGAGAAAGAAGCCGAAGCAGAGGTCAAGGAAGAAGAAGCAGCCGACGAAGATGACCGTCCAATGGCCGATCTTGAGATTTAGCTCAGATAGTTTGTAATATAGATAAAGGTTAAAGAAGTCGCCACAGCTTCTCAGGTTGTGGCGACTTTGTTAAAATGAGGTTAAATGAAAATAACGGTTCTAACATTATTTCCAGAGATGGTTAAATGCTTTACAAGCGAAAGTATTCTTAAGCGTGCTCAGGAGAAGGGGATACTTGAGGTTAGAGTCAAAAACCTTTCGGATTGGGGAAGGGGGAAATGGAAAAAGGTTGACGATACCCCATATGGGGGTGGTGCGGGGATGGTTTTTAGGGTTGACGTTGTCGTTGGTGCCATCAAGGAACTTAAGCATAAAAACAAGAAGGCAAAAGTAATTCTTTTGACCCCTCAAGGTGAGAAATATGACCAAAAGAGAGTCCAGATGCTTTCACAAGAAGAGGAGTTGATACTCGTCTGTGGTCACTATGAGGGTTTCGATGAGCGAATTCGGGACTACGTAGATATGGAGATTTCGATTGGGGATTATGTTCTAACAGGTGGAGAGATTGCTGCTGCCGTTATAGTTGATTCGGTGGCTCGACTTTTACCCGGAGTTCTTGGTAAAGAAGAATCCCATCAGGATGATTCTTTCTCTGAGGGTCTCCTTGAGTATCCTCACTATACTAGGCCCGAGGAGTATGAAGGGAAAAAGGTCCCCGAAGTCCTTCGGGGTGGTAATCACAAGGAGATAGCAAAGTGGCGGAAAGAAAAATCAGAAGTAAGAACAAATGAGAGGAGACCTGACCTTACTTAGCTTTCTTTAGCTCAAAGGTGAAGGTTGAACCTTTTCCCTTTTCGGTCTCGGCCCAAATCCGACCACCACATTTCTCGACGATTTGTTTTGAGATAAAGAGACCAAGGCCAGTGCCAGTAATCTCTTGAGTTTCTTTGCTTTTGACCCGATAGAACTTCTCAAATAGATGTTCTTTTTCTTCTTTGCTCATCCCAAAGCCATTGTCCTTGACCGAAAGACTTATATAGCCCTTCTGTTCGGTTATCGCAATCTCTACCTTACCGCCCGCTTGATTATACTTAATGGCATTATTTACAAGATTCGTGACTACTTCCTTAATCTTAGCCTCATTCCCGATTGCAAGTGGTGCCCGGGTTGGTTTAAGGCTAAGTTTTATCTTCTTCTTTTTTGCTTTGAATGATTCATTTTTAACTACTTCTTTTGCAATTCTTTCTAGGTTAATCTTTTCGATTTCAAAGGTTAATCGACCAGTCTCATTCCGAGCCACCTCAAGGAGGTCGTTGACAAGGTTTGAAAGCTCAGCATTAATTTTTCTGGCATCGGTGAGCATTTTTTTCGACTCACTATCGTACTTTTTGTTCTTGCCTTCAAGAAGCGATAGATAGCCATCAAGGGCAAAGATCGGGTTTCCCAGTTCATGCGCCACAACATAAACAAACTCATCCTTAACTTTCTGGAGTTCCTTCTCATAAGAAATGTCCTCGATGGTGATAGCGACTCCCTTAATGAAGCTATCGCCTGCGGCAATAGGGGCGATATTTACCGAAACTGGGATTAGGTTTTTTTGGGCATTCTTAATATAGAAGCCATCTTTTGAAGATGTTTTTATCACTTTTCCTTTTTTTAGCGATTCGCCGATAAGGTCCCTTTTTTGTTTTCGACCCTTCTCGTCAAAGAAGTTAATAATCTTTTTATAGGAACGATACTCGATATCTTCTGCCTTGTTCCCAGTCACTCTCTCAGCTTCATTGTTGAAGAGGACTATCTGCCCATCTTTATTAACAACAACTAAAGATTCTGCGAGGGAGGTAGCGATCGCTTCATACATTTTTTGTTCCTCAGCTAGTACTTTTGAAGCATCAAAAACAGAGCGTTCCTTCTCGCTCATCTTCTTTTCTAGTTCTGCGACTGTGAGATAGGAGATAATGATATATATGCCAGAAGCACCGATAATGGCCCAAGTTATACCCCAGATGAAGTTTGTCACGGAACCAACGATCTCCGGCATCGTTATTTCGGCCACAACAATGCCCTTAACGCTTTTCTCTTGACTGAAGATCGGTAGATAGGCTTTTACATCTCGAGTATCGTTACTAAAACTTAACCCTTCAAAGACCACTTCGCCAGAAACAGCACTTTGCCAGGAGGTGTTTGAGAGAAGAGGGGTATTTAAGAGGCTTTTGTTGTCACTTGCGATCACAGTGCCATTACCGTCAGTAAGGGTGACGGTATTTATCTGGTCTGATTTCTTTAATGTCTCTTTGTAATCATTCTGATTTCCAGATTTGCTGAGGCTTGCAGGAGAGTTGAGGTCAAAATATTCAGAGGCAATATTGTTTACATAATCATTGAGATTTACCTTATATGTCTCAAGGAAATAACTTCTAAAGTAATTCTGGGCAACAAAGGTAGTAATAGCAGCGATGGTGATAACTACCAAAGTTATAATAATCAAATATTTGTGACGTAATTTAAGCTTCGCCCTCACAACTACAGTATATATTATTTAAGGTTTGGTATAAAGGATGAATATGGTAAAATCATTTTATGGCAAAAGTAAAAGTAGATAAGGGGCTCTGTATCGGTTGCGGGACTTGTGTCTCGATGTGTGAAGATTGTTTCGAACTTTCGGATGATATGAAGTCTCAAGTTAAAGGTACTTGTACCGCTGATTGTTGCAATCTCAAAGAAGTGCTTGAGGCTTGTCCGGTAGCGGCGATAACCTTAGATAACTAGATTAGAATTTGTACTCTAGAAAAATCCTCTAAAGTGAGATATAATCACAGCGCTTTTGTGATGAATAAATTCAAATTAAAAACTGAACTTCGGCCAAAGGGTGACCAGCCAACTGCGATTAAGAAAATTACCGGTAATATTGGTATTCACGAGGAAGAGATGGTCCTCCTTGGGGTAACCGGTTCCGGGAAGACCTTTACCATGGCTAAAACGGTCGAGAAACTCAATAAGCCAACCTTGGTTATAACTCACAACAAAACGCTGGCCGCTCAACTTTACTCTGAGTTTAAAGAGTTTTTCCCTGATAACGCCATCCACTATTTTGTCTCCTACTATGATTACTATCAGCCAGAAGCATACATCCCAAGAACTGATACATATATCGAAAAAGACGCCGATGTGAATGAAGAGATCGATAGGCTTAGAAACGCCGCTACCGCGTCACTTTTCTCACGTCCTGATACCTTAATTGTTGCTTCGGTCTCTTGTATTTATGGACTGGGGTCACCGGACTTGTACCGAGACTACAAGATTGATCTTGCTCCTACGAGTAAGATATCACGCGAGAAATTACAGCGACGTCTAATTGATATTCATTACGCCAGAAACGATAAGGTTCTGGAGCGGGGCAACTTTAGGGTAAGGGGGGAGATTCTTGATATTGTCCCAGCCTATTCCGAAGTGGCTTACCGAATCGAATTTTTGGGTGATGAAGTTGAGAAGATCAAAGAATTTAACTATCTTACTGGAGAGGTGATAAAAGAAATACCAAGTCTTTCGATCTATCCAGCTAAGCATTTCCTTACCGTGAAGGACAGAATAGGGGAGATGAAGGAGATGATTCTTGCGGAGCTAAAGGAGAGATTAAAATATTTCAAAAAAGAAGGGAAGCTCCTTGAGGCCCAGCGACTAGAAGAAAGGGTTAGACACGATCTTGAGATGATTGAAGAGACTGGTTATGTGGGTGGAATCGAAAACTATGCCCGATATCTGGCGTTCCGGGAGCCGGGTGAAGCCCCCTCGACCTTACTTGACTATTTCCCTGATGATTTCCTCTGCCTTATAGACGAATCTCACATGACGATTCCTCAAATCAGAGGAATGTATAACGGAGACCGATCCCGAAAAGAGACTTTAGTTGAATTTGGCTTTCGGTTGCCATCGGCTCTTGATAATCGACCCTTAAAGTTTCAAGAGTTTAAGGAAAGAACAGGGAAAACTTTGTACGTTTCGGCCACCCCAGGAGAATATGAACTTTCAAGGGTTACCGAAAGTAGAGTAAAGTCTCCGAGTGAGTTCTACAAGAAACGAGAAAAGGGACAGGAATTCCCAGCCGTAGCCGAACAAATAATTAGGCCGACAGGACTCCTTGATCCAGTGATTGAGGTTCGACCCGAAAAAGACCAGATTCCAAATCTCTTGGGGGAGATCAAGACGAGAGTAAAGAAAGACCAACGGGTTCTTGTCACCACCCTTACAAAAAAAATGGCAGAAGACCTTTCGGAATATCTTTCAGAACTTAAGATAAAGGTACAATACTTGCATTCAGAAGTTGCTACCCTTGATAGGCCAGAAATACTTCGTGACCTTCGGCTTGGGAAATATGATGTCGTAGTTGGTGTTAATCTTCTTCGGGAGGGACTTGATTTGCCGGAGGTCTCACTTGTTGCTATCTTAGATGCTGATAAGGAGGGGTTCCTGCGGGGAGAGACAGCCCTGATTCAGACGATTGGGCGAGCCGCTCGTCACGAAGAGGGTAAGGTAATCATGTATGCCAGTAGGGAGACAAGAGCAATGAAGATTGCTATCTCTGAAACGGAGAGACGAAGAAAGATTCAGGAAAAGTACAACAAAGAGCATGGGATAACTCCTGCAGGGATTAAGAAGGCCATAAGAGACAGCATGAAGGAAGATAAGGGAATAGATGATGTGGAATTAAAAGGGATTGAGATTAAAAAGATACCTGAGAGTGAAATCAAAGTAATTATAAAAGATTTAGAGAATAAGATGGAAATAGCCTCAAAGGCTCTTGAGTTTGAAAAAGCCGCAGAATATCGTGATTTACTGTCTGAGATAAGAGAAGAGGAAGAGAAGAAGAGTTTAAAAAAGAGGCTTTAAGCCTTTTGCGGGTAGCCGCCTGCCCCGAAGGGCAAGCGGCGGGTTTGGGGTGCTAGGAGGCTTTCGCGAGTGGAGTTGGTGGGTAGATGGTTGAATTCTTGGTCCGACAGAAGGGGACTCCATGTTGGTTGAGATGAAATGGAGACCCCGGCTGATCACAGTTGCGACCACTGCCGTTCGCGGACTTGCAGACGTTGTTCTTGAAGTAGGTATCAGCGATACACCTTTCGCAAGTACCAGGGTCACACATTAGGGCACCTCCTCGAAATGTAGTTGGTTCTGGGAAAGAAAACAGCCTCGAAGTTACTCGAGACTGCAATGAGCCTTTAAGATAATGGCTTTGAGTGATTTTCCCCCTTGTTCACTCATACATATATTATACTCTTTCTGGTCAAATATGGTAGGAAGAACCCTTCCGATCTTCTTTTCTGTCTTGGGCGAGATACATAGGTAACACATCATCCTCTACAATAAAGAGGTATTTTAAGGAGGTGTTACATGGAAGCCAAGAACTGTTGGTTTCATCCCAAAGAGACAAAGCTACTAACCAAGCATCAAAGGTGGCGGGAAGTAGCAAAGAGTCTCAAGCTATCAAAGAATGCTCGTAACCGTCTTGAATGGATAATCTATTACGAAGAAAAAGCTCAAGGTAACGCCTCCCTTACTTGTCGCTACTTTGGTATCTCAAGGAAGACTTTCCATAAATGGTACTCTCTCTTTAATGAAACTAACCTTAAAACCTTAGAAGATCGATCAAAGGCTCCCCTTAACCACAGAAAAGCCGAATATACATATACTGAAGTAGTAAGAATGCAAAGACTTCGGAATGATTACCCAGCCCTTGGTCGCCACAAACTAATCCCTATCTACCTTGAAGAGTATGGTGTTCCAATCAGACCACAAGCTGCAAGAAGAATCGTTACTGACTATGGCCTCTATGCTAAAAGAGCGGTAAGAAGCAGGAAGAAGTATCCTAAATGTGGTCATATCAAGAAAAGAATCACTGATCTTAAGCTCGAGCCCTTTACCGGGTTTGTGATTGAAGCGGATACAATAGTTGAATACTTCAATAATGAAAAGAGATATATCCTAACAGCCATTGATTATCATTCTCGTTTTGCCTTTGCCTACATGTACAAGACCAAAGCATCAAAGAATGCAGCTGACTTCTTAAGAAGAATCACTCTTCTTTATGGTGGAAACATTGAGCATATCCATATCGATAATGGCTCTGAGTTTAAGAAGGAATTTGAGATGGCAGCAAGTGAGCTTGGAATTGAACTCTTACACGCCAGACCTTATCAACCAAAAGATAAACCACTGATAGAGAGGTTTAACGGTACCTTGCAGCAAGAGTTTATCGATCTAGGTAACTTTACTTTAGATGTCGAAGAGTTTAATCGAAGTCTCCTTGACTACATTATCTTCTACAACTTCAAAAGACCTCATTGGTCTTTAGGCCTCAAAAGACCAATTGAATATGTTACACTAAAGACAGAACAAACTAACACTAGAAAAGTGTTACCCATGTACTCGCCCATAACATTTTCTTGAAAACCATTGACATTCGCGGTATAATGCCAAAGCGACTTTTCTTTCGGGGTAGAGTGATAAACGAAAGGGCTTTGATGGATAAAATTGTCGTTCGCGGGGCACGTGAACACAACTTAAAAAATATCGATGTTACAATACCAAGAGATAAGCTTGTGGTGGTAACTGGTCTTTCAGGCTCTGGTAAATCATCACTTGTTTTTGATACAATTTATGCCGAAGGGCAAAGGCGTTATGTCGAAAGCCTTTCATCTTACGCCAGACAATTTTTAGGGATAATGGAGAAGCCGGATGTGGACCAAATCGATGGCTTATCACCGGCTATTTCAATAGACCAAAAATCCCAAAGTAGGAATCCCCGTTCTACCGTTGGAACAGTGACTGAGATATATGACTATTTAAGGCTACTTTATGCCCGGATTGGGGTGCCGCACTGTCCCTTATGTGGAAAAGAGATTTCAAGACAAACAAACGAACAAATCGTGGGACATATTTTAGAATTACCAAAAGGTTCAAAGATCATGGTTTTGGCCCCTATCGTTAAAGGTAGGAAGGGCGAACATAAGTATGTATTTGAAGGACTTTCGAAAGCGGGATACACCCGAGTCAGGGTAGATGGCAAGATTTATGATATTGAAGAAGACATCAAGCTTCACAAGAATCACAAACATACTATTGAGGCAGTGGTCGATAGACTTCTTGTTGATTCAAAAAACAAAAGAAGGCTCTCAGAATCTGTTGAACAAGCCCTAAACTTAGGGGAAGGGATTCTTTATATTCTCGAGGTCGACAAAAAGAAAGAACATGTTTTTTCGCAGAACTTTGCTTGTGAAGCTTGTGGCGTCAATCTACCCGAACTCTCTCCTCGGAGTTTCTCTTTTAATTCGCCTTATGGGGCTTGCCCCGCTTGTACTGGGCTTGGAACCAAGCTTGAGGTCGAACCGAGCCTAGTGGTTCCGAATCCTAAGCTTACTATAGCCGAGGGGGCAATCAGACCCTGGGCTAGAACAACGGCTAAAATGGGCTGGTACACTCAAATACTTGTGGCGGTTGGGAAGAAGTTTGGCTTTTCGATCGATGTTCCCTACAAAGATCTTTCTGAAAAGGCTAAACATATTACGATGTATGGTACGGGGGATGAGGTTATTAAAGTCCCAGTTGGAAGTGAGCGAGAGTATGAGACGACCTATGAAGGGGTGATTGCGAATCTTGAACGAAGATACAAAGAGACCGATTCTGATTATGTCAGAAAAGAGATTGAGAAATATATGACGGTTAAGAAATGCACTGTTTGTGAAGGGAAGAGACTCAAGCCAGAGTTTGCGGCCGTGACAGTAGCCGAAAAATCGATCGTAGATGTTGTAAATATGTCGATTGATGAGTGTCTCGAATTCTTTGAGGATATTAAGCTCTCGGACAGAGATCAAAACATCGCTCGGCAAATCCTAAAAGAGATCAAGGAGCGGCTTGGTTTTATGCTTAATGTAGGGCTAAACTATCTTACCTTAGACAGAACCGCTCGGACCTTATCGGGCGGAGAAGCTCAAAGGATTAGACTCGCGACCCAAATCGGCTCTTCCTTAATGGGCGTCTTATATATCTTAGATGAACCCTCGATCGGCCTTCACCAGCGAGATAACAAACGGCTAATAAATACCCTAAAAAAGCTCCGTGACCTTGGGAATACTGTTATCGTAGTTGAACACGATGCAGAAACAATGGAAGAAGCTGATTGGCTACTCGATGTTGGGCCTGGAGCTGGAGAGCATGGTGGTAAGGTGGTCACTGAAGGCACTCCCGATAAGGTCAAAAAGACTAAGAAATCCTTAACTGGGCAGTATCTTTCGGGCGCAAGGCAAGTGATGTGCTCAATGAAGCGTCGACAAGGTACAGGCGAAAGCCTAGAGATTATCGGAGCTGAAGAGAATAATCTAAAGGATATTAATGTCAAAATACCACTTGGTAAGATGGTCGTTGTGACTGGTGTTTCGGGTTCGGGCAAGTCTTCCCTTATAAATGACACTTTGGCCAAAAAGCTTTCAAATATTTATCATCGAGCGCAACATACTACCGGAAAGCATAAAGATATCTTAGGAACGAAGTTCCTCGATAAAGTGATTGATATCGATCAGTCACCAATCGGACGAACCCCACGCTCGAACCCCGCTACCTACACTGGAGTCTTCTCAAATATTCGGGAACTTTTTGCCGCCACCCCTGAGGCAAAGATGCGGGGATATAAGGCGGGGAGATTCTCCTTTAACGTTAAGGGTGGGCGCTGTGAGGCTTGTCATGGTGAAGGTATTCTTAAAATCGAAATGCACTTTTTACCCGATGTTTATGTGACCTGTGAGGAATGTAGGGGTAAGAGGTACAATAAAGAAGCGCTTGAGATTCACTACAAGGGGAAGACCATCGCCGATGTTCTTGATATGACAGTTGAGGAGGCGTTAGAATTTTTTGCAAACATTCCAGCGATTAAAACTAAGCTTCAAACGCTTTATGAGGTTGGGCTTGGGTATATTAAGCTTGGTCAACCGGCCACTACTCTTTCGGGTGGGGAAGCCCAAAGGGTGAAGCTCGCCACTGAGCTCTCAAGGAAAGCGACTGGAAAGACCCTCTACATCTTAGATGAGCCAACCACCGGTCTTCATTTTGATGATGTTAATCGGCTGATGAGTGTCTTGAATGCCTTGGTGGACCTTGGAAATACTGTCCTGATTGTGGAGCACAACTTGGATGTTATAAAATGTGCTGATCATCTTATCGATCTTGGGCCTGAGGGTGGTGATTTCGGAGGTGAATTAGTAGCCGAAGGGACTCCAGAGCAGGTCGCAAAGGCTAAAAAGTCATACACCGGACAATACTTGGCAAAGATTTTAAAGTAAAGTTCTCTTTATTTACATTATTTGAGATATGGATAAAAGGCTAAAAGAAAAGGTAAGAAGGCTTCCTAGAAGCTCCGGTGTCTACATTTATCGTGACAAGAGCGATCGGATTATTTACGTTGGGAAGGCCGTAAACCTTAAAAACCGAGTCTCTTCATATTTTAGTGAGGCTGAAAAAGATCCGAAGACCGAAGAACTTGTCAGAAATATAGTGGGTCTTGAGACAATCGAGTGTGGTTCTGAGTTTGAAGCCCTCGTTCTTGAGGCCGACCTTATAAAGCGCTATAAGCCGAAATATAATGTGCGTTTTAAGGACGATAAGAACTATGTCTATCTTAAGATCACAAAAGAAGACTACCCCCGGGTATCTGTAGTTCATCAGATAACCGATAGTAATGCAAGGTATCTTGGCCCATTTATCGACTCCAGGGCCGTACGAGCAATCCTAAAAGTAGCAAGGAAAATATTCCCATATTGCACTTGCACGCTGCCGGCGGGCGAAGTCTGTCTCTACTACCACATCGGGCTTTGTCCGGGGCATGATGATGAGCATATTGATAAAAAGGATTATCAGAAGAACATTAAGGGTCTCGTGAAGCTTTTTAGCGGGAAGACAAAAGAGTTAGAGGGGGAGTTTAAAAGGGAGATGAAAAAGGCAGCAAAAGAAAAAAACTTTGAGGGGGCCGCAATGTATCGTGATCGGTTGCGCTATCTCGATCGAATTAAAAGGTCCCACTTTCTATCAGATAGGGATCTCGCCGTTGATAAAGGGCTTGCCGAGCTTAAAAGAGCTCTTAATCTTAAGACAATACCTTCAAAGATTGAGTCTTTTGATATCTCAAATATCATGGGAAACCATGCGGTCGGTTCGATGGTTGTCTTCAGAAACGGCGTGGCATCACCAAAAGATTACCGGAGGTTTGAGATACGAACCGTAAAGGGAGCGAACGATTTTGCGATGATGAGCGAAGTGGTAGCTCGAAGGTTCAAAAAGAGGGGACAGGACAAGGCATTTTCTGACATTCCTGACCTTGTAATTTTAGATGGGGGAAAAGGGCAACTTTCGGCCGTGATACAAAATGTTATTGTTCCGGATAAGGTTAAGATTACGGCTCTTGCTAAGAAAAAAGAGGAGATATTCGTAATAGAAAATAATACCTTTGAGAGGGTTCTTTTATCAGAGGGCTCAGAAGCTAGGTACCTAGTGCAGCGGATTCGAGATGAGGCCCATCGCTTTGCGATAACGTATCATAAGAAAATAAGGGATAGGGAGGTGTACTTGACATCACTCGATAATATTTCTGGAGTGGGGCCGAAGACTAAAAAGAAGCTTCTTTTAAAATTTAGCTCAGTTGATAGAATAAAGGCCGCAAGTGTAAAAGAGCTAGAAGAGATTGTGGGGAAGAAGCTCGCAAGGAAGATAAAAGAGATATTATGAGTGATGATTACGACAAACTAGAAGAAGAAGCCCAGAAGAAACTCAAACCCCAAAAGCCAAAGATGAAGATAAGTGGGAAGAGTGCTTTTCTTCTTTCGAAACTATCAAAAGAGGGTGGAGAAAGTCAAAAAGAGGATGACCAAGAAATTTCAAAGAACGACTGAAGACTTTGTTTGTGAATTTTGCGGCAGGAAGATAAAAGGAAATGGCTATACTGACCATTGCCCCTATTGTCTTTGGGGTAAACATGTTGACGTAAACCCCGGTGATCGAGCCGCAACCTGTGGTGGTGCGATGAAGCCGATTGATTTTGAGGAAAAAGCCATGCGAGTTCGGATTAAATACAAATGCCAGGAATGTAAGCATACTTTTTGGGTTAAGGCGGCCCCAAATGATGATTATGAGAAAATCATCAACATCAAAGTAAATTTGTGATATAACTACATATGACGTATCGGAGGGTAGCGTAGAACTTTTGCGCCCCACGTAAGGAGGTGTGGTCTTATGTTTGCGAGAGAAATGGCGCGGCAGAAGGCCGCAGCCATCCTTCATGGCCATGACCCGAATCTGAGCTATGAGGAGCTCGGGGTCAGATGGCTTCGCTACCAGGACCCCTTGCGGCAATTTCACGAGGCCATTGGCCGGGGTTTGCGACTTCGACCAGTGGAAGAACGATGCCAGAAGCTCACGGAATGCAGGAAGATACTCGGAAGAGGGAGGTGAAGGAAGTGAAGGGTATAAATGAGGAGATCATCCAGTGCCTTGAGGAGGCCTGCGGTGGTCATCTCTATGTACTAGAGTTCAAGAGCCCGTGTATTCGTTATCGAGGAAGAGCGCATCCCGATGACTTCACTTGGTACGAACACGGGAGCTCCACCTTGATCGTCGTACCTGAGGGCGAGGATCCGGAGGAAGTGGCGAAGGAGTTCAACGAGAAGTTCCCGCTCGAGTGGGCGGGAAAGAAGAAGTACTCATTTATCGAGGCACTTCATCCGGTTTCGGCGAAAATCGAGTACAGCATCGAGAGAGGGAACGTCCCGATCTCTTCGCTAGACTGATGGGCGCGCACGGCCGGGGATTCACGAGGAATCCCCGGCCCCTCTGTTTATAGACAAAGTAAGTATATTTTGATAGAATTTGATGGCTATGGAAACAGCAATAGTAGTTATTCAGGTCGTAACGGCAATCCTTGTAATCATTACCGTTCTCTTACAACAGAAGGGAACGGGTCTTTCGGGTGTTTTTGGTGGTGGTGGCGCAAGCTACAAAACAAAAAGAGGGGCTGAGAAATTCCTTACATACGTTACGATTGGCTCTGCTTTCTTGTTCTTGCTTGCTACCCTTTGGCAAATCATTTCATAAATGGAACTAAAGAAAAAAATTGGTGATCTTAAGAGAGGCTTTGGGAAGACTAAAGAGGGTCTTCAGAATGCCGACCTTGATGATGTCAATCGGGCCTATCGAAAGATTTTAAAGAAGATACCTGATATTTCTCATCTTAAGAACATTGTTCTTTTTTCTGGTGTTGCTACTCTTTTAATCTTTATTCTCTTCGCACAAAGATTTACGGACCTCTATAATTATCTCCCCACTGAGCCAGTTGCTGGTGGCACATATTATGGGGGACTAGTTGGAGAGATTAATCAACTAAACCCACTTTTCTCCCCGACTAATTCAGCCGAGACCTCGGCGGTTACTCTGATGTTCTCGGGTCTTACGAAGCATGTTGATGGTCGGAGGGTAGAAGGGGACCTGGCCGAAAGGTGGGAAGTCTCAAAAGATGAAAAGACCTATACCTTCTATCTTCGTGATAATCTTACTTGGCACGATGGGGAAAGGCTCACAGCAAATGATGTTGCCTTTACTTTTAATACGATCCAAAACCCAGATGTTGGTACCCCTCGTCTTTCTACCTGGAAAGATATTAAGGTAACTGCAGCTGACGAACGGACGGTTACCTTTGAATTACCGAATCCGTATGCCTCATTTATATACCTTACCGATGTCCCAATTGTTCCCGAACATATGCTTATAGCAGTTCCAGCCGAGAATATGAGGGCAGCTGAATTTTCCAAAAATCCGATTGGTTCTGGTCCGTTTGCCTTTACGGAACTTCGGGAGATTAAGGATACCCAAGAGGTTCATATGATTAGAAATGAAGAATATTATGGCAAAGAGGCTTATCTTTCAGAAGTTGTTCTGATTGCCTATCCTAACTACGCCGACCTTACTAATGCCTATTCTAGGAAGGATGTTGATGGAATCGAACGAATATTACCATCTGAACTCTCAAGGACCGATAGGCTTCCAAACTTAAATGTATACAATCTATCAATTCCTGAATACGATGTTCTTTTTATGAACGTTGTCTCCGAAGCTCTTACTGATATTAACTTAAGAAAGGCGATAACGGCGGCGATCGATAAGGAAGAGCTGATAGATGAGATATATTATGGTCAGGCCGTTAAAACAAACTCAGCTATTTTGCCAGGTTTCTTGGGCTATAATCCGAAGGCGAAGCAGGACTATAATCTAGCAACGGCTCAAAAGATATTAAAGGATAATAAATATGTTTTAAATAAAGAGGGAACTCTTTTAAAGGATAATAAACCTATAACCCTAAGACTAGTTGCCACCAATGATTCTACCAAATCAAGGGAAGCTGATACTATCGCTGGGATGCTCGGGGAGTTAGGGCTTGAGATCTCAGTCGAAAAATATCCTTTTAACGTTTTTATCGAAGACTATGTTAGGACCAGAAATTATGACCTACTCTTAATCTCGGAGAATCTTGGGGCTGACTCTGATATCTATACCCTCTATCATTCCTCGATGGCTGAAGACCCTGGGCTTAACTTTTCAGGAATCGGAAGCCGTCAGGTTGATAAATATTTAGAAGAAGCACGACTTACTTCGAATGAAAAAGAGAGAAATACTAAGTATCAAGAAGTCTCAAAGTTTATAAACGAGCTTTATCCGGCCGTTTATCTTTGCAGGCCCAAGTATCTTTACGCGGTCTCAAAAGAGGTCAAAGGGATGAAATCGATGAAGCTTATAGAGCCGAAGGATCGCTTCACTGATATTGCGAGTTGGTACGTTAAAGAAAAGCAAACGCCCTAATTTTCATTGACTTAAAGGGTAATATGGGCTATCATTTTCTTTGCATTTAGAGTCATCTCTTAACGCTTTTTAATAATTCGGGGATGTGGTGGAACTGGTAGACACGCAAGCTTGAGGGGCTTGTGGCCTCTGGGCCGTGGAAGTTCGAGTCTTCTCATCCCCACCAAGTCTTATGATGTGGCGAGATAGCTCAGTTGGTAGAGCGAAGGACTGAAAATCCTTGCGTCGTCGGTTCGATTCCGGCTCTCGCCACCAAAAAGGGTGCTTAGCTCAGCTGGTTAGAGCGTCTGGTTTACACCCAGAAGGTCGGGGGTTCGACTCCCTCAGCACCCACCAGAACATCCCGCGAGAGTAGCTCAGTTGGCTAGAGCGCAACCTTGCCAAGGTTGAGGTCGCGGGTTCGAATCCCGTCTCTCGCTCCAAATTTGATACCAATTCACTATAATTGTGCACCTACTAGAGAAAGGTAGTGTCGTCGTGGACATTCGTGAACTACCCAAGATGGTCGCCGATAGGTTCGGTACCGTAGAAGAGGTGATTGCCGAAGACTGCGTGATATACCGGGTCCAGGGCACTGGCTTCTGGATAAGGTGGCAGGACAGGTACGGACGCACGAAGATAGAGTTCTTCGCAAGCAAATACCACCTAGACGCTGATAGTAGCGCATGCCATTTCGCCGAGATTATCGCTGGTGCACACAGCACTGGCGAGTGGGCAGCGTCTATCGGTACAGTGATGCAGGAGGGTCTGAGGGTGCGATACACGGGATATGACACCTATGAGCGCTTTGATCTCGTATACCCCCAGATCGTCTTCTTTGCGACGGTCCTCATGTTCACCGAATCAATCCTCCGGGGAATACCTTTCGAAATGGAAACCTTTGGCCTTGCAGAGCGGATAAAATGGCTGAAGGAAATCGAGGAGGGCAACGGTGGCGGCGAATAGCCGCCGCCCCACCCCTATATTAGTGGCGTCGTGGCCGAGTAGTTAGGCAGCGGTCTGCAAAACCGCGTACCCGGGTGCAAGTCCCGGCGACGCCTCCAGATTCTGTATACTTGAATTGAAAAGACATCGATTGTAACTTAACAATTATGGACTATAGAGACCTAAATAAGAATGATTTATGGTATCTTATTGGCCTAATAACGGCTGATGGGTCGTTAAGTAAAGACGGTAGACATATCTCGATTACTGCAAAGGATAAAGAGTACCTATTAGGGTTGAAAAGGTTGACGGGTCTGAGTTGTGACCCAAGGCCTAAAGATCGGGCAGTAGAGGTAAGTAAAAGATGTTATCATCTTCAATTTAGTAATGTTGTTTTCTATCGTTACTTATGTAGTATCGGATTAATGTCAGCTAAGTCATTAATAATATCTAATATGGACGTACCTGTCAGATATTTCGACGACTTTCTCAGGGGGTTAATAGATGGGGATGGTTGTATAAGGAATTGGAAGCATCCAACTAATTATTGTGAACAGTGGAGCTTGAGTATATATTCTGGATCAGAAAAATTCCTTGTATGGCTAAAAGAGATTGTAGATAGTAAATACAACGTATATGGCCATATTTATAAGCATACACGAGTCTACATGCTAAAATATGGGAAGATATATGCCAAGAGAATTTTGGCAGGATGCTACAAAGAAGAAAGCTTCGCCCTAGAGCGAAAGAAGTTAAAAGCTAAACAATGTGTGGAATCAGAGCTATATTGGATAAAGACAAAAATGTAGTTATGCCCGGGTGGCGGAACAGGAAGACGCGGCAGACTTAAAATTTGCTGGTGGAAACACCTTGAGGGTTCGAGTCCCTCCCTGGGCACCAA